>DJQL01000035.1:31682-39535 GCA_002437565.1 Prevotella sp. UBA6387
GATTTGCTCAAGGACAAGGTGACACTGCTTAGCGGCAATAGTGGGGTGGGGAAGTCTACGTTGCTCAACCTCATGGTGCCAAATGCCGAAGCCAAGGTAGCTGACATAAGCGACGCTCACGACACAGGCACCCATACTACCACATTCTCAGAAATGGTCCCTCTGCCAAGTGGGGGGTGGCTTATAGACACTCCAGGCATTAAGGGTTTTGGCTCTTTTGACATGGAACCCGAGGAGATAGGAAGTTATTTTCGCGAGATATTCAAGTTTTCCCAGGATTGCCGTTTCTCCAACTGCACGCATACTCATGAGCCTGGATGTGCTGTCCGCAAGGCCGTTGAAAGCCATTACATAGCAGAAAGTCGCTACGCAAGCTATCTGTCTATGCTTCGAGACAAGGATGAGAGCAAGTACAGGGTGGATGATTATTGATAAGGCCTTGGCGAGCATGCTTTATTGCGAAAGAACCTCAATTGGAAATTAAATATTATTATGGCCATGCCATGAAGAATGTCACCCCGTTGTGACAGTTTTTTCATGGTATGGCTTGTTTTTAATTATATACATATTTTATTAATTTCTGAAAAAATCGTAACTTTGCAAAAGAATTCATATTTTTTCAGCTTTATCATTTTTATTACCAATGGATTTCATAAAGACATTGTTTGAGGGATCGCAGGCTTATTGGGCAGGCGGAGTCTCTCACTCCATTTTTATCCTTGCCTTGGTCATAACGCTTGGCTTGATCTTGGGAAAGATAAAGGTTAAAAACATCTCTCTTGGACTCACATGGGTCTTGATAGTGGGTATCGTCTTCGGCTATTTCAACCTCAATCTCAATGTTGAGCTGCTCCATTTCCTTCGCGAGTTTGGTCTTGTGCTCTTCGTTTATTCATTGGGTTTGCAGGTTGGCCCAGGCTTCTTCGCCTCTTTCAAAAAAGGAGGCTTGCAGCTAAACATGCTGGTGCTGATTACCATTTTCATTAGTATTCTCACAGCTGTTGGCATTTATTACTTCACAGACACTCCGTTTACAGCTATCGCCGGCATTCTTTCAGGTGCGGTGACCAATACGCCTGGTATGGGAGCGGCGCAGCAGGCTTTCTTCAGCATGAAAGGCGTAGAGAGTCCTGACATAGCGACGGGCTATGCATTGGCCTATCCAATGGGTGTCATTGGCGTGATACTGGCCTTCATAGTGCTTCGCTTTATCCTAAACATCAAGCAGGGAACTGAGGAAAAGCAGGCGGAGACAGGCGAAGGACAGCCAGAACTGCTCGCGGTGCGCTCGATTACTTTGGAAATTACCAATAACAGGATTGACAACCATACTGTCGCTGAGATGAAGCGGATAATAGGTCGTCACTTCATGATCTCACGCATAATAGACCACGAGAATACAAGTCACAATACAATAGTGAATGGACAGACTAAACTCCATCTGGGTGACAAGATCCTGGTAGTGGTAGCACCGCAAGACATAGATGCCATAATAGCCCTTTTTGGCAAACAGGTTGAGGTGGACTGGAGCCAGTTTGAGCGTGAGCTTATTTCTCGCCGCATCATCGTGACGCGTCCTGAATTGCAAGGCAAGACGCTGGTGTCACTTGACATCAACGGCAACTTCAAAGCCACTGTTACTCGTGTAAATCGTAATGGCGTGGATCTTGTGGCTCATCCGCACTTGAGATTGCAACTTGGCGACCGCCTTACGGTGGTTGGCTCAGAACTTGCGTTAAGCAAGGTGGACAAGGTGCTCGGTAATCAGATGAAACGCCTTAACTACCCTAACCTCATCCCAATTTTCGTGGGAATAGCTCTGGGTTGCTTGCTTGCTACCGCGCCGATAGCCATACCTGGCATACCCACCCCGGTGCGTCTTGGCCTTGCTGGTGGCCCATTCATAGTGGCCATTCTCATGGGTTACTTCGGTCCTCGCTACCATCTTGTGACGTATAACACCATTTCCGCCAACATGATGTTGAGGGAAATGGGCATCAATATTTTCTTGGCATGTGTAGGCTTGGGAGCCGGACAAGACTTCTTCCATACACTTATCAATGAGCAGGGATTGCAATGGATTGGATATGGCATCATAATCACGATGCTGCCAGTGATAATAGGTGGAATAATTGGACGGTATGTGTTCCATATCAACTATTACACGCTTATTGGTGTGCTATCTGGTGGCAACACCAACCCACCGGCCTTGGCTTATGCCAACGACCGCACGGCGAGTGACACGCCATCGGTGGGATATGCCACAGTTTATCCGTTTGCCATGCTTTTGCGCATTATCTCAATCCAAATACTAATGATGATTTTCCTGTCGTAATATGAGCAATAGTTTTTTCGGCTTTCATAAAAGCAATAAAGACGATTTGGAACGATTCGTTGGCCTTGACGAGGAAAAGCAGATAGAAGACGAGACAAGGAGTGATGAGAATTCCAATTCTGTGCAACTTCTTCGCCGTAAGCTCGACTTGCTTGTTCGTACCGGGGCGTTGCTCATGGCGAGCAATGCCGACTGCGCTCGAATAATGCGCAACATGAAGAGATGCGAGGCTTATCTCGGCCTGCCAGAGGAGTATATTCATATATCCCTCAACTTCAATATCATAATGGTGAACCTTTCTGACGAGACTCACTCGTTCTCAAAGTATCAGCGTGTGGATTCCCATTGTGTGGAGTTCACGGTGATATCAAAGATAAGCAAGATGCTTTGGACTGCAATACGCGAGGACTGGAACCTTGACCGATATGAGGCTGAGCTTGAGAGTTTGAAACATGTGCATAAGCAATATTCTCCATGGATGATTGCCGTTTGCGCTGGCTTTGCATGTGGTGGCTTCTGTGTGCAGTTTGGTTGCGACTGGCCTGCGTTCTTTTACGCTTCCATACCAGCCATCCTTGGCTTCCGCTTGAAGATGTTTTTGGCAAAGCTTCATTGGAACAGTTATGTTGGAATAGCCGTAAGTGCTTTCGTAGCTACCTTGATATGCTGGCTCACCACTTTTATAAGCCTTGACGCTACCTTGAGCTCGGCTTTGCCATCGTTCCTCCACTCTGACACTCCGTACCATCCTCTCATGGCTTGCACGCTGTTCATAGTGCCGGGCGTACCACTTATCAATTTTGTCACGGACATGGTATCAAACTATGTGCAAGTGGGACTCACGCGTGCCATAATCACGCTCATGATGATCATTGCCATGTCGTTTGGCATAGTGTTCGCCATTCAGATTTGCGGTATAGACAATTTCGTGAAAGACCTGTCTATGACACCTCATAACAGTTTCATAAACTATGCCATAGCGGCGGCTATATCGGCGATGGGCTTTGCCACGATTTACAACACGCCTAAGCGCATCATGCCAGTGTTGGCATTGACGGGTATCATTGCCGTGTGTACTCGCAACTTCGTGAATCTCGGCCCGTCTAACGGCAACATAGGTCTCGACCAAGGCATTATCATCGGCTCGTTCGTGGGCTCGGCAGTCGCCAGCATCATTGCTACGCGCTCACAGCATATACATCACATACCTCATCAGATCATCGCCATACCGTCTGTCATCCCGATGATTCCAGGAGTGATGATGTATCGTTCACTTTTTGGCTTTATCCAAATGGATGGTGTCATCGGTGAGCTTACCTTCGCGTTCAACTGGGCTATCAAGGCCTCGCTCGTGATATTGTTTATCGCTCTTGGTGTAGCTATTCCTAATATTTTCATCCGGCGTCTCATCATGCCAAAGCGGAAGGAGAAGCTCCTCTACTTGGTGAAGGAGCGGCATGAGAAGCACCATGACATGGTGGACTTGAAAGAAATATAAGCCCTGAAAAACACGTGAGCAAGTAATATGCGGATGCATGCGCATGACTGCGAAGAAATGGGCGTTTATGGATAGGATGCCAGTTGATTCGCTGTCATGCAAAAAAATGGGGTGAGGCCTTCGTTGGTCTCACCCCTTATTATGTCTACTTGATATATTCTATCTTGCTTTCGTCCCTTTGCCTTGCCTCTGGAGCCTCATCAGGATAGCCAATGGCTATGACATAACAAATCTCATAATCTTTTGGAAGATTTAGCTTGGCCATATAGGGTTTACAGGCCTCGCTGTCTTGCAAGAAGCGGGCTGCGCTTCCCAAGCAGCAGGTACCCAATCCCAATGATTGGGCTGCAAGCATCATGTTTTCCCCCAATAAGCCAGCGTTGAGAAGTCCCCAATTGTCTCCTTTTGGGGTAGCAACGACAATGATGTTTGGAGCGTTGCGATACATGTTCTTGAAGTTTGCGTCGTGTTTTACCTGTTCTGGCTTTTCCTTCTTGAATATCTCTGTCGTCTCTCTTATGAAGTTTTGATCTTCCACGACGCGCACAGCCCATGGCTGTTGGTTAAGGGCGTTTGGCGCGTTTATACCGCATTTGGCGACAATGGCGAGCTTGTCGTGCTCCACGGGTTTGTCAAGATATTTACGGATGGAACGTCGAGACATGATGGTCTCAATCACCTCATTGCTCTTCTTGCAACAGTCTTGCGCCTGGCTCAACATTGGGACCATCATAAGGCCACAGGCCAACATGGTTGTAAGGTTCTTGATGTTCATGATATTTTATGTTTTGGTAAAGTCATGTGTCAAGCGCAAAGTTAAGCAATTTGTTAGAATAACATCATGTTTTGATGTTATTTAATGTCATAGTCGTCAAAGCACAGGCCATTGAGCAATATGCGCTTGCGCGCTTGAAAGTTTGGGGAAAGTAGGTCGTTGTTGGGTTTGTAATACCGGCTTTTAATTCCCGCGAGATGAAACAATACCTGCGTGACCTGGTCTGTCATGAAGGGACGGTGCAATGCCTCGCCTATTTCCTTTACCACTTCAGGGTGCGTGGCTTGGTATCTGTCTGAGCACCATATCAAGAAAGGAACGCAATGGACATATTTCAGCATCTCAGGGATTTGTTGTTTACTGCAAGTCTTTCGTCCTTTTGAGTCGCGATAATCGTATTCTTCCTCACCGTGGTCTGATAGATAAACGACTACGGCGTTCCTGTCGCGGTACAAGTCGAATATCTTTCCCAACACATAGTCATTGTATAAAGTGGCGTTGTCATAGTTTGCAATGTCTTGTTTTTTGGCATTGTCCAAATATTTAGCCTTGTTAGGTACGTCTTTATACGTGAAACGCTCAAACTGCCTCGTATGAGGGAATCGGCTGTTTGCGTCAATGTGTTGTCCCCAAAGGTGGAATATGACCAAGTTGTTTTGCCCGTCATGCTCCTTGTTCTTGACAAAATCATCGATTAACTCGCCATCATATCCCATAAGAGGCTTATTGGTTTGGTCATAGCAAGCATGCTTGATAGTCTCGTTAAAGATAAAAGAATTTAAGGTGAAGGCATAAAACGACGTGCTATCATTGAGCTGGTTGTCCCAAAAGAACACCTTGAAATTGGCTTTCTTGAACAATGACGGGAACAATGGGCGCAGGCTCCAGTCTTCCTTGCTAAGCAAGTCGTTCACGCTAAGCATGTTTTTCATGGCAGTGCTTGTGCTATTTACTGGTGTTACCACGTTGGTGAAAGCGAACAAGCGATGTTCTTTTTGTTCTTTTATCATGTTTGGCGTGGTGTTGAGTGGGTAACCATAGATGCCAGCGTGAGCCTTGATGTAAGATTCGCCTATCACGAATACCACGTCAAGCGAATCTGCGTGATTGACAATGGTAGGGCTGTCTGTGTCGTGTGTGGTTACGCCAATGGCTTCATCTATTTGATTGTGCATCAATGGCACGCTGCTAAGCGAATATACTAGTCTGGTGAATGAGTCGTTAGGGAATATATCACCTGTAATCGGTGCGTCGTCTATATTGTCGCTGGATAAGATCTTGTAATAAGTCTGCATTTGGCATCCACCCCATAACACGACTATGCAAGTAAACGTCTTGACCGCCGTCAGTAAGGCGTGGTGGGATAGGATATTCTGGCTGACCTTGCTTCTGAACCGCTCCGCTATGATAATGAGCGTGATTGAGACCGCGATAGTGAGCAGTGTAAGTAGTCCGCCTCTCGACAACATGAATGTGCCGAAAAACTCGCCAGCCTCTTGATGGTTGGTCTCGCCAATCAACATGACCATAAATGGCTGTATGTAGATGTGGAAAACATTGTGCAGAAACGTGTCCGTGGCAAGCAATGCAACGGAGAAGACATAGATTATGGTTTTTACCCACGGCTTGCCGCTAAAATAAGCTGCGCAAGCCATGATGTATGACAGAAACAATGCTAGTGGAATCCTGTGAACAATGCCAGTGATGCCATTCTCATTGGTAATGTTCATGCAAAATGAAACCAATGTGCTTGGAGAGATGAAGAGGAAAAACAGCAAGAACAAAGGCCATTGCCAAATGACTGGTTGCGAAATGCGACTTGGGAGAGATTTGATTGCTTGAGTCATGGGTATATTGATAAAAGCGTGGGTGCTGCCTGTTGCCGTCCCACGCTTCGAGGCCTTCGCATTGCCCTGCATTGTAGAACGAGCAACTTCGAGCCCCACGCTGATGCCATATGCCTACATCCCCCTCACTGCCTATTCCCTTACAAAGAAACATAGCACAAAAGGGGATGCGACTGAATCACATCCCGTAAGCTTCTACCGTTGCTGTGTCTTGACAATGCATGGAAAGTTGCGAAGTTTCGAAGCGTCAAAGACAAAGCGTCATAGTAAACGCCCTATTTGTCAGATATATAAATCTGACCATTTGTTATGCTTGCAAAAGTAATACAAAATCAGCAAACAATTGCTATACACGCAATACTATTTTTGTTTTTGTCTCAAAAATGCCAGTTTTGGCACATTAATTTGTTTCAAATTTGGCACGAAAGCGTGATATATGTGGTATATAGAGATAATTCGTAAATATTTAGCAGATATTTGTTTGGTGGTCTCGTGGGAAAATAGTAGATTTACAGCCTCAAAGTTATTGCGCGTAAAAGATAAAACAACTATGCAGGATAATTACATACGATTCGATTGGGCAATGAAACGCTTGCTTCGCGATAAGGCAAACTATGTTGTCTTAGAAGGCTTTTTGGCTTCGCTATTGGGCAAGAGTTTCAAGATACATCGTTTCTTGGAGAGTGAAGGCAACCAAGAGGACGAGGAAGATAAATACAACCGAGTGGACATCCTGGCGGAAAGCGAGGATGGCGAGCTTTGTATCATAGAAGTGCAAAACAGTCGTGAGCTTTCTTATTTTCACCGTATGCTCTATGGTGTGTCTAAAGCTATCACCGAGTACATAGGTTTAGGGAAGCCCTACGAAGAGGTGCGTAAGGTGTACTCGATCAACATAGTTTATTTTGAGCTTGGTCAGGGCAAAGATTATGTTTACCATGGAAAGACGGAGTTTGTCGGGCTTCACCAGCCACACGATACCTTGAAATTGTCGGTACGCCAAAATGAGAAGTTTTTTGGCAACAAAGAGCCAGACTTGCTGAAAAGAAAAGCGGCGAGCGATTTGTTTCCAGAGTATTATGTGCTAAGAGTGAACGACTTTGACAAAGTGGCAACGACTCCACTTGACGAGTGGATAGAGTTCCTTAAGACTGGTAATATAAGTGCCAAGGCTAAGGCGGCAGGTTTGCCAGAGGCTCGTGAACGCTTGCGGGTAGATGCTCTTTCCGATAAGGACAAGCAGGCTTATTATCGCCATATGGAGTCGGTGAGGCATATGAAGAGCCTTTTCGACACAAGTCGTGACGAAGGTTATGAGGAGGGCATGGATATGGGACTTGCCAAAGGACTTGCCAAAGGACTTGCCAAGGGACTTGCCGAGGGTCTTGCTAAGGGTCG
>DJQL01000035.1:39575-45938 GCA_002437565.1 Prevotella sp. UBA6387
TTGCTAAGGGTCGTTCCGAGGGCCTCGCTAAGGGTCGTTCTGAGCGTTCAATGGAGATAGCCCAACAGATGAAGGCAATGGGATTGACCAAGGAGCAAATTGCTCAGGCCACAGGATTGGCGTTGGATGAGATATGAGAAAATGGGACGTGCCATAACGACACGCCCCATTTCTTATACCTTTATCCCCAAACTTCTTTTGCTATTTTCACTACAAGGTCAACTTTTGCCCATTGCTCTTTCTCCGTGAGCTTGTTGCCAATCTCGCATGAGGCGAAGCCGCATTGTGGACTGAGGTAGAGGCGGTCGAGCGGAATGTATTTCTCTGCCTCCTTGATGCGCGCTATTACATCGCCGGGATTTTCCAACAATGGAGACTTAGTGGTAATAAGTCCCAGAACCACCTTTTTGTCTCCTGACACATATTTCAATGGCTCAAAGCTGCCAGAGCGTTCGTCGTCATATTCCAGATAGTAGGAGCTCACGTTCTCTTTGGCAAAAAGATATGGAGCTATGGGGTCGTATGCGCCTTTTGAAGCATAGCACGAATGGTAATTGCCACGGCATACATGGGTATTGATGGTCAATCCGTCTGGCTTGCCTTCAATGGCGAGATTGTTCACTTTCAAGTATTGCAGCGCCTCATGCTCGAGGGTGAAGCCTGCTCCAGCCATCGACTTCCAGAAGTCATCGTCCACGATCATGCCCCAGGTGCAGTCGTCAAGTTGTACGGTGCGGCATCCGGCTTCGAATATTTCCCTGAAAAACGTGGCGTATGCCTTTGCGATGTCTCTTATCAGTTCTTCGGTGTTGGGATAGAACTTGCGTGTGTTCTCACCGTTCTTGCCACGGAACAACTCTGCGAGGAACTGAGCTGGAGCGGGAATTGTTTGTTTTGCCTCTATTCCGTCTTCCTCGAATTGTTTCACGAACTTGAAGTCATTGATGAATGGATGGTTCTCCCCCGAGATCTTGCCCGTGAGTCGCAATGAGCCTTTCGTGGTCTCCTCGCCATGGAACTGATAGCCATGCTCCAGCTCGATGTGCTCCACGCCGTTGAATCCCCACATGAAGTCGAGGTGCCAATAACTGCGCCTGAATTCGCCATCGGTGATAAAATGTAAGCCGTGTGCTTTCTGCTTGGCGATGAGGTCGGTGATGAGACGGTCTTCCACTTCGCGAAGTTCCTTGGCGGAAATCTTTCCCTCGGCAAATTTTGCCCTTGCCTCTTTCAACTCTGCGGGACGAAGAAAACTGCCCACTACGTCTGCTCTGAATTGCTTGCCTTGATTGCTCATGTCTTTTCCTTTAATTTATATGTTATTATTTAGTGTCAACATTGATTATGTTTCGTCGACATCCTTATTCTGGATGCAAAGTTAAAAGGAAGTTTTTTTTCGTCCAAATATTCTTCGTGGTTCGGGAAAATATGCTAATTTTGCAAAGAATAACCATTGTGCGTAGAATAATATTCCACAAATATAAAAAAAGAAAGAAATGGCTACACAAGAGACTCTTGATGAAATAGACATTAAGTTGTTGAGGTTGTTGCAACAGAATTCGCGGATGACGATAAAGGAATTGGCGGCCAGGGTTCATTTGTCACCATCACCGACATTCGAGCGTCAGAAGCGTTTGGAGCGTGAAGGGTATATCAAGCGGTATTCAGCCGTGGTAGACCATCATAAGTTGGGTAATCATGTCATAGTGCTTTGCAATATCCGCTTGAAACAGCATACCCACGACCTGATACAGCAATTCATGGACACCGTGCAGACCATAGACCAAGTGACCGAATGCTATAATACCACTGGCGACTATGATTTCTTGATAAAGGTATACGCGCGTGACATGAAAGCTTATCAAAACTTCATGCTCAACACTTTGGGCAACATAGATTGCATAGGTAGCCTTCACAGTATCATCGTGATAGGCGAAATCAAGGATTCGCATTGCATTCCCGTGGCGGAATAGCAACATCGTTGAATCATTAATAATAAAATAAGATGTCTATAAAACTGAAACGCTCCGACGATGAGATGAGATGGAAGACCATTTCATCTGAGTATGTGATTAAAGAACCGTGGATGACGGTGAGAAAAGACAAACTGTTGTTGCCCGACGGACGTGTCAAGGACGACTACTGGTCGCTCGAATATCCCGACTGGATTAACGTTATTGCCACGACAAGTGATGGCCGCTATATCTTTGAGCGGCAATATCGTCATGGCTTGGACTGTGTGGCATGGGAGATACCGGCCGGAGTGATAGAGAATGGCGAGGAGCCGCTTGCGGCGGCGCGACGCGAGCTCATGGAGGAGACGGGTTTTGGCGGCGGCGTGTGGGAACCGTTCATGGAGCTTAGCCCAAACCCAGGCACGAACAACAACATCGCCCACACGTTCCTTGCACGTGGGGTGGAACGCGAGGGCGAACAGCATTTTGATGCCACCGAGGACATTGACGTTTATTTCCTCACCGCCGATGAGGTGCGTGGCATTCTCGACCGTGGCGAGGTGGTGCAGTCTATGATGGCCGCCCCTCTTTGGCGTTTAGTCGCAACCCTTGGTCTGTGATGGTGATGACATGCCGCTTGTAGAGGTCGCCCACGGCTTTCTTGAAAACTTTTTTGCTCACTTGGAACGTGCGCTTGATGTCATCGGGTGCGCTCTTGTCTCCAAATGGGCAAAAGCCGTCATGGGCCTTGATCCATTCGAGCAGGGTGTCGGCAAAGCCGAGAGTTTGCCGTCTGCCGGTGGGCTGGAGCATGATGTCGAGCTTGCCGTCGGGCCGCACCTTCTCCACGTAGCCGTCGATTAGGTCGCCTGTCTGCACGTGTTGGAATATTTGGTCGAGGTAGATGAGACCTTGGTAGCGGTTGTTGACGATGACCTTGAACCCGAGGTCTGTTTTCTGCCACACCAGCAGTTTCACCTTCTGCCTCTCTTTCAGCTGGCTGTCCTTGGCAGGCACTATATACTTGTCCACCTTTGCCGTTGCCACAATGCGGTAGCTCTCGTCGTCTACATGGATATAGACTATGTAAGGCTCTCCCATCTCCATTTTCTTCTTCTGCTCGCGGAATGGGCAGAAGAGGTCTTTCATCAAGCCCCAGTTCAGGAAGGCTCCGTATTGGTTCACCCATGTGCAGTCGAGGCACGCGAAGTCGCCCACCTTGGCTATTGGTGTCTCCGTGGTCGCTATGAGCCGCTCCTCTTGGTCGAGATAGACGAAGCATCTCACCTCGTCGCCCACCTTTGTGCCCTCGGGCACGTATTTCTTTGGCATGAGTATTTCGCCTTCGCGCCCTCCGTCGAGAAACACGCCGAAGGTCTCCTTGCCGCCTGTGGAGTGCGGATTGTCGCGCTGGGCGAGACGTGTCACGGTGAGCGTGTTGTAGTCGCCCAGGCGCAGGGCTGTATGGTCTTTTTCCATGTTTTTTTGTTTTTTCATTGGCTATGGGCGGCTACGAAAGCCGCCCTTGCCATTTGTTATAATGTTATCTCTCCAGAGCCATAGCATTTGTGGTGGTCGGCATCGTAGACCACGCAAAACTGTCCTGGTGCCACTCCGTGTATTGGGTCTTTGCTGTGTATGATAAATCCCTCGGAAGTCGTTTCCACGCTTGCCGTGTGGCAGTCGGGTGTGTGGCGTATCTTAAACGTGACGTGTTCGGGCAGCGACGACACGCCCTCCGTCAGGAATTCGAAGCCATGTATGGTGAACACGCTCTTGTAAGCCGTCTGGGGGTCGTAGCCGTGGCTGACATAGAGAATGTTCCTCTCCGCGTCTTTCTTAACCACAAACCATGGCCCGCCACCAAGACCGAGGCCCTTGCGCTGGCCAATGGTGTGAAACCAGTGGCCCTTGTGCTCGCCTATCTTCTTGCCGGTCTCCAGTTCTATCACGTCGCCCGTCTTCTCGCCGACATAGCGGCGTATGTATTCGTCGTAGTTGATGTTGCCGAGGAAGCAGATGCCTTGCGAGTCCTTGCGCTTGGCGTTGATCAGGTGCTCGCGTTCCGCTATCTCCCTCACCTCGTTTTTCACGTAGTGCCCAATGGGGAATATGGCCTTCTTCAGTTGCCATTGGTATATCTGCGCGAGGAAGTCGGTCTGGTCTTTCACGGGGTCTGGACTTGTCGTCAGCCATTTTTTGCCGTCGATCCACTCTGTCTGCGCGTAGTGACCAGTGGCTATCAAGTCGTAGTCGCGCCCCATCTTCTCGTCGAACGCTCCGAACTTTATCAGCCTGTTGCACATCACGTCGGGGTTGGGCGTGAGACCTGCCTTGACCTTCTCCATGGTGTAACGGGTCACTTTCGACCAATACTCCTTGTGGCAGTCCACTACCTGCAACTTGCAGCCGTATCGCGCCGCCACGGCGGTGGCCATCTCCAAGTCCTCCTCGGAGCTGCAGTCCCATTCCTCCTTTTCTTCTGGGCCAATCTTTATGTAGAAGCAGTCGGGGTGGAGTCCACGCGAGGCGAACTCGTAGACCACCACAGAGGAGTCCACGCCGCCACTGAGCAGCACCGCTATGCGCTTGTCGCTTATCTTGTCGTAATCAATCATGTCTCTTATGGCTGTTGCTTATTCTTCCTTTTTTACTTGTGTTTCCTCTTTTTCTTTTTTCTCCGCTTCAAGGCGTTTCTCCTCTATGGCCCTGTTGTAAGCGTCCACTATTGGGTCTCCCGTGACATCCATCTCCTGGAACTTCCGTCTCACCGATTTCAAGTGCTTCTTGTCGCGCCTGCCGCGTCGGTCTATGATGTTGGCGAAGTCGAAACTATACGTTATGGCGGCGTTAGACGGATTGGGTAATGGTTGGTCTGCAAGGCCTTCCCTGACATTCTTGTTGATGTTGTTCTTGCCCCACACGGTCACTTCGCTTATGGCCGAACCAGATGGTATGAGAGCGGTGGTGTCTTTCATCTCCTTTGCTATCAACCGTTCCGGTATGTAGTTGTGTTTATACACCGTCAGCGTGTCAAACTCGGTTGGCACATGGCAGATGCCGCGCCAGTTGGTAGTGTCGCGATAGCCGGTTTTGGTGCTCACTATGACACCTCGCATCGGGACCTTCGTCTCAATGTCTATTACTACGAGCTTTTTGCCTCGTGTCTCCTGGGCTTGTGCCTGGCAGAAGGCCATGAGCAAGACGAATAGTGAAAGGATATGTCTAAGCATAAGCGATAATGATTAAAGAAGGCTCGTTTCTCACGCGAAGATCACTCGACGATCTCGTCCCAGTCGTCGAGCAGCTCGGTGAGCTTTTTGTATAGCAGGTTTGGCTTTTCGCAGAGCAAGTCGCTGTCGGGCAGTGGCCCGCTGTTTATGGCTATGGTGAAGCATCCGGCCGCCACGCCGCTTCTCACGCCCAATGGTGCGTTCTCCACCACTATGCCTTGCCAAGGCTTCAAGTCGCCAGCCTTCCTCAGTCCGGAGAGGTAAGGGTCGGGGGCAGGCTTGCCGTGGTCAACGTCGAAGGCTGTCGTTATGTGGTTTGGCGCGAGCCACTGCCCGAAGTCGCGGTTGAGCCGCGCTATCAGTGGTTTCTGTGCGCTGCCAGTGACCACGTTGACGGTCATTCCCTTGTCGGTGATGCGCTGCATGAGCTCCTTCACGCCATCGAATATGGGCGCTTCGGTCATGTTATGGAAAATGTTGCTCTTCACGGCGTACATCTCCAAGGCTTTCTCGTCTGATATGTCGATGCCCTTTTGCCTTTTCACGAGCATCTTCACGGTGTCGAATCCACGCGCGCCCTCAGTGGCGTATGAGTCGTGCGCCGTCATCTTGATGCCAAACCGCGCCATTGCCTCCTGCCATGCTATGGCGTGGTGGGGCATGGAGTCGTAGAGCACTCCGTCCATATCGAAAAGCACGGCCTTGGGGCGGAAATCCGCCCCCGAGGTCGTGTTATAGTCAGTGATGGCTTTGCGTATGTCCATCATGTTTGTCATGTCAAGCGTTTATTTCTCAGCCTCCAGGCGTTCCTTTATGGCCTTTGTCTCCTCCTCGTAGCCAGGCTTGCCGAGCAGGGCAAACATGTTCTTCTTGTAGGCTTCCACGCCAGGCTGGTTGAATGGGTTCACGCCCTCCAGCAGTCCGCTGATGCCGCAAGCCTTCTCGAAGAAGTAGATTACCTGTCCGAGATAATACTCGTCGAGCTTTGGCACGCTGACGCGGATGTTTGGCACACCTCCGTCCACGTGGGCCAGGCGGGTGCCAAGCTCTGCCATCTTGTTCACGTCGTCCACGCGCTTGCCCTCAAGGAAGTTGAGGCCATCGAGGTTCTCGTCGTCGTGTGGGAAGAGAAGCTGCCTGTTGGGCTGCTCCACTGAGAGCACCGTCTCGAAGAT
>DJQL01000035.1:46034-47332 GCA_002437565.1 Prevotella sp. UBA6387
CGTCCTTGCCCTCGCTCTCTCCGTAGAGCTGCTTCCACCATTCGGCCATGAAGTGCAGCTTTGGCTGGAAGTCGGCGAGTATCTCTATCTTCTTGCCGGCCTGCGTATAGAGAGCCTGACGCGTGGCGGCGTATTGGGCAGATATGTTCTGCTCGAAAGGCACGTCCACGGCAGTGGCCTTCTCCATGTCTTGCGCGCCTTTCACGAGAGCCTTGATGTCGTATCCGGCTACGGCGATGGGCAGCAGGCCCACCGGCGTGAGCACTGAGAAGCGTCCGCCAACGTTGTCGGGGATGACGAAAGTCTTGTAGCCTTCCTTCTCGGCGGTCTTGCGGGCGGCGCCCTTCACGGCGTCGGTTATGGCCACGATCACGTCCTTGGCCTCGTCTTTGCCGCGCTGAGCCTCGCACTGCTTCTTCAGCAGACGGAAGGTGAGTGCCGTCTCCGTGGTCGTGCCACTCTTGGAGATGTTGATGACACCAAACTTCTTGTCCTTGAGATACTCGGTCAGCTCAGCGAGATAGTCCTCGGAGATGCTGTTTCCGGCAAATATGACGTTTGGCACCTTCGTGCCATCGTTGACGAGCCACTGCAGCGAGTTGCCCAGTGCCTCGATGACGGCGCGCGCCCCGAGGTAGGAGCCGCCGATGCCGGCCACGACGACCGTGTCGCACTTTGAGCGGAGCAGTTCGGCGCAGACCTCGATGTCGTTGAGAAAATCGTCGGTGGTCTCCGTGGGGAGATGCAGCCAACCCAAGAAGTCGTTACCTTGGCATGTGCCATTCTCAAGGGCCTCTTGTGCGACTTTCACTTGCGGCTCATAGTTCTTTACCGCGTCGGCAGCGAGAAACTCCGCGGCCTTGGTGGTGTCTAACTTAATGTTCTCCATTTCGTTTTATTTTATAAAGAGTTGGAATTTTGTTTTTTTTCTTGCCACGGCTTGCCGCTTACTTCGCGGCGTCTATCCACTTCTGTATGGTATCGAGCTCAGGCTTGTCGTATCCGAGCTTGTATTTCTTGTTTATCTCCAGCATCTTCTGTTGCAGGGCTTGCGCCTTCACGTCCTTGATATCGGAAATGAGGTTGTAGCCTGCCTTGCGGAGCACGTACACCCAGTCCTCGGGCACGCCAATCTTCTCTTGCCAGTCTTTCACGCTTGTCTGCGGCATCTTGGCCTCAGGCTTCAGCTGCGGGAAGAGCATCACCTCCTGTATGTTCTCCTTGCCCGTCATGAGCATCACGAGGCGGTCTATGCCTATGCCGATACCGCTTGTTGGTGGCATGCCATATTGCAGGGC
>DJQL01000035.1:47437-48868 GCA_002437565.1 Prevotella sp. UBA6387
TCTATTGGGTCGTTGAGCTCGGAGTAGGCGTTGGCCAGCTCCTTGCCGTTGACCATCAGTTCGAAGCGCTCGGTCAGCCCCGGCTTTGAGCGGTGCATCTTGGTGAGCGGCGACATCTCCACCGGATAGTCGGTGATGAACGTGGGTTGGATGAACGTGCCCTCGCAGGTCTCGCCGAAAATCTCGTCGATGAGCTTGCCCTTGCCTGATGTCTCGTCCACGGTGTCAATCTTCAGCTTGTTGATGGCTATGTCGCGTATCTCCTCCTCGCTCAGGCCGTTGAGGTCGTAGCCAGTCTTCTCCTTGATGGCGTCGAGGATAGGCAGGCGCCTGAATGGGGCCTTGTAGCTGATGGTCTTGCCCTGGTATTCCACCTCGTCTTTTCCGTTGACGGCCACGCAGATGGTCTCCAGCAGCTTCTCGGTGAACGTCATCATCCAGTTGTAGTCCTTGTATGGCACATAAAGCTCCATGCAGGTGAACTCTGGGTTGTGGAACTTGTCCATGCCCTCGTTGCGGAAGTTCTTGCCTATCTCATACACGCCGTCGAATCCGCCCACGATGAGTCTCTTCAGGTATAGCTCCGTGGCGATGCGCATGTACATGTCGATGTCGAGCGCGTTGAAATGGGTGATGAACGGGCGTGCCGAAGCACCACCGGGAATGTTCTGCAGGATTGGCGTCTCCACCTCGGTGTATCCGTGCTCATCGAAGAACTTGCGCATGGTGCGCAGCACGGTGGCGCGCTTCACGAATGTCTGCTTCACGCCGTCGTTGACTATGAGGTCCACGTAGCGTTGACGAGCGCGCATCTCTGGGTCGTCAAATTTGTCGTAGGCCACGCCGTCCTTGTATTTCACGATAGGCAGCGGCTTGAGGCTCTTAGAGAGAAGCGTCAGCTCTTGTGCGTGTACGGAGATCTCGCCGGTCTGTGTCTTGAAGACGAAACCGCGTATGCCGATGATGTCGCCAATGTCGAGCAGCTTCTTGAAGACCACGTTGTAGAGGTCCTTGTTGTCCTCGGGGCAGATGTCGTCACGGGTGACGTATACCTGTATGCGGCCCTTGCCGTCTTGCAGTTCCACGAAGCTCGCCTTGCCCATGACGCGGCGGCTCATCATGCGTCCGGCGATGACCACCTCGGTCTTCTCGCCCTCCTTGAACGACTGCTTGATGTCCGTGCTGAACGTTGACACTGGGAACTCAGCGGCAGGGTAGGGGTTGATACCCATCTCGCGCAACTGTTGCAGGCTTTGGCGACGGCCAATCTCCTGTTCACTCAACTCTAATATATTCATGCTTGATTGAAATTTGTTCTTGCCGATTCTTATTATATAATGTGCAAAATTACGAAAATATATTCATAAAACGAACTGTTTGACATAATTTAGCCAAGTCGTTTCGGCTTTACGGCGTAAGGCCGTCGCGATT
>DJQL01000035.1:48944-49997 GCA_002437565.1 Prevotella sp. UBA6387
GATTCAAGCGTAAAGCCGAAACCATAAAAAAAACAGCGCGTCCGCACTCATTGCGGACACGCTGTTTCGCTGGTTTATGATGTCTATGTGTTTCTGTAAATATCAATGTATAAGCGGATTAGGCCACTTACATTCTGAACTTGTAGCCAATGGTGAACTGAAGCACGTTGGTGTAGCCGTCGCCATGCTTTGGCACCTTGGTGACGCCGATGTTGTAGCGTCCGTCAATCACGAAGTTGCCGAACTCGTAAGACATGCCCACGGGCACGGCGAGGTCAAAGGTGTTGACATCGCCCGCGTTGTCCTTGCTCACCATGAAGCCGGGTTGCAGGCCGGCCTTGAGGGCGAAGCCGCGCGAGACATAGTAGTTGAGCGTCACGGGAATGTTGATATAGCCTGGGTTCCACGAGTAGCCGTCGCTCTTGCCGCCCTGAAACGAATAGAGAAGGCCGCCGGCGATGGCCACCTTGCGGTCGAGCTGGTGTTGCAATTCTGCGCCGAACGCGAATCCCGCCTTCCAGTCGAGGTCGCCCACGGTAGACACGTTGAGACCAATCTTTGGCTGTATGGTCGTGGTGCCAACCCTGCGCTGTCCGAAAGCGAATACTGAGGTCAAAGCCAAAACGGTCATTAACAATAGTTTCTTCATGGTAATTGATGATTAAGTTGTGAATACAATCTCCGCGGTACCTGAAAACAGGCTTGGTGGATATGTTTGGCAAAGCTACGGAAAAATAATCAAACCTGCTGTCTTTTGGCGTAAAAACAAAGGCCATTTATGTTTTTTTAGTGAAAAAGCGGCTTTAAGGTTCGCCTGTGGCCTTTGCCAGGTCAAATATTATTTGTAATTTAGTGGCTCGAATGTAAACCAAGCATCATGATGGGTGAGATAGTGAACAAGTATCCGGTTGGAATACAGACTTTCGAGAAGATTCGCGAGGGCAAATACCTCTATGTGGACAAGACACAGTATATAGTAGACTTCCGCAAGAAGCAGATGAGCTATGTCTTCCTGAGCCGTCCGCGGCGGTTCGGCAAGTCGCTCTTCGCCTC
>DJQL01000035.1:50071-51765 GCA_002437565.1 Prevotella sp. UBA6387
ATTGGGTGAGGCACCCCGTGCTTCACTTCGACATGAGCGGAGCGAAGCACATGGAGAAAGACCAGCTCGAACGTTATCTCGATTGGCTCTTGAAACCGTATGAGCAAACTTACGGATGCGAGACGGGTGACAAGGATCCGAACGTGCGTTTTGCCAACATCGTGAAGGAAGCCTATAAGAAGACCGGGCAGAAGGTGGTCGTCATCATCGACGAGTACGACGCGCCGCTGCTCGACGTGGTACACGAGAAGGAGAACCTTGGTGTGCTGCGCCGCATCATGCAAAACTTCTATAGCCCGATAAAGATGCTCGACCCCTGCTTGGAGTTCGTGTTCATCACAGGCATAACCAAGTTTTCGCAGCTCAGCATCTTCAGCGAACTGAACAACCTTGACAACATCTCCATGTTCGACCAGTATTCCGCCATTTGCGGCATCAGCCTGACGGAGCTCACCACCGTGATGCGTCCCGACGTGGAGGGACTGGGCAGGGCGTTGGGCATGTCGTATGAGGACACGCTGGAGGAGCTGCGCCAGTATTACGATGGATATCACTTCAGCAAGAAGTCAGAGGACGTGTTCAACCCGTTCAGTCTGGTCAAGGCATTGAACTCACAAGACATAGCCCCTTACTGGTTTGGCTCCGGCACGCCGAGCTATCTGATAAAGACCTTGCGGAAATTCCATGTCAACGTGATGGACATAGAGAAGAAGGGTTGCGAGGTGGACGACTTCGACGTGTCGCCCGAACAGATGACCTCTGCCCTGCCGCTGCTCTACCAGAGCGGCTACCTCACCATAAAGAAGTATAATCCGCTGATGCGCCGCTACACGCTGGAATATCCCAACCGCGAGGTTAAGATAGGCATGCTGAAGAGTCTCGCGCCCAACTATCTCTCGCCCGTGTCGCTCGACAACAGCAGTTTGACGGGCGACTTCCTCCAGCTGCTCTACGATGGCGACATCGATGGCGCGATGAACCGCCTGAAGGCTTATCTGGCGAGCATCAGCAATAGGCTTTCAAACAAGAACGAGCGCGACTTCCAGACCGTGTTCTATCTCATCTTCAACCTCATGGGGGCTTTCATGCGTGTGGAGGAAGACAGTGCCATCGGGCGTGCCGATGCCGTGGTCTACCTGCCGGAGTCGGTGTTCGTGTTTGAACTGAAATATGACGGCTCGGCTGAGGACGCGCTGAGGCAGATCGACGAGAAAGGCTATCTCGTGCCTTACTCTGCCGACGGCAAGCGGCTCTACAAGATAGGCGTCAACTACGACAGTCAGCGGCGCACCCTTGGCGACTGGATAATAAAGGAGGGGTAAGCGTTCTCTAAAATTGCAATTCGGAAAAATGATAAAGAATATAATCAACCACAACGCCGACGCCGTGGCAGGGCAGAAAGAGATGGAGGCTTTGCGCCGCTACTTCCCGCAGTGCTTCAATGCCGCTGGCGAGTTCGACATGGAGGCTTTTAAGGCTTCGTTGCCTGGGGGCATCACGCTCACCGACGAGACGAGCGGCTTCTCCTGGCTGGGCAAGAACTATGCCCGCATGCTCTGCAACATGGACACCACCACGCTCATCCGTCCCGACGAGGAGCACAACGCCAAGCCCGAGAACCGCGACAGCCAGAACGTCTACATCAGCGGCGACAACCTCGACGCGCTGCAGCATCTCGTGAAGTCGTATAGCGG
>DJQL01000035.1:51821-53146 GCA_002437565.1 Prevotella sp. UBA6387
TTTGTGTACAACGACAAGTTCAGCTTCACCGCCGCCGACCTTGCCGAGCGCCTTGCCGTCAGCCCCGAGCGTGCCGAGCGCATACTCTCCATGACGCGCCGCGGCAGCGCGAGCCATGCGGCGTGGCTCACGTTCATGCTCCCGCGCCTCTCGTTCGCGCGCGACCTGCTGACCGACGACGGCGTGATATTCATATCCATCGACGACAACGAACAGGCGAATTTACTGAAACTGTGCGATGAGGTGTTCGGAAATGAATGTTTTGTAGCCAATGTTTCTTGGCAAAGGACTTACTCCCAAAGAAATGATGCTGACGGTTTAGGAACAGAGGTAGAGCATATAATTGTGTATGGGAAAGAACCTCATTGGCAGCCAAACAAATTGGATAGAACTGAGGAAATGGATGCAAAATACAGCAATCCTGATAACGATGCTTACGGAAAGTGGCAGAATACATCTCCGTATGCTCCAGATGCGAGGACGCATCAAGGGATGGTCTATGCCATACAGCATCCATTTACTGGTGAAATGCTTTATCCAACGACATCCTCACATTGGCGGTATGACCAAAACGCGATGCTTGAACACATGAATGGTTGGTGCGAGTATGAACTTAAAGACCTCAACGATGACGAGCGGCGTGCGCGAGTTTGTGGAGTTGACGCAAGCGATGTGCGAAAAGGAATAAAAGCCATAGTGCTAAAGAATGGTTTGGAGGAATCGAAGAAACAGGCTGAGAAGGTCTTGAAGAGAGGACAGTGGCCGCGTTTCTACTTCACAAAGAATGGCAAGGGCGGAATCCGACGCAAGACCTATCTCGAAAATGTCGACGGCAAGATGGTCACGAACCTTTGGCCATACGCCGAAGTGGGACATACTGATGAGGCGAAAAAGGAACTGAAGGCATTGTTTGGAGGCGAGATCCCTTTTGACACGCCTAAGCCCGTTAGGCTCGTTCAGCGTATTATACAGATTGCAACCAACGAGGGCGACACCGTGGTTGATTTCTTCTCCGGCTCTGCCACCACGGCGCATGCCGTGATGCAATACAACGCCACGGCTGATGATGGCGGCAAGCGGAAGTTCATCCTTGTGCAGATACCCGAAAAGGTGAACGGCAAATGGGCGACCATAGACCAGATCGGCATGGAGCGCATCAAGCGTGCCGCCAAGAAGATAAAGGCGGACAATCCTCTCTTTGCCGGCGACCTTGGCTTCAAGCACTTCACGCTGGAGGAGCCGAAGGAGGACGCACTGCTGCTGATGGAGCGGTTTGACCCGAAGGCGAGCGGCTTGACACCGTTGACGGTGGACGACTTCGGGCG
>DJQL01000059.1:0-2709 GCA_002437565.1 Prevotella sp. UBA6387
AAGTTGAGCATCGCTCCGAGTCGTACGTTGTTGTTGTATTGGTCGTCAACAGAGTGACGAAGATAGTTCGGCTTGTCGTTCGCCGCATCATAGATGCCATAGAGATTGTTCTCCATGTTGGTGTAAGTGCGGTATTCGTTGGTGTAGTTGAGGGCGGCGAGCATGCCGAGCGTTCTTCCGCCGATCATCCAGCGGTGGTTGAGGTTGGCGGCGAGCTTTAGGTCTCCCCATGGCTTTTTCGATTTCACCATCCAGTCGTTGTTCAATCCGTTGCCGAGGAGAGAGGTGGCATAGTCGCCCACAGGGTTGCCATTGGCATCGAGTTGAGGCTTCAATGCAGCGTTGACTCCCCCGTTGAGGCTTCTCAGTCCGTTGTCGAATCCGAGGAAGTCGGTTCCCGAAACTTTTGAGTAGGAGAAGTCCTTGAAGGCGGAAGCGGTGTTCCAATTTCCTCCCACGGATAAAGAAAAGCTGTTTTCTGCCGGAATCTCCTTGGTGTTGACGATGATAAAACCGCCCGAATAGTCGGCAGGATATTCCGCGGTTGGGCTTTTCACGATAGTAAGATTGTCGATTTGCGAGCTTGGGATGATGTCGAATGAGAAAGCCCTCGAATCGGCTTCTGAGCTTGGTACGGCTCCTCCATTCACCCATACGTTGTTGTACCGCTGCGACAGTCCACGCACCATGACAAACTTGTCGTCGATGAGACTCACGCCTGGCACACGGCGTATCACTTCACCGGCATTGGTGTCTTGCGTGCGACTTATTTCTTGTGCCGAGACATTACTCACGATGACGGGACTGTTCTTGGCTACTTGCAGCATTGCCACGTCAGTATTGCGCCTTTCCACAGCGGTAACGGTCACCTCTTTCAGTTGCTGTTCGTCGGGCAGCAAGGCTATGTTCAAGTTGGCTTTCTCCGACTCAACCCCGTCAATTTTCTGTGTCTTGTAGCCTACATAGTTAATATATAATGTATAGGTCTTGTCTTTCTTTAATCCGTCGAGGGTAAAGTTGCCGTTGATGTCGGTCACCGCCTTGGCATCCGTCCCTTCCACGGTAATCACCGCTCCGACGAGTGTCTCTTTCGATTTCTTGTCAATGACGACACCCTTGATTTGTTGCGCCCACGATTGCAAGCTTGCAGTCGAGAGCAATCCCAATACAATGATTCCCCTTATAGCTTTCATGCCTTTTTTATTCGTGTTATGTCTTTCGTCTATCATCAGAAAAGGTAAGTCGGATTATCTTCTTGGTTTCGGTTGCAAAGTTATGGCCGTGATATTACACTGCGATTGCGATGATATTGAAGATTGTTGAAGAAGCCGTGACAATAGTGTTACGAGGCAACGTTCACGTTCTTTTTCACTTCATTGCCTGCGCGTGGTGGCGTGTGGTCACGGTCGTGTGTTAAATTCTGCTGCGAGAACGTGCCTTTTTCATTATTTGATGTAACTTTGCAGCGGTTTAAAAGTAAAACACCTTATTATGAAGAAAATTGTTATGACATTGCTGGCCGCCGTGTTGTGCATGGGCGCTGGCGCGCAAACCGTGAAGTCAATCGCTAAAGACGCTGCGCAAGCTGCTGGCCAAGCTGCCGCATCGAGCGTGAAGAAGAAAGCCGAGGCCGCCGCTGCCAAGGAGACCGCCAAGAACGCCGCTAAGGTGGCCAAGGCTACCGCCAAGGCAAAGAAAAACTATGAGAAGTCAAAGGCGGACTATGAGAAAGCGAAGAAGGGCTATGAGACCGTGAAGAGCGATTACAACAAGGCCAAGAAGACATACTCAGCTGCTAAGACCGCTGCGAAGGCTGCCAATAGTTCTGCCACTAAAAAGGCGGTGAAGAAGGCCGCAAAGAGTGCGGCAAAGAAGGCTGCCACGGAAGCGGCTACTAAGGCAATATCAAAGATGTGATTATAACTTTATCATAACGATGACAAATGAATGTTTTAGGGCTTCATGCCCTAAAACATTTTTTTGTTATGGCGGAATACCACAAACGTGGTATGCGGAATGCCTTTAATGTGGGATTTCCCATGTCGGAAATTGGACGTAACTTTGCAACAAGAAATTTAACACAAAAGAAAGCTATTATGAGTACAGGAAAGAAACTTCACTTCGAGACACTTCAGTTGCACGTAGGTCAAGAAAAACCAGATCCAGCTACCGACGCTCGCGCGGTGCCAATCTACCAGACCACAAGTTATGTGTTCCGCAACTGCCAGCACGCGGCCGATCGTTTCGGACTTCGTGACCCGGGCAACATCTATGGTCGCTTGACCAACTCTACCCAGGCCGTGTTCGAGGATCGTGTTGCAGCCCTCGAAGGTGGCGTGGCTGGTCTCGCGGTAGCCTCTGGTGCGGCAGCCGTGACATACGCCATCCAGAACATCCTCGGTGCTGGCGACCACATCGTGGCGGCTGACAATATCTACGGTGGCACTTATAACCTCATCACCCATACATTCGCCAACCTCGGCATCACCAATACCATCGTTGACCCTCGCAACTTCGAGCAGATTGAGGCCGCCATCAAGCCAAATACCAAGGCACTCTACGCAGAGACTTTCGGTAATCCTAACTCTGATGTCACCGACATCGACAAGTGGGCAGAGATAGCACATCGCCACAACATACCATTGATTATCGACAACACATTCGGCACACCATACTTGATTCGCCCCATCGAACACGGAGCTGACATCG
>DJQL01000059.1:2743-6956 GCA_002437565.1 Prevotella sp. UBA6387
GTCATGGTTCATCTCTCGGTGGCGTCATCGTGGATGGTGGCAAGTTCGACTGGAAGGCCAACGCCGACAAGTTCCCGACTCTCGCCAAGCCAGATCCATCTTATCATGGTGCTGTGTTCGCAGATGTAGCTGGTCCTGCAGCCTTCGTAACTCGTATTCGTGCCGTCATCCTTCGCGATACAGGTGCTACCATCTCTCCATTCAACGCTTGGATTCTCCTTCAGGGCTTGGAGACATTGAGCCTCCGTGTGGAGCGCCATGTGCAGAACGCCCTCAAGGTAGTGGAGTACTTGGAGCACAATCCTAAGGTGGCCAAGGTCAACCACCCAGCCGTTCCTACTCATCCAGACCATGAGCTCTACAAGAAGCTCTTCCCTAATGGCGCTGGTTCCATCTTCACCTTCGACATCAAGGGTGGCGAGAAAGAGGCTTGGGAGTTTATCGACCACTTGAGAATCTTCTCATTGTTGGCTAACGTGGCCGACGTGAAGTCACTGGTTGTTCACCCTGCTACCACAACTCACTCACAATTGAGCCCAGAGGAGCTTGAGCAGCAGCACATTTATCCTTCCACCATTCGCTTGAGCATCGGCATAGAGAACATCGACGACTTGATCGACGCACTCGACGAGGCATTCAGTTATGTAAAGTGAAGAACGTAAAGTGAAGAATGAAGAGTGAAGAGTGAAGAATGAAGAATGAAGAGTGAAGAATGAAGAACGGAGAGTGAAGAATGAAGAATGAAGAACGGAGAGTGAAGAATGAAGAATGAAGAATGAAGAGGGTAGAATAAAAAGTGAAGAATGAAGAACGGAAAGTTCTTCTGAACAGAAACAGAAAAAGGGAAAAGAACATAGCGGAAAAGCTATATGATTCTTCACTCTTCATTCTTCACTCTTCCCTCTCCGTTCTTCCCTCTTCCCTCTTCGTTCTTCACTAAAACAAAATCTATGGCAAAGATATATAAGCAAATTACCGACCTCATCGGCAAGACCCCTTTGGTGGAGCTGGGCAAGTACTCAGCTTCCCGAGGGCTTGAGACCCCAATAGTGGCAAAGGTTGAGTTTTTCAACCCGGGCGGTAGCGTGAAAGACCGCATAGCCCTCGCGATGATTGAGGACGCG
This sequence comes from Prevotella sp. UBA6387, assembly GCA_002437565.1. Taxonomy (GTDB): domain Bacteria; phylum Bacteroidota; class Bacteroidia; order Bacteroidales; family Bacteroidaceae; genus Prevotella. The sequence goes on from DJQL01000059.1 coordinate 3,868, forward strand.
GAGAAGAAAGGTCTCCTGAAACCAGGTGCCACCATCATCGAACCTACCAGTGGCAACACTGGCGTGGGCTTGGCTCTCGTGTCAGCCGTCAAGGGTTATCACCTGATTCTGACGATGCCAGAGACCATGAGCGTGGAGCGCAGGAATCTCGTCAAGGCTTACGGTGCCCAGGTCAAGCTCACCAGTGGCAAGGACGGGATGCCGGGTGCCATCAAGGCTGCCGAGGAGCTCCGCGATTCTATCCCTGGCTCAGTAATCCTGGAGCAGTTTGAGAACCCTGCCAACCCAGCCAAGCACTATGCCACGACAGGCCCTGAGATTTGGGCAGACACCGATGGCAAGGTTGACATCTTCGTGGCAGGCGTAGGCACGGGTGGCACAATATCTGGTATTGGCAAGTATCTGAAGGAGCAGAACCCCGACGTGAAGATTATCGCCGTGGAGCCAGCCACCTCGCCAGTGTTGAACGGCGGCAAGAGCGGCCCTCACAAGATTCAGGGCATCGGCGCGGGATTCATCCCAAAGACCTACTCTGGCGAGTATGTAGATGAGGTATTCGACGTGCAAAACGACGATGCCATCAAGTCGGGTCGCGAATTGGCACAGACCGAGGGTCTCTTGGTGGGTATCTCTTCTGGCGCGGCAGTTTTCGCGGCGACAGAGATAGCCAAGCGCCCGGAAAACAAGGGCAAGAAGATTGTGGCACTTTTGCCCGACACGGGCGAGCGCTACTTGAGCACGGTGCTCTACGCTTTCGACGAGTATCCTCTGTAAAAGTCCCAAGGAGCGGCATTTTTTGAAAGTCCCTTAAATTATTGCTGACGCAAGGATAAAACGACAATAGTGACAATTGCTGATGTGTAGACAATATCGTCAGCTATTGTCACTATTGTCGTTTATATTCATCGGGTTCAAGTAAAGATACTCATGTCAGGCTACGATACAAATAATCGTGAGAACCTAAAAATGGGGTGTTTGCCAAATCGAGAAAACATTTTACAAAAGGCTTTCTGAGAATCGTTTTTTTTCAACCAAGCCATCTCTTTGGCCGAAAAAGCGCGATAATGGGCTGTTTTGAGAAGTTATTGAATATCAGATGGTTGTATTTGTAGTAACTTTTTTTGCGTTGCCGATGCGCCTAATCATCATCGCCTTTACGCTTGAATCGCGTCGCCTTTGAGCTTGAATCGTGACGGCCTTACGCTTGAATCGCGTCGCCTTTACGCCGCAAAGCCGACGGCATTTGCCTATAATGGCAAAAAAATATGACCGGAAACCTGCTGATGGCGCTGCCAAAAGGCGGCTTAAGACGGTTTTCCAGTTCTGGAAGTACTTGTTGCCAAGTGTTAAATCTTGGTAAAAATATTTTAAGCCTGAGTTGATTCGTGGGTGTGTTTTCATTTCCGACGTATTGGCCATTCGTGGGCATGAAGACGAATGTTTTTTTTGAAATAATCCGCACGGGAAGCCGTTTGCCGTGTTTTTTTGCTTAATTTTGCAGACAAGAGAAACAATACACGGAAAAACACAGAATGAAGAAGTTAGTTTTGCTTTTGCTCCTGATAACGGCAACGGTTATCGGTAGAGCGCAAACCAAACAAGATTTGCTCCCCGTGGGCACGTTGGCCCCCGACTTCACAATCACCAACGACAATGGCAAAAAGGCGTTGAGCCTCTCCGACTTGCGCGCCAAGAAAGCCGCCAACGGCAAGGTGAAACGCGGCACTTGGACGGTGCTCGACTTCTGGGCGTCGTGGTGCCCTGATTGCAGGAGGGACATGCCGATAGTGAAGCAGATAGACGAGAAATTCGGCAAAAGGATAAAGCTCATCGGCGTGTCGTTTGACACCGACAAGGAGAAGATGACAAAATACCTTGCCGCCAACAAGTACATGTGGACGCAGTATTCGGAATTCAAGAAATGGAAAGAGACCAAGATCTCCAAGGAATACCACATCTCATGGATTCCGACATCCTACCTGATAGACCCGGAGGGCAAGGTGGCCTTCGCCACGATAAAGACCGAGGACATGCTCCAGAAACTTGAGGAGCTGGATGCCGCCGGGAAGCTGAAATGACAACCCAAAAACCAACAACGACATGAAGAAAATAATCGTCGGCGCTTGCCTGCTGCTCGCGGCAACCGCCATCAACGCGCAGAAGACGAGCAAGAACGGCGGCATCTCCACCGCCATGCTCCAGGAGATAGTGAAGGCGCAGCCTTCGTCAACGGCAGAGAAGGCCCTTGCCAATGCCATAGCGCAAAACAAGATAGACGACCTCGCGAAAAACTACCGCAACGCGTCGACCATGACCACGAAGTTCAACGTGGAGACACCATCGCAAAGCATCCACGACCAGAAGAGCTCCGGACGCTGCTGGATGTTCTCCGGTCTCAACGTGCTTCGCGCCAATTTCGCCGCGGCTCACGACCAGAAGCAGGTGGTCGAGTTTTCGCAGGCTTACCTCTTCTTCTACGACCAACTGGAGAAGGCCAACCTCATGCTGCAAGGGACGATAGACAACGCCTCGAAGCCCATCGACGACGCTCGCGTGCAGTTCTTCTTCAAGAACCCCATCAACGACGGCGGCACCTTCTGCGGAGTGGCCGACTTGGCGGAGAAATACGGCCTCGTGCCCATGCAGGTGATGCCAGAGACTTACAACTCCGACAACACGAGCCGCATGGCGAGGATAATATCTTCGAAGCTCCGCGAGTATGGACTTGAGCTTCGAGGCATGGTGGCGGCCAAGAAGAAAGACGCGGCCATAAGGCAGCGCAAGACCGAGATGCTCGCCACGATATACCACATTCTCTCGCTCACCCTTGGCGAACCCGTGAAAGAGTTCAGCTACACTTTCCGCGACAGCAAGGGCAACACCGTGGACCAGGCGAAGACATACACGCCGAAGACGTTTTACGATGCCACGGTGGGCGGCAAGCTCAATGGCACTTTCATAATGGTGATGAACGACCCTCGCCGACCGTACCACAAGACCTATGAGGTGGACTACGACCGCCACGTCTACGACGGGCACAACTGGAAATACCTCAACCTGCCGATGGACGAGATAGCTCAGCTCGCCAT
>DJQL01000059.1:7008-11212 GCA_002437565.1 Prevotella sp. UBA6387
CAGCTCGACCGCAAGCTCGGATACATGGACCTCGACAACTACGACTATGGCACGCTCTTCGGCACCACGTTCCCGATGAACAAGGCCGACCGCATTGCCACGTTCGACAGCGGCTCCACACACGCCATGACGCTCACCGCCGTGAACCTCGACGCCAACGGCAAGCCGACGGAATGGAAGGTGGAGAACTCCTGGGGCGCGTCTTACGGGCAGGCAGGTTGCCTCATAATGTCTGACCGTTGGTTCAACGAGTACATGTTCCGCCTCGTGGTGAACAAGAAATACGTGTCGGCCAAGCTGCAGGGCGAGTTTGACCAAAAGCCGGTGATGGTGATGCCTGAAGACCCATTGTTCGCCGACGACTTGTAAACTCAGACCAAAAAACACCTGCCAACGATGCCGTGGACGCTGCTGCTGTTTATCTTCACGTTTGTGGAGTACAACGTCGAGAACCTTTTCGACACGGTTCACGACGAGGGCAAGCAGGATACTGAATTTCTGCCCGCCTCGCCTCACCATTGGACACCACGGCGCTATTGGCGGAAACTCGACCACGTGTGCCAGGCTCTCGTGGCTTGTGGTGGCACCACTGCCGATGATGCCGCTGATGGGCGCCTGCCCGACATGGCCGTGCTGACCGAGGTGGAAAACGACTCGGTGATGCGAGACCTCACCCGGCGGTCGCCGCTGCGCGCCGCTCGCTACGACTACGTGATGACTTGCAGCCCTGACGTGCGTGGCATCGACGTGGCATTGGTATATTCGCCATTCGCTTTCCGTCTGCTCAACAGCCACTCAGTGCGCGTCCATCCACTCAATGGCCAACGCCCCACGCGCGACATTCTCTACGCGTCGGGCATGGTGATGAGCGGCGACACCCTGCACGTGGTGGCGGTGCACGCGCCCAGCAGGTCGGGTGGCGAGGCGCAGACAAGGCCATACAGGCTGTGCGTGGCCGAGAAGGTGTGCCAGATGGTCGACTCCATTCGGGAAACCAGCGATAATCCATTGATTATTATCGCTGGCGACTTCAACGACTACTCCACGGACGAGTCGCTCAAGCTCATCGAGAGCCACGGCCTGACAGAGGTGTCGCTCGGCGCGATAGGAACCAACGGTGCCAAGGGCACCTACCGCTACAAGGGCGAGTGGGGAAGTCTTGACCACATATTCTGCAGCGCGACGTTGGCGAGGCGGCTCACGGGCTGTCGTGTCAACGACGCGCGCTTCCTTTTGGAAGAGGATAAAAAATACGGTGGGGCGAAACCCCACCGCACATATCTCGGACCACGCTATCTGGGTGGCTTCAGCGACCACCTGCCACTCGTGGCTACATTCAGGTTATAAGTTTTTCCGCTGCTTTACCAGTTTCATGAGCTTGTCGTCCATCCTCACCGTGGCACCGCTCGTGCGGTAATAAGAGCGCGACATACCATCGGGCAAGTGCTCTTCCCTGAACGACACTATGCCATTCTCGTATGGATTGACATGCACACGCAGCAAGTCGTCGCCCTCGTTGTTGCGCTCGATGACATAGGTGATGACGGTGGAGGTCACGTCCAGGCCCTCAACGTTGTGGTTGTCGCGGAAGGCCTTGTCTATTAATGTTTTCACATACAGGCGATAGCTGTCCATGGTTTGGCTGAGTATGTACCTATGGGCGAAAAGATAACTTATGTCGTTTTTCAACCCAGATGCCCTGCCATAATCGTTCACGCCGAGCAATATCTCGCCCCCGGATACGGTGTTGAGGAAACCGCACACGGCCTTGAGAATGGCCCACTGCTGTTGCTGTGGGTCGGGCTGCATACCGTTGTCGGGAGGAAACACGACTGATGTCTTGAACTCGAGCGTGTCGCTCTCCTCTCCGTAGTCGGTATACTCTCGCGTGATGTTGCGGTAGACATCCGCCACGCGCAAGTAGTCGGCAATGCCTTTCTTTATGCGGTTCAGTTCTGATGGTTCCAGCTTGCCACGCAAGACGTTCGACGCGGATACCATTTCCTCAAGGTAAGCGGTGTTGATGTCCGACTCTGCCGAGCGCGGCTTGCGCTCGACGTCCATGTCTTGATACTTTGCGAGCTGTGCGACCACGGCTTCTTCCTTGCTCAGTATAGGCAGCTCTGGCAGGTCATCATCGTGACGCAGGTTGAGCGTGGAGGCTGTCTCATCGCCCAATGCGAAGTGCACCAGGCATTCCACGTAACGCATCCGCTGGCGCAAGAACGCGTGGCTCTTGGCATCGGAGACTATTGTCGCCAAGAAACGGGCGGCGAAGAGGTAGAGATAGCGCAACGTGGTGTTGCCAACGAGTTGTGAGCAACGGCTCAAGATGTTGACAAGCATGGGAATGGCCGTGGGCGACAGTTGCCTTGTGGCCGCTTGCTGGTCTTCGCCAGGGTCTTCATAGTAATAGTCGAGGAAATCTTCGATGAACTTGTTGCGAGCGTTTTCCACGAACTCGTTGCGTGAGCCGACAAAAGTGGCCGACTCCTCGAAGAGGTACCTTCCGTTGACAATCCAGTTGCCATTCTTGTCGGTTTTCGACTCAAAGACCTGTATACGCACAGGTTGGTTGTTTTCTACGCAATATCTCTGGTTCTCGTTAAGCTCGCCAATCACGTTGACCTGCATTCCCGTGTCGGTGAGCCAGCGATTGCCCAAGCCATTGCTGAACTCCGTCAGATAAATGGCGTCGCACGAATATGGGTGGATGTCCTCTATGCGGTAACCGTTGAAATCCTTGAACACCTGTTTGTCGAGGATGAAGGGGAAGCGATTGTATTGTTCTATCTTTTGTCGCTTCACCAGCAACACGTCGTTGACTTGCAGGGAAGCGATAAGGTTTTCTTTGGATATGGAGAAGATGTTGTTGTAAAAACTGAACAATATCGATGGGATGAGCACGTTGCCACGAACCTTCTCATAGTCGGGGTCTATGGTCTCGCACTCCACATAGTCGAATTTCTTTCCCAGGACCCTGACCTTCAGCATGTCTCCATTCTCATACACCTTCAGCTCCTTCTTTATGCTCGGCACCACGTTGTCGAGCGAGCGTAGCATGTCGGTGCACGTGTCTATAAGCTCTGGGAACTCGGTCTTGTTGCTCTTGTCCAGCCTGCCCACGGCTATGCTCACGCCAACGGGCAGCTCAAACTGGGGCACCGTGTTGCCCTTGTCGTAAGTCTGCTTGTTCATGGGCAACAGCTTGATGCCGTCATCGTCCATTATGACCAACCCCTTGCCCTCGTAGAACAGTGCAGTCTCCTTCTCTGGCTTGCGGAAGGTGGTCTTCACGGTCTTTTGGAAAAACAGGGACAGCGAGTATTGCGGAATCCTCTCAATGTCGTCCCAGTTGAACCCATATACCACGACCTGCGCGTTGGCGGCGCAATTGGTCGCCACATTCTTCAAATCGGAAAGCACTACAAGGTCGGGATTCTTTTCCACGCTTATGAGAATATCGCACAAGGCCAAGAAAGCATGGTCGTCGGTCAGGTTCTTCTTTTGCGCCGCGAGCAGATAAGAGGCCATCAGTCCCACGTTTTTCTTCAACGTGTCCTCGTCCCATCGCAAGGCCGTGTGTTGGTAAATGTTGTCGTCGCTCATGGACAGGCAAATGTCGTCTACCACTTCTTTCAAACAGCGGAAAGTCTTGTTGAAATCGCTGTCATCCGTCTCTGCCTTCGTGTCGTATTGATAACCACGAAGATATGGCAGCAAGGCCGCGAAGTTCTCAATCACGTATTCCTTGCGTACTTCCAGCCAAAAAGTGGGTTGTTGTCTCATGTCTTATGAATAAAACGTCCAGTTCGGTTTATTTATGCAAAGTTACTAAAATAGAGCCTTGTAATATGTTTGTCAAGGTCTTTTTAAATATTTTTACAAGAATGCGACAATAAACACACTTCCGAGACTTGACCCGCATATTTGAAAAGCGCAAACAACCCTCATTTTTAGGTATTGCGCAATTCGCCGCCGCGCCGTAACTTTGCAACCGTAACGGAAAGAGATTATAACACACTAAAAAAGACAAGATCATGAAATCAACAATCGTTATTTATGGCTCTTCCACCGGTTCTTGCCAGTCGATAGCCGAGACCATAGCTTCCAAGTTGGGCGTGGAGACATTGAATGTTGCCAACCTTGACAATGATGTCATAGCAAGCCACGACAACCTCATACTCGGAACGTCCACATGGGG
>DJQL01000059.1:11296-14944 GCA_002437565.1 Prevotella sp. UBA6387
GTCGCGATATTCGGATGCGGCGATAGCGAGTCTTACTGCGACACCTTCTGCGGTGGCATGAAAGAACTCTACGACGCGGCAGTGGAGGCAGGAGCCAACGTGCTGCCTGGAGTGTCTACCGACGGCTACACTTTCGATGACAGCGAAGCCGTGGTCGACGGCAAGTTCGTAGGTCTGGCTCTCGACGAAGTGAACGAGGACGACAAGACCGAGGGGCGCATAGACGCATGGCTCGAAGCCATCAAGCCATCATTGTAAGCTCATATACACTTTAAGTTTAACCTTTTTATCGCGGATAGTATGCAGCGGAACGTAGCGATGCCAATCGACTTGAAAGTGCTGATGAATCATATATACGAGTATCAGAAAGGCGTGCGCCGAATGGTTCTCTTCACATTCAACAAGAAATATGAGGCCTTTGCCAAGACGAGACTGGAGCGTCAACACATAGAATACGTCATCCAGCCCGTGGGCAATGACCGCTTGAACCTCTTTTTTGGCAAGCGCGAGTGCCTGGACGCCATCCGCATGATAGTCACCAAACCCCTCTGCCAGCTCTCGCCCGAGGAGGATTTCATCCTCGGGGCAATGCTTGGCTACGACATTTGCGCGCAGTGTGAACGATACTGCGAACGCAAGAAGAGGATTTGCTGACAACCATAATCGCCTTTCCACACAGGGAAGGCGATTTTTTTTTCGCTTGTAATGATTCTTTTTGTCGAACGACGCTATTTGTTCGGCATAAAGTCGTAATTTTGCAACGTGAACCTAATCGCTGAAAAATTATGTTTCGAAGAATCATTCTGGCTGTGGCTCTCTTGGCAAGCCTTTCCATATATGCCAAGGATAAGAACATCGGCTCATGGCAAATAGTGCCATTGCCCAAGGAAGTGAAGGAAACGGGTGGAGCCCCATTCCAAATCACCGCGAAGACCACGATAAGATATGCCGCCGGCGACGAGAAGCAAAGGAAAAACGCCGACTTCTTGTCTGCCCATATCAAGGAGGTGACAGGCATCGATGTGAAGACCACCACGAAGCCTTCGAAGTCGCAGATCAGTCTCGTGCTGAATGCTGGCGATGACAAGTCGGAGGCTTACTCCATATTGGCAAGCAAGAGTGGGATAACAGTCTCGTCAACATCGCACGCTGGCATATTCCATGGCATACAGAGCATCATGAAGGCGTTGCCTATCACCAGGGGCGAGAACGTGAAGAGTGTGTCTCTGCCTGCCGTGGAAGTGAAAGACGCTCCGCGCTTTGCCTATCGCGCGTTCATGATAGACGTTGGACGCCACTATTTCAGTGTGCCATACTTGAAGAAGCTAATTGATGTCTTCGCCATGCACAACATCAATTACTTCCACTGGCATCTCACGGAAGACCAAGGCTGGCGGCTTGAGATAAAGAAATACCCAATGCTCACCAAGGTTGGTTCCAAGAGAAAGGAGACCATCGTGCAGGGCAGCGATGACAAGTTTGACGGAGTGCCTGTATCTGGATATTACACTCAGGAGGAGGCGCGCGAAATCGTGAAATATGCCGCTGACAGGTATATCACGGTGATTCCGGAGATAGACATGCCTGGACATATGCTGGCGGCGCTTGCCTCTTATCCGGAATTGGGCTGCACGGGCGGTCCTTACGAGGTGGCTTGCCGCTTTGGCGTCTTTGAGGACGTGTTGTGCGCCGGCAAGGCAAAGACCCTGCGGTTTGCGAAGGATGTCATCGATGAGGTGATGGACATCTTCCCGTCGGAGTATATCCACATTGGTGGCGACGAGTGTCCCAAAGACCGATGGAAAGAATGCGCCAACTGCCAAAAGAAGATAGCGGAGCTCGGCATCCAGGAACTTCCAGGCCATTCCAAGGAAGAGCAATTGCAGACCTGGTTCATGGGAGAAATAGAAAAGGAAATAAGGAATCACGGCCGCAAGATGATGGGCTGGGACGAGATATTGGAGGGCACTCCGGCCAAAGACATTACCGTATGCGGCTGGACCAGCCAGGACGCAAGCGTCCGTTCAGCACGAGAAGGGCATCCAACCATTGTGGCGCCAATCACCAATTTCTATTTCAGCAACCCCCGCATCAACAAGATAGAGGGTATCCCGAGCATCCGGCGTGTATATGACTTTGAGCCTTGTTCCGACAAGCTGCCCCCAGCCGAACAGCGAAACGTCATTGGTGCAGAAGGTTGCATATGGACGGAATGGGTGAAAGACGCGGAGAAGATGGAATGGGAACTGTTGCCCAGGCTGGCGGCCCTGTGCGAAGTGCAGTGGACCGCCAAGGACAAGCGCGACCTGGAAGGCTTCTATCCTCGCCTGCTCCATATGCAAGACTTGTATCGCCTCTATGGGCTCAACTATAAGGCAGACATAGAAAAAGCCGTCAAGGAACACCTGGGCAGGCATTAAATTCAGCATTAGCCTTTTCGGTTATATCGTTGTGGCATGTCGATTATTGCTAAAAACGTGTTCTGCATCAACTCTGACAAGATAGAGGTGGGGGATGGTAGCTTCATGACCGCTGCCGGGCGTGTCCCCTCTCATATAATGCGAATTATCGGGAAAGTTAATGATAGTTTGAAATAAATGATTAACTTTGCAAGAATTAATGTCTAAACAGACCCGAATGGATGAAAATAGATTTTCGCTATTAAGCCATTTGCAATATCCCGCTGACCTGAGGAGGCTTGGCGTGGATCAACTGCCTAAGGTTTGCGATGAGCTGCGGCAAGACATCATAGAGGAAGTGTCGGTCAATCCTGGCCATCTCGCTTCCAGTCTTGGCGTGGTAGAGCTCACCGTGGCGTTGCACTACGTGTTTGACACGCCCGACGACCGCATCGTGTGGGACGTGGGGCATCAAGCCTATGGCCACAAGATCCTGACGGGACGTCGCGACAGCTTCTTCACCAATCGAAAGTTTGGCGGCATACGCCCGTTCCCAACGCCTTTGGAGAGCGAATACGACACGTTCACGTGTGGCCACGCGTCGAACAGCATCTCGGCTGCGCTCGGCATGGCCGTGGCCGCGAAGAAGACAGGTCACCCATCCAGGCACGTGGTGGCGGTGATAGGCGATGGCGCCATGAGTGGAGGGCTTGCCTTTGAGGGTCTCAACAACGTGTCGTCCACGCCAAACGACATTCTAATAATCCTCAACGACAACGATATGTCGATAGACCGCGCCGTGGGCGGCATGGAGAAGTATCTCATCAACCTCGATGTCAACGAGACCTACAATCGCTTGCGATTCAAGGCTTCTCAATGGCTTCATGGTAAAGGCTATCTCAACGACGACAGGCGCAAGGGGATAATAAGGCTCAACAACGCCTTGAAGAGCGCGCTGTCGCATCAGCAGAACATCTTCGAAGGCATGAACATACGCTACTTCGGACCTTTCGACGGCAACGACGTGAAGGAGCTCGTGCGTGTGTTGAGGCAGGTGAAGGACATGAAAGGCCCGAAGTTGCTGCACCTTCATACCGTTAAGGGAAAAGGCTATGCTCCGGCAGAGAAAAACGCCACGGTGTGGCACGCGCCAGGACGCTTCGACGCAGCCACGGGAGAGCGCATCTGCGACACCGCTGGTTGCCAGCCCATGAAATACCAAGACGTGTTTGGGAACACCTTGCTGGAA
>DJQL01000059.1:15073-19310 GCA_002437565.1 Prevotella sp. UBA6387
TCGGGAGGCATGGCAAAGGATGGGTTGTTGCCTTTCTGCAACATCTACAGCGCCTTTGCCCAGCGCGCCTACGACAACATCATCCATGACCTCGCGATACTTAACTTGCCAGTGGTGCTTTGCCTCGACCGTGCAGGGCTTGTGGGGCAAGACGGTCCGACCCACCATGGGGCTTTCGACATGGCTGCCCTTAGGCCCGTACCCAACCTCACCATAGCCTCGCCCATGGACGAACGCGAGTTGCGCAGGTTGATGTACACGGCGCAGTTGCCTGGCAAGGGCACGTTCGTGATCCGATACCCCCGTGGCAGGGGTGTATGCCCTGTGTCGAAAGACAGCGATTGGCGTTGCCAGCTTGAGGAGATTGCCGTCGGGACAGGTAGGCGCATACGCGCAGGGTCTGAAGTAGCCGTGATAACAATAGGGCCAGTAGGCAACGACGTGGAAACCGTGGTTTCAGACATGGACAAAGCCGATTCCGACAAGGTGGCGCATTATGACTTGCGCTTCTTGAAGCCATTGGACGATAAGCTGCTGACGGAGATAGGTGAGAATTATGACAAGATAATAACCGTGGAGGATGGCATCCGTATGGGCGGAATGGGTTCCGCCGTGCTCGAATGGATGTCAGACCATGGCTATTCGCCAAAGATAAAACGTCTTGGGTTGCCAGACCACTTCGTGGAACATGGCACCGTGGACGAACTTAGGAAAGTATGTGGACTGGACAACGACAGTATGCGTAAAGTGATAGAAGAAACGCTATGAAAATCATCATAACAGGAGCATACGCCATAGGAACCCATTTGGCTCGATTGCTCTCACGCAATCAGGAAGAAATAACCATAATCGACGAAGATCAGGATCGCCTCGATAAGATTGGTGCCGATTATGACTTGCTCACATTGTGTGGCTCTCCGTCGAGCGTCAAGACCTTGGACGAGGCAGGGGCGAGCAATGCCGACCTTTTCATAGCAGTGTCGCCCGATGAGAACGAGAACATAAACAGCTGCATCCTTGCACATGCTCTTCATGCAAAGAAAACAGTGGCAAAGGTCAATGATGCCGAATATGTGGAAGAAGACATACGCCTGTTCTACAAGAGCCTTGGCGTGGACGTGCTCATCTATCCAGAGATATTGGCGGCAAGGGAGATAATTAATGGATTGAAGATGTCGTGGGTACGCCAAAGATGGGATGTCCACGGAGGAGCCTTGGTGATGTTGGCGATTAAGCTTCGCGACAACTGCAAGATTCTAAACCAACCTCTTAAAGTGCTGTGTGGTCCCGACGACCCTTATCATGTGGTGGCAATAAAGCGCGGCGTAGCGACGGTTATCCCGGGCGGAAACGATGAGTTGCATTGTTTTGACCTTGTCTATTTCATGACAACCAAGCAGTATATTCCTTATATCCGTCAGATTACGGGCAAGGAAGGGTATGCCGACGTGCGCAACGTGCTTTTCATGGGAGGTGGCATGACCACGGTGCGCGCCTTGCAGTCGATGCCCGAGTACATGGATTCAAAAATAATAGAGATAGACCCGGATAGGTGTGAGGAATTGAACCAGTTGGTTGAAGACAATACGCTCATCATACAAGGTGATGCGCGCGACACCTCGCTCCTTGAGGACGAAGGCATAAAAAACACGCAGGCTTTCGTGGCACTCACGGGCAATGCCGAGACTAACATACTCGCTTGTCTCACGGCCAAGCGGCTTGGTGTGCGCAAGACCGTGGCTGACGTGGAGAATATAGACTATGCTTCCATGGCGGAAAGTCTCGACATAGGCACTATCATCAACAAGAAGGCCATTGCCGCAAGCCGCATATACCAGCTCATGCTCGATGCCGACGTGTTCAACGTCACTTTCCTCATGTCGGCCAATGCCGACGTGGCAGAGTTTGTGGCTAAAAATGATTCAAAGGTTACCAAGCTGCCAGTGAAGGACCTGAAGTTGCCATCCGACATAACTATAGGAGGACTCGTGAGAGGCGATGAGGGAATGCTGGTGAATGGTAACACGCGCATAGAGGCGGGTGACCACGTGGTGGTGTTCTGCCATGGCGTTAACATGAAGGCACTGGAGAAATACTTCAATCCGCCGAAGAAGGTCTCGGCCATAGCGCGTGAGTTGTTGAATAAGTTGTCGCTATGATTAATTTTCGGATTATATACAAAGTCCTTGGAGGCCTGCTTTTTCAGGAGGCTGTCTCCATGCTTATCTGTATGGGCGTGGCGTTATGGTATGGTGAGGACGATATCTTGCTCTTCGCCTCTTCTGCCATTATTACCATCTTCGCCGGTCTGGTGTTGAAGTATTTCGGGCGCAATGCCGGCAATGGGTTCTCGCGCCGCGATGCTTACCTTTTAGTGACACTCGTGTGGGTCGTCTATTCGCTCTTTGCGTCGTTGCCTTTCATGCTTGGTGGCTATATCCATAGTTTCACGGATGCCTATTTTGAGGCAATGTCTGGATTTACCACAACAGGAGCCACTATCATAGACAATGTTGAGGCTTTGCCCCATGGCATACTCTTTTGGCGCTCTCTTACACAGTGGGTTGGAGGCTTGGGCATAGTGTTCACGGTGATAGCTTTCATACCCTCTATGGCTGGAAGCAGCGGCAGTATCAGGGTGTTTGGAGCCGAGTCGACAGGGCCATTCAAGTCGAAACTCCAGCCAAGGCTATCCACGAGTGTTCGATTCATCTGGTTGGTATATCTCGTCATCAGCGTTTGGTGCTTCGTGAGCTATATGGTGTTTGGCATGAATTGGTTTGAGGCGGCCAACTACACCATGACAACTGTGGCGACAGGAGGTATGGGCGTTAATAATAGTTCTACGGAGCATTTCCAGTCGCCGGCGTTGGAATATGTCACGACGTTCTTTTGTTTTATTTCTGGCACTAATTTCACGCTGCTTTATTTGACGATGTTCAAGGGCAAGGTGAAGTCATTGCTTCGTGACAGCGAGTTCCGGTTCTATGTTTTCATGGTGGCTGTATGTACGCTCTTCATAATGGTGGAACTCATGGTGGAGAACCATTATGCCATAGAGCACGCTTTCCGTTCTGCGATATTTCAAGTGGTGTCGTTTATCACTACCACTGGATTGTTCAACGACGATGCGGCGACGTGGCCTCATGTCACCTGGGTAGTGTTGGCGGTGTGCATGTTTGTCGGAGCTTGCTCCGGTTCAACCACGGGAGGCTTGAAATGCGTGCGTTGCGTGATGATATTCAAGGTGCTCCGAAACGAGTTGATGCAGCGAATCCACCCTTCCGCCGTATTGCCGTTGAAAATTGGCGACACCAATGTGCTAAACAGACAAAGGGTATCGTTGTTGGCATTTGTCACGGCTTACCTCGTGTTGTTTTTCGTATTTGCTTTTATCATTATTGCGGCAGGTGTCGACAATACTAATGCCATAACGATATGCTTGAGCTGCTTGAGCAACGTGGGACCGACATTGGGCACGGAGATTGGCCCAACGATGTCGTGGTCGCAATTGCCAGCTTTCATCAAGTGGTTCTGCTCGTTCATGATGCTTGTGGGCCGTTTGGAAATTTTCACGGTGATGGTGGTCCTCACTCCTGCTTTTTGGAACAAGAACAAGTAGAAGACTTTTTTGTTTTCCACCAGGCGAACCAGCAGAAGGCTATGGCGAGAACCACTATGCCAAGGCCATAGCCAATCCAGTTTTGCAGTCCGAGAAACTGTTTTGAGACGAATACGTATGTTGAGCAAACCGTTGTCATGAACAGGGCTGGTATAAGGGTTAGAATATAGCATTTTTCTCGTTTCACGAGATAAACTGTTATAGTCCAAAGCGTGAACACGCTGAGGGTTTGGTTAGCCCATCCGAAATATTGCCAAACAACGTTGAAACCATCCGGATTTTCCGTTTGCCATAAAAGCAATAGTATTGCGGCTATGAACATCGGTATGCACACGTAGAGGCGGCGGCGTATGGAGTGTTGTTCAAGTCTGATGGTCTCTGCTACTATAAGGCGTGCACTGCGGAAAGCGGTGTCGCCGCTGGTTATGGGTGCTGCCACGACACCGAGTAGTGCCAGCACGCCACCAAATACGCCAAGCCAGTTGGCACATACGAACTGTACCACCTTAGGCGCTGCGAAAAACTGGATAAGCGACTTGCCTCCATTGGCCTGGGCGATGAACTCATTTGCCACATCTGTTGGCACAACTTCGCGCCATCCACCGTAATAGAAGA
>DJQL01000146.1 GCA_002437565.1 Prevotella sp. UBA6387
CCCTGGGTGTTGAGCGAGTTGCGCGTGAAATAGCGGTCGTTGGTCTGGTTGTAGACGTGCACGCTGAAGTTGCCGTTGGGGAATATGAGATAGCGCAAGTCAAAATCACCAATAAACGACGTGGTGGCGTTGGCGTTGTCGCGATAGCCAAACTGCCCGTTGAAGATGAGGCGGTTGTTGAGCAAGTTGCCACTGAACAGACCCTCATACTCGGCATTGTTGAAGCCCTCGTCGCCAGTGGATATGTTGGCGCCGAAGTTCCAGTTGTTGCTCTTCATCACGGTTCCCAACACGTTGTTGATTTGCTGGCTCAACGTGCCGCTGAGCAGGCTCTGCATGGCAAGCGACGTCTGGTTCATGCCCTGCGTGCTGGCATTGTTGTTTCCGCGAGAATAGAACCGGCCCACGGCAAGCAAGTAGATCACCTGCTGGTTCATCTCCTCCTCGCCATTGATGAGGCTGTAAATCATCTGCTTGGTATCTGAGCTCATGGTTGGGAAATCGAGGTCGAAAGCCACGCGCGGTGCCTCTGGCGTGCCGCTTATGTTCATTATGCAATTGGCCTTGACATTGTTTGAGGAGAAGCTGCGCCCCATCTGAAGGTCCGACAGGCTCACGGAGGCTATCGGGTAAACCGCCTTGAGCTTGAGCAGCGCGGCGAAGGGGTCTCCACCGAAGGTTATAGTACCGCCATGGGTGAAGTTGAAGACCTTTGTTATGATGTTCTGCACAGTGATGCGGTATACGCCCTTGTCGACAGTGTAAGTGCCAAATATGTCGAGGCCGCCCTTATTGAAATATGCGGCACGCAACGTGCCATTGCCGTTGAGAGTGATATAATCGCCCGAAGCCTTGTCGGTGATGAGCCGCATGGTGGCATTGGGGTTGACATTTATCAGGAAGTTGAGATGAATGTCGGCTGGTATGTCTGGGGCTTCGGCGGAATCGGCCATGGCCACGGAGTCGGGGCGGGCGGCGACGGCATCGCGGTCGTGCCAGGTTATGAAGTCCTGGGTGGAGGCGGCCGAGGTGCTCGTGATGTCGTAGACCACCTCTGATCCCTTGGTTGGCGTGACATTCATGTTGATGTCGAGTGCCCCCGGGCGGCTTCTCAACGTGGCATCGCCCGTGCCGAACACCTTGCCATAGAAGTTGCTGCCGTCAGACCCATCTGTGTCGAACGCGAGCAAGTGGTCGGCATGGGCGGAAATGTCCGCCGTGATATGGCTGATGTGCTGGTGGTGTATGGCACCCGTGACAAGGCCGCGGTTGCCATACTCATCGATGATGGTATCGCCTGGGAGCTGTATCTCATTCTCTATGAAATGAACCTTTCCTCGACTCACGAAATAGCGCACCCCTGTGGGCTTTATGGTCATGGCTCCATCAGTAACTATGTCGCCCGTGAGGTTGAGCTTGCTCAAGTCGCCCCACAGCCTCAGTTCTCCGTTGCCACGGAGGTCAACGTCGCTCAGGAAACTGGAGCAGAGCGTGCCAAGAAACTCGGCGCGCGTGTTGTCGAGCTTCATGCCCAAGTCTATGTAATGGTGCTTCGTAGAGACATAGCCATTGACAAACGTGTTTGACGGTATAGGCCCCGAAGCCTCTTGTATGGTGTCGCGAGTGACGCCATTGATGTTTATCTGCCCCTCGCTGAGTTTCCATCCCACGTTGGCGAAGAGCGTGCCGAGCCTTCCCTCGATGAGCCGGAAGCCATCGACGCGCAAGGCAGCATTGACATCCGGACTGCCAAAGAGCCCCTTGACGCTCGCCGTGCCAGACGCCGCTCCACTGAACTCCACAGAGTGGAAGTTTACAAGGTTGAGCAGATAGCTCACGTTGACGTTGGACAGGTGGGCGGTGAGCGAGTCCTGGCTGTCGTCGGAACCAGTGCCCGACACGCGTATGCTTTGCGAGCCGCTGCTTATGGAGAAATCGTGAACCTCAAGATGGTTCTTGCCGTAAAGCACGGTAGAGGGATGCACCTCAAACAACGTGTCGCCGACATGGAACTGCGACTTTGCGAAGTTGACGAGCGCGAGCGTCTTGCCGGCAGGTGTCTTGCGGAACGCCACGTCGGCCCCCAACACTCCGCGAAGCCTTTGCGTCTTGGCATGGTTGTCGAGCGAGACATGAGCCATGATGCGGTCGAAGCCAGCCGAGACTTTCAACCCTATGTCGGTGCCGACATTCTCGTCGCGCATATTGGTAAAGCCGCCATCCACGGAAAGCAACCCGCCCAACGTGCGCACGGTGGCGCTGACGCGCTTGAAGTGGCGGTCGCCCCATACCACGTCGGGAGCAGAGATGTCGGCGTCGAGCGAGCTTCCACCCCTGCCAAAAGAGGCTCGCACCGATACGGTGTCGAGAATGTCAAGCGGCAGGTTGAGGAATGGTCGAGCCCAATTGCTGTCGGAAAAGCGAGCCACGAAGCTAACGTCGCCAGTGCTGATTGGGCGATAACGGAACGGCGCGAGATTGGTGATGCCCGGCAGTTTCTTCGCTATGACATTCTCTATGGCCTGGGGCAAGGCGGCATAGTCGAACTTGCCATAGACCGCCGCCATGCCAAAGTCGCTGCGCATGAGCAGGTAATGGCCACGCCGGGAATGGCCGGCCACAAGCCTCAACGAGTCGAGGGCATAGCTGTCATCACCTTGTCTCATCACGAAATTGCCCACCCTGAGATAGCCGTCCGCGGTGTTGATGTCGTGGCCATGAAAGTTGGCATCCACTGTGCCACGGTAAGTGGCCTTTGCCAATCGCCCGTCGAGAAGGCGCAACGCCGATGGCAGGAAATGGTTGACCGAGCCCTTGACCTTCACTATCTTGTCAGCACCCACGAGTTTCGCTCCACCATCAAGCTTGAGGCTTATGTTAGGGTCGTCGATGCTCACCCGACCCTCGGCCATGCCATCAGCGAAAGATGCATTGAGCGATATGTTGCGGTATGCGTAGTCGTTGTAGTCGAACCGCTTGACGACACCCTTCAGCTCAAAGCGTTTGGCCTTGATGTCGCCACCACCATATACGTCGGCGGCGAGGGTGCCAAAATGTTGATTGGCAAGTGCGTCCCTGAGGTTGAACGCTTCCGTGGCAACGTGTCCGCCAACATGCTGTCCTTTCTTGTTGAGGTCGATAACCGCCACTCCAGCGCTTGTGCGCAACTTTCCCTTGGCGTTAATGTTTTGCCCACTGCCCGACGCAGTGCCATAGAAGGCGATGTCGCCCAATCGTGTCACGACATCCGGGACCTTGCCCGCAAAATATCTCACGACATTGGCGTTGGCATGGAATTGCCTCACGTCGGCATGCCACTTCATGGGCTTGCCCGTCGTGAGCCACCCCATGGCAGAAAGGCGTAGGTCGGAAAGTTTGCTGAAGTCGCGGAATCCGGCATAGCGCGGCATGGCGACCTCAAGCTGAGTCAAGGAGACTCTCTTCCCCCGCCTCCTGGCGGAGAGCTTGACAAGGACAGGCCTGTTGACAGAAGCGAGCGCGGGCAGGAAGGCGCGGAAGTCGCAAGGGGTCACTCGCGACTTGGCCAAGGTAATAGTAAAGGAGCGAGAGACTCTATCGTTGACCGCCTCAACATGGGGAACGACAATCTCCGTGCCCGGCATTGCCAACGATAAATTTTCGATGGCGACCGAAGATTTAGTGGCCTCTGCCTTGAACGACAGCGAGCGGATGTCGACACCGGAAGCCTCGCGAAGCGACAGCTTCTTCAAGAAAGCATGATATGTGTTGCCGTCAACGATGTCGAAAACGATGTGAGAACTTATCTCTGATATGTTCAGATGGTTGATGTCAAAGGTCTTCTGGCGAGGCTTGTCCCATTGGTTCCATGCCACTTGGCCATGGCGGATGATAAGGCTGTTGATGGCAAGGTTGAGGCGCGACTTGTGTGTGGTGTCCTTTGAGGCAAGCGAGTCGAGAACGAACTGGAAGTTTGGCTTGGCCGCCGCGTTCTCCTTGTAAAGGTTAAGTTTCGGGGTAAAAACCTGAGCCGAGGTGATGGTAACTCTTCCCCTTGCCAAGTCGGTATAACTGAACTTGGCGGAAAGGCGCGACGCCCACAGCAAACGCTTGCCACGCTTGTCGAGCATGGCCACATCGTCAATAATAATGCGGTTGAAGATACCAACATCCACCCTGCCAACCGAAACCGGCGTGCCAAACTTATCAGAAATGGCAGATGCCACGGCTGTGCCCAAGGCCGACTGGACCACAGGCACGCGCACCATGACCATGACGGCAAGACACAGACCTACCGCAAGCCACACGAGATAATTTACTGTTCGCCTTAGCTTCTTCAATAGAAACAGATATGTAATGCTGAAGTTAACTTCTTGCAAAATTAAGGAAAAAATAGTCCTTATAAAAGAAAAAGACAGACGATTTATATTAATTGGCACAAAAATTTATTAAATTTGCACGCAAAGTACACCAAAAAATCTTTTTATCTGTTTTATGGCAAATGTAATTAAGTTGCGTAATGGCTTAGACATTAACCTGGCAGGGAAAGCCGTGAAGGAGAAAGTGGCGACACCGCAATCCTCCATCTTTGGCCTTTCCCCGTTGTCTTTTCCCGGCATCACCCCCAAGCTGTCGGTAAAGGAAGGCGACCACGTGCTCGCCGGAGAGCCACTGTTCGCGAGCAAGCAATGTCCCGAGTTGGGCTTTGCCTCTCCTGTCAGCGGCACCGTGAAGGCCGTGGTGAGAGGAGCCCGACGCAAGGTGCTCATGGTCACGGTAGAGGCCGACACCACCCAGCAAGCTCACGACTACGGCAAGGCTGATGCCACTGCCCTTGACGGCAAAGCCGTGAAAGAAAAACTATTGGAAGCCGGCATCTTCGGGTATATCAACCAGCTGCCATATGGCGTGGTGGCGAGCCCACAGACACAG
This sequence comes from Prevotella sp. UBA6387, assembly GCA_002437565.1. GTDB lineage: Bacteria > Bacteroidota > Bacteroidia > Bacteroidales > Bacteroidaceae > Prevotella. Next base: position 4,912 of record DJQL01000146.1, read on the forward strand.
CCAGACGGCATATTCGTGTCGGCACTGCGCGACATGCCTTTGGCATGCGACTTCGAGGTGGAGCTGCAAGGCAACGAGGAAGCATTCAAGACCGGCCTCAAGGCATTGTCTCGCATCGCTCCCGTGCATCTCGGCACGGGAGCCAGGCAAACGGCCAAGGCCCTGACAAGCGTGGAAGGCGTGGATCTCAACGTCTTCGACGGCCCGTGCCCGGCCGGCAACGTTGACGTGCAAATAAACCACGTCGCCCCGATGAGCAAGAACAAGACCGTGTGGACGGTAGATCCCACGGCCGTGATCTTCATCGGTCGCCTGTTCATGACCGGAAAGGTTGACCTGACACGGACAATAGCCGTGGCAGGAAGCCGCGTGAAGGCGCCGTCCTACACCGACGTGAAGGTCGGCACGCCACTCAAGGACATTCTCGCCGGACGACTGGAAGAGGGCGGGCACACGCGCATCATCAACGGCAACCCACTCACAGGAACGAAAGACAGCATGGATGGATTCCTCGGCGCGCACACATCGGAAGTAACCGTGATACCAGAAGGCGACGACATCGACGAGACCCTCGGGTGGATTCTCCCACGCACCAAGCAATTCTCGGCAAACCGCAGTTATTTCTCATGGCTATTCGGAAAGAAGAGAGCCTACGACCTCGACGCGCGCGTCAAGGGTAGTGAGCGACACATGATAATGAGCGGAGAATACGACAAGGTGTTTCCAATGGACATCTACGCCGAATATCTCATCAAAGCCATCATCGCCGGCGACATCGACAAGCAAGAGCAACTCGGCATCTACGAGGTGACTCCCGAGGATTTCGCCCTCGCCGAGTTCGTGGACAGCTCAAAATTGCCATTGCAGAAGCTGGTGCGTGAAGGTCTCGACACATTGAGAAAAGAAAACGCGTAAGCAAGGCCAAAAGCAATATTCTTTCAACACATTAATCACACGATCCAATATTAATCCAATATTTGGAATGAACGCAATAAAAAAATATTTCGACAAGATACGGCCCAACTTTGAGGAAGGCGGCAAGCTGCATGCCCTAAGAAGTGTGTACGAAGGATTCGAGTCGTTCCTTTTCGTACCCAACACCACGTCAACGAGCGGTGCCTCCATCCACGACTCCATCGACTCGAAGCGCATCATGAGCTTCGTGGTCATAGCGTTGATGCCAGCCCTACTCTTCGGCATGTACAACGTGGGCTATCAAAACTATCTCGCCGTCGGCA
>DJQL01000105.1:0-1056 GCA_002437565.1 Prevotella sp. UBA6387
AAAAAGTGCGATTACCGTCTGGGGCTCTGTGAACGCATCGTGCTGCGCAGCAGCTGTAAGCCGTTGTTGAGGCTTACGGGTTTCTTGAAAATGCTCCGCCGTTTCATTGGTTATAGGATTAGAATGGTTGCCAGCAAGCTATGAATGTGTGGTGCAAACAATAATCAGCTTGAAAAATGATCCAGGTCTTTTGTGCTTTCTTTTAGTAAAATACACTATCTTTGCAAAGAAACATTGAATAATAAATAAAAATCAATCTTATGATATACGTAGCCAACCCTATTTACGACTCTGTGTTCAAGTATCTCATGGAAGATGAGCGTGTGGCAAAGACCGTGCTGTCCGCCCTCTTGAAGATGGACGTGGTGAGCGTGGAGCTAAGGCCACACGAGTATGCCAATGAGAGTAACGACAAGATATCCATGTTTCGAATTGACTTTGGCGCTCGTGTTCGTACAGGTGCAGACGAGACTAAGCTCATTCTCATAGAGTTGCAGAAGACTTGGGTGGAAACAGAGACCCTTCGATTCCGTCAGTATCTTGGAGCGCAGTACAGCGACAAGAACAACATACACAAGGACAAGGAATCTAAGAAAGAATATGCTTACCCCATGGTGACCATTTATATCATGGGACACCGGGTGGGCGACATAGACGTGCCTGTGCTTTATGTAAACCACAAGGCCTACGACTATGATGGCAAGGAGGTTACTGCTGGCATGCCAGATCCATTTGTGGAGAGCCTCATTCATGACAGTATAATAGTGCAGGTGCCTTTGCTCCACGGTAAAATCAACAACCGTCTTGATGAGGTGCTAAGTGTGCTCGACCAGACAAAGCGCGACAAGGATGATCCGCACCTGCTGTGTCTTGACGAGTGCCGTTATTCTGATAGTGACGATATGCAATATATTGTGCATCGTCTCACTGCCGCTGCCGCCAACCCCATGATGCGACAGAATATGAATGTTGAGGACGAGTATTATTCTGCCATAGAGGATCGCGACACTGCCATAATGAATCGTGATAAGCGCATTAGGGAGCAGGATGGCAAGA
>DJQL01000105.1:1114-2312 GCA_002437565.1 Prevotella sp. UBA6387
AGGGAGCAGGACGGCAAGATCAGGGAGCAGGACGGCAAGATCAGGGAGCAGGATGGCAAGATCAGGGAGCAGGATGCTTGTATAGCCAGTCAGACAGCCGACTTGAAGGCAATGCTCAAGGCTTTGCTCAACAGTGGCATGCCCATAGAGCGAATAGCCACTATGGTTGGCAAGAGCGTTGAGGAGATTAAAAGATATATATGAAGACCACTCTGATTCTTATTGGAAAGACCGACGGTAAACTTTATCACACTGCCATTGACGATTATGCCAGTCGCATAAACCACTATATGCCTTTCTCCATAAAGGTCATACCCGACATAAAAAACTCCCGCTCGCTATCTGAAGATCAGCAAAAGGAGCGCGAGGGCGAACTTATCTTGTCCAGCGTGTCTGCGCAGGATTGCTTGGTGCTTCTCGATGAACGAGGTGAGGAACGGCGCAGCGTCGACTTCGCCAAGTGGCTTGGCAAGCGGCAAGCCTCTGGGCGCAACCTCGTGTTGGCGATAGGCGGCCCATACGGTTTCTCCGAGGCTGTCTACAAGCGTGCCGACGACAAGGTGTCGCTGTCGCGCATGACGTTCTCACACCAGATGGTTAGGCTCATTTTCGCCGAGCAGCTATATCGTGCTTGCACTATTCTCAAGGGAGAAAAGTACCACCATGAATGATTCCCTTCGTTTGCGACCACGACAAAAGTCGCGTCCATAAACGAAAGAACCCCGAAAGCTTTTGCAATTGAGCTTTCGGGGTTTTTCATTGTTATGATTCTTTGCTTGCAGAGCTTCTGTCTTTGCGAGCCTTTACCTTTTCAAGATGTTCATCTTCATGGTAGGCTTCAGCACGTTGTGCACTTTCTCTGTATATGCTCCGAGTTTTACGGTTGTCGAGCCCTTGATGTCACGACTCGACGCGCCCACTTTGAAGGTATAGGTTCCAGCGTCACCCACCCATGCGCTCTTCTTCGTGACGAAAGAGGCGAGGTCGCGACGGTCTATGTCCATGGTGAGCGTCTCGCTCTCCCCTGGCTGTAGCGTGTGGGTCTTGGCGAATGCTTTGAGCTCTTGCGCCGGCTTTTCCACGCTACCCTTAGGTGCGGTGACGTAAACCTCTGCTACTTCCTTTCCGGCACGCTTGCCGTTGTTGGTCACGGTGACGCTCACCGTCACCTTGCCGCCATTGGCCTTGGCCGTCACGT
>DJQL01000105.1:2411-17084 GCA_002437565.1 Prevotella sp. UBA6387
CCCACGTATATGTCCTCATCGTAGACGGTATAGCCGTAGTTGCGGCGGTTCTTGTATCTTGTCTGGTCGCCTTCCACACAGTAGTCGGATGACTCCGACGGGAAGTTGGCCGACGAAGCCGCGTCTTGGTATTTAATGGGCCATGTCATGGGCAGTTTGCCAGATGGCGTCAGCTTGCCGGCAAGCAGGGCCGCCACCGAGTTGCCAACCTCTTGGCCAGGTTGCCATGGCAGGAGTATGGCATCGGGTATGTCTTTCCACGACTCCGTCTCTATCACTCCTCCCACGTTGAGCACCACCACCATCTTCTTGCCCTTGGCGTGGAAGGCCTTGGCCGTGTTTTCCAGGAGTTGCCTCTCCGTGTCGCTGAGGTTGAAGTCGGATGCAGTGCGGTCGGCTCCCTCGCCCGACAGGCGTTGCAGTGTTACCACGGCCACGTCGTCCTCATCAGCTGCTTTCGCCAGTTGCTCATCGCTTGGCAATATTTCCTTTGCCACGGGCGTTGGCATCCACCAGAGAATGTTCATCGTCTTCACGGTTGAGTCGTGCTTCTCCAGGAGCTTGGTGTAAGTGTCAATCATCGCGTCGTCCACGGTGTATCCCTGCTTGCGCAGTCCCTCCACGATAGACACGGTGTATCGGCGGTTCACATTGCCCGATCCTGTGCCGCCAGCTATTGGCCGGTAGGCCGCCACGCCATACAGGGCAATCTTTTTCACACCGTCAGCGAGAGGCAGCGCGCCATTGTTCTTGAGCAGCACTGTGCCTTCCGCTGCCGCGTCGCGCGTCACGATGGCGTGAGCCTTGAGGTCAGGGTCGTTCTTGTACTGATAGCCCTTGAAGTGTGGGGTCTTCACTATGTAGCTGAGGATGCTGCGCACGCAGTTGTCCAGGTCTTTCTCGCTCAGTCGCCCGCTCTTCACGGCTTTCTCAATGTCCTCTATGTCGTCTTCTCCACCTGGCTCCAGCAGGTCGTTGCCGGCGTGTATGTTGGCAGCCCTGTCGGCAAGTCCGTTAAAGGCTGACAGTCCTACGCTTCCAGGGTGTGGCCTGCGAATGGGGTCGCGTCCGCCGCCCCAGTCGGTCATCACGACTCCCTTATATCCCCACTCATCGCGCAGGATGGTCGTGAGCAGGTCGTGGCACTCGCTTGTCATGGTGCCGTTCACGAGGTTATATGAGCTCATCACCGTCCATGGGTTCGACTTCTTGATGGCTATCTCGAAGTTTTTCAGGTATATCTCCCTTGCTGCCCTTTGGCTCACTATGGCGTCGTTGCCCAGTCGGGCCGTCTCTTGCTGGTTGAAGGCGAAGTGCTTAATCGACGTGCCTACGCCTTGGCTCTGTATGCCGTTGATGTATGCCGCCGCTATGTTGCCCGACAGCACTGGATCCTCGGAGTAGTATTCAAAGTTGCGTCCGCACAGTGGGTTGCGCTGTATGCACACCCCAGGGGCAAGGAGCACGTCCACACCATAGCGGTGCACCTCGTCGCCGATGGCCGCGCCCACGCTGCTCACGAGCTGCGTATTCCATGAGCTTGAGAGGCATGTGCCTATCGGGAAGTGGGTTGCGTAGTAGGTGTCGCTGTCGTAGGGACGTGTTGGGTCTATGCGAAGCCCGGCAGGGCCGTCGGCAAGCAGCGTGAATGGGATGCCGAGACGCGGTATGTCAATGGTGGCACCAGCCACGCCACGCACTACGTCGGCCAGTTTGCCGCCTTGCGACACGTCTGCCGCGCGGTGTGTGCCCACGCATAGCAGGGCCTTCTCGTGAAGAGTCATGGCCTTGACCACCTCATTGATGTTGGAGGCGTTGAGCTTCGGCGCCTCTTGAGCCGTTGCCATGGCAGAGCAAGCCATGGCGATGCAAGTCGTAATGATTGCTTTCATTTTGTTGTTTTTAAAATATTTACGCATAATAGGCATAATAGGTCTATTATGCCTAAGATGCCAATTATGCCAATCTCTTATTTGAACAGCTTTGGCGCGAAGATGAGCAGGTATTGTCTCCAGTTGCTCCAGAGGTGGCCGCGAGTGGACTCGTGGTAAGTGTACTTGAAGTCCATGCCATCGAGTTTCTTCATGAAGGCCTGGTTGTCCTTGTAGAGGAAGTCGGCGTTGCCTATGCCAATCCAGTAGAGTTTGTATCCAGCTTTCTTTTGGCGCTCAAGCTTTTGGTCGAGGTTCTTGTAGGCAGGGAAGTCCCAATTGAACCCTTTCCAGTCGAGTCCGGCGGAGAACAGGCCCACGTAGTCGAAGAGGTCAGGATAGTTTGCCGACACGAACATCGAGGTCATGCCGCCCATCGACAGCCCGGCTATGGCGCGGTGTTGCTTGTCGGCCAGGGTGCTGTAGTGAGCGTCTACATAGTTCACTATCTCCGGGAAGTTCTCCTCCACCTTGCCCTCCTTGTAGTTGGGCAGGTATTTTGTCATCACGGGCTTGTAGCTGAGGTTATCGGAAGTCTCTCCGGCCTCGGCCTCCACGCTTGGGTTGATGTTTGGCATCACCACGATCATGGGCTGTGCCTTGCCCTCGGCTATGAGGTTGTCCATGATGCGGTTCACGAAGCCGAGGTCGAGCCACGCGTTCTCGTCGCCGCCACTGCCGTGCATGAGGTAGAGCACGGGATAGTTCTTGTTTTCCTTGCCATACATTGGCGGCAGGTATACGTTCATGCGGCGGTTCTTCTTGGGCATGTTGGCCGATGGGTACCACACTGTCTCCACCGTTCCGTGTGGCACGTCGTGCACTTGGTAGTAGTCGGCGTGTCCGCCGTTCACGAAGAAGATGCTGAACACGTTGCCCACGTCGCGACGGGTGAATGGGTCAGAAGGGTCGGGTGCCACCACGCCGTCCATGTCGAAACGGTAGGTGAACATCTCCGAGGGCAGGGCGGGCGTGGTATAGGTCCACACGCCGTCTTTGCCTTTCTTCATCTTGCCCGTGCCGTCGTTGACCTCCCAGTCGCCTTTCACGGTCACGCTCTTGGCCTTTGGCGCGAGCAGGCGGAAAGTCACGGTTTTGTCGGCGTTGACCTGTGGCGACACAATCTTCTCGCCGTTGTTGTTGATGTTTTGCTGTGCCATGGCTGCCGTACTGGCGAGCGTCAGCAGCGAGAGCATTAATGTCTTGAATCTCATGATGCGGAGTTGTTTTAGGTTTGTTTATTATGATGATGTAGAATTAAAAAAACTCAACAATGGAAGACGCGTCGCGATTCAACCGTAAGGGCGTCGCGATTCAACCGTAGAGGCAACGCGATTCAACCGTAATGGCATCGCGATTCAACCGTAATGGCAACGCCTTCGCAGTGCTGAGTCTAACAATCTGCTTTCCAGGTTGTTATATTTAATCTTACCATCTTGCTTGTTTTTCTGAGCCTTAGAATTTTATCTGTGCTGAGAACATCACCTGGAACGGCAGTATGTAGTTGCCGGCGAGCACGGTGCCGTCGAGGTTCGACGCGTCTTCCACGGTGTCGGAGCTTGGTATCGTGCCCTGCGCGCCGCTCTGCCCGAGGAAGTTGGTCACGTTGGCGTTGAGCGTGAGATATTTGTTCACGTTGTAGCTCATGCCGCCGAATGTCTCCCACCGACCCTTGAAAAACACGGAGTTGCCCACGTTGACATACTGCTTGCTGTAGTAGCGGAAGTTGGCCCATACGGAGAACGGTCCCACACTGTAGCGAGGATCAAGCTCGAGCAGAAACTTCGAGGTCTTGGTCACGACCATGTCCTTGAAGCTGTAGTCTTTCCACGACGTGTTGAACGAGTAGCCTCCGTATTTCGGCGACTGTATGGTGACACGGGTGTGGAATTGGAATCCGTTGAATGGGCGGAACACGGCATCGGTCGTCCAGCCTATGGTCTTTATGCTGTACGTGTTGGCCACCATCTCCGTCATCGTGGCATCGCTTGGGTTGGTCACGTAGAGGCGGTTGTAGTTGTTGTTCTGCGAGGCGTATGTGAACGCGCTCACGAGGTTCACCCACGAGGCATTATAGAATATGCCGGCCTGGCCCACGAACATGTTGCGCGCGCTGTATAGTGGCTCCGACGTGCCGGAATAGGCTTCCAGATGGCGATGCTGCTTCAGGAAGTTGCCTTCGGCGGTCAGTCCGAAAGCGTTGGTTATGTTCCATTTCGGAGCGAGCGTCAGGGCGTAGTTCAGGCTGTTGGCATCGTGGCTCGTGGTCTCTATCTTCTTGCCGCTGGCATCGGTGCCACCAAGGTAGAAGTAGTGTTGCGTGCCGTTGGCGTCGGCCCATGAGCCGCGCGAGTTGGCTATGTTGTCCACGTTGGCGTGGAACCACTCCAGGCGCGCGCCATAGTTTAGGCGGAAGTTGTAGGTCGGCTCCCACTTGTCGAACACGTAGGCGGCCAGCTTGTTCTCGTTGCCGTAGTCATACTCTGAGCCGTTGTTGAAGTTGGAGTATGGTGAGCTGGCGCCGTTGATGAGCAGTTTCTGCGGGTTAGCGGCCACCTCGTGATACAGGGCCGTCGTGGAGCGTGAGTAATGGATGTTTGTGTATAGCTCGTCCAGGCCCAAGGTCCAGTCGTGACTGCCCTTCTTGGCCTTCATCTGCGCGGTGAAGAGGGCGTCGTTCACCTGGAAGGCGTTGAGCTGTGCCGTGCGGCCCTGCACGAGCCCCTTGTATGTCCTGCCGTCGGCGTAGGTCGCCTTCACGCCGTCGTCGGTGTTGAGCACGCCCGTGGCCACCATGTCGCTCGACATGCCCTCGCTGTGCGACACCTTGCCTCGCAGTGAGAGGCCCCAGCCGTTTCTGAGCGGCGTGTCAAAGTAGACGCTGCCCTCGTTGGTCACGGCGTGGGTGCCATCGTAGAGGCTTGTGGTCTTGCGCTCGCCGGTGCGCACGTCGATATATTCCAGCTGTCCGTCCACGGGGAGGTAGGAGTCGCGGCCAATCTTGAAGCCGTTGACCTTGGTCACGCTGCCGTCGCTGTTCCATTGGAACGGGGCGTAGTTGGCAGCACTTGATAGGTTGTGCACGTCGGTGTGCTTATACATGAACGTGAGCATGGCTCCGTTGTCCCAGTGCTTGGTCAGTCCGCCGGTGTAGAACTGGCTGCGGTCCACATACTGCGCGAACTTTATCTTGAAGCTTCCTGGGTCGAAGTTGTTGTATGCGCTGGCGGTGTAGGTCCACCCCTTGCCAAGTGGCCCTGAGAGGTTGATGTCCACGTTTTGCGAGCCAAAGGTGTTGACGCCATATTTCACCTTGCCCTTGAAGGTGTTGCCTCCCAGCTCGGCCCAAGAGTCCACGCCATAACCTATCTCTCCTTCTGTGATGGCCACGTGTGGCATGTCGAGCATGCCCTGCCTTGAGAGGAGTTGTTCCGAGCGCCAGTGGTTGCTGGTGGTGTTTGGCCAGTAATAGTAAACCGCCGGCAGACCGTTGAACGTCACGGCGGTGTAGGTCATGGGCAAGCCTATCTCCACTTGTCGGGGCTCCGTGGTGCTCTTGGCGTTGAGCATGATGCCGCGGTCGGAGCTGCCCTGCTCGGTGGAGTCTTTCTTCTGCTTCGTGAGTTTCTGCTGCGCGTTCTTGATCTCTTTCTTGATTTCGTTTTTAGTGTTGGCCTTCAGCGTGGCCGACGCGCTTGCCGTGAGGCTTGCCAGGAAGAGGAGCGCGGCGAGACGGCCTGTGTATGGATGATGGTTTTTCATTTTATTGATGTTTTTTTGGTTGTTCTATGTTGATCCGTGTGCAATGAAATGTGCGATGGAAAATCACGCGGTGTCACTTGAAGAGCTTTGGAGCGAATTGCAACAGGAACTTGCGCCAGTTGGCCCAGATGTGCCCGCGTGTGGTGGGGTAGAAGGTGTAGGTCATGCCGAGGCTGTCCATGAGTTTCATGTGGTCTTTCACGCCTGGCAGCCATGGGTCGTCGTTGCCGTCGCCAATCCAATAGAGCTTGTAGCCAGCCTCTTTCTGTGCCTTGAGCTTGCCCTTGAGGTCGCTGTATATGGGGTTGTTCATGTCCAGGCCCTTGTAGTCGATGCCGGCAGAGAAGAGCCCCACGTAGTCGAAGAGGTCGGGGAAGGCGGCTGAGATGAACATGGTGTTGAATCCGCCCATGGAGAGCCCGGCCAAGGCGCGTCCGCTCTTTGTGGCCTTGGTGCGGTACTTGCCGTCCACGAAGTTGACTATCTGCGGGAAGGCGGCCTCGAAGCGCGCGTTTTTGTAGTCTTTCTGATATTTGGTGAGCACCGGCATATAGCTCAGGTTGTCTTCCGTCTCGCCAGCCTCCGCGTCCACCGACGCGTTGCCGTTCGGCAGCACCACGATCATTGGCTGGGCCTTGCCCTCGGCTATGAGGTTGTCCATCACGCGGTTCACGAAGCCCAGGTCGAGCCACGCATTCTCGTCGCCGCCACTGCCATGCAGGAGGTAGAGCACGGGGTAGGTGTCATTGGTCTCATCGTAGTGGGGCGGTAGATAGACGTTCATGCGGCGATACGTGTTGTTGAGTCCTTGCTGTGGCATCCACAGGGTCTGCATGGTGCCGTGGGGCACGTCGCGCACCTGGTAGTAGTCGGCGTTGCCGCCGTTCACGAAGAAATAGCTGAACACGTTGCCCACGTCGCGCCGTGTGAATGGGTTCTGTGGGTCGATGGTCGTCACACCGTCGATGGTGAAGCGGTAGGTGTACATCTCCGAGGGCAGCGCGGGCGTGGTGTAGGTCCACACGCCATCCTTGCCTTTCCTGAGCGTGCCCTTGCCGCCGTTGGCTTCCCAGTCGCCGCTCACGCTCACGTCGTGAGCCTTTGGAGCCGCGATGTTGAACGTTACGGTTTTGTCGGTGTTGACCACTGGAGAGTTGATGTTGGCCGTGCGGAAGCCCACGTTCTGCTGGGCGTGGGCGCCGAGGGCGAGACAGCCTGCTATGGCTGACAATAAGAGATGCTTTATTCTCATGGTTTTTATGTGTTTAGAAATTGTTTTTCGAGCTGTCGAGAGACATCGTTTGGTTTTCGCTTGCAAAATTAGGCCAAAAAGTTTGAGCAATAAAAAAATACACCGCCTGTGTGACGGTGTATTTTATATAAACTATTGATAATAAATGGTTTGCGATATTAGCCCTTGCTCGGTTGTACACCCATTGATACACCGTTTGTGTCGTCTGTCTTCTCGTAGTGTATGTTCATCATCAGGTGCTTGTAAAACTCCTCGTTGCTGTAGTCGGAGGCGTTGAATGCAATGGTCTTGTAGTGTTTTATGGTGTTGAGCGAATAGTTGAGGCTTTCCGCCAGTTGCGCGTTGCCCGTTATGCCCAATCTTATGAGGCCAAAGAGTCGCATCTCCGGGGTCAGCCTGTCGTTGGCTGGGTCTTGCGGGCGGTTTTCTGGTCTTATCAATGTATAGTATTGCGTGACAAACTGCGGGAAGACGGAGAGTATGAGCGTGTCGATAAGCTCGTTTTGCTCCTTGTCGCGTGCCTGCCTTTTTTGTGTCATCTCTTTCGCCTCGGTGTAGTTGCCCACGGTGAGCAGCCGGTTCATCTTCTTCAGAAACTCTCCCGTGCCTTTCTTCGTGGCCGCCAGTTTCGCCACCATGTTGCCCAGCACGCTTATCTTTATGTCGTTGGCCTCGCTGAGCTGTTGGTTCATCCGCGATATGAGTGCGTTTTTCTTTTGCAGCTTCACGTTTTGCTTCCTTATCAACACGAAGCATGCCGCGAGCATCATCGCCAGGGCAATGAGAGCCACGACTACTGCCACGAGCGTGTTGTGCTGGAAATTTATTATGTCGAACATCCTCTCATGCACCAAGGGGTAAAACTGCGACACCTCATACACGCGGTACATGCTTTGGTAGCTTCTGGCGTTGGCCATGCCCACCTCGCTGTAATGGTAAGCCTCGCGGTCGCGGTCTATCACGGTGAGCAGTTCGGTGAGTTTTCTCATCACAGGATATTCCACCGAGCCGAGCTTTATCTGCTCTTTAGCCGATTCGCAGAGGTACCTCACGGCCTCCACAAACTCTCCGGCTCCCATCTTGTTGTAGCCCACGTTGCCCAGTTGGTAGGCGTGCTCTTCTGTGCCAGGCCTACCAGCCGCCACGAGCCGCAAGGCGTATTTGTAGGCCGTCTTGTAGTCGAGCAGGTGAAAATGATACTCCATCATCATGCGCGTGTGCTCGTAAACGCTGTCGGGAAACGCCGTCACCATGGCCGTGTATGTCTCGCGCATGGCTGTGGAGTAGGGGTCGTTGGCATTGCGCTTGCATGGGAACACGAAGCCGTCCTCGTAGTTCATGTCAAACACGGTCTTGTAGTATCTAAACAGGTTGTCTCCCGATAGCCCTGCCTTGTCGATGCCATTGAGTATGTCGGCGCACTCCTTGAAATAGCCGCCCTTTATGAGCAGCGCGGCTTCTCTCAGGCGCGCTTTCGTGGAGGCCTGTCGGTCGCCGAGCGTCTCCGCCTCGCGATTGGCCATTTGCGCGTATCTCAGCGCGGTGGGGAAGTTCACGATGCTGTATTCCTGTTCCAGGGCCATGAAGAGCCGGAAGCGTTCTCGCGGCGTGGGCATGGCGTGGAGCCGCCTTTCCAGGGCTCCTATGCGCTCGCGTTTCATGGCGTTGTATCGTGCGGTGTCTTGCAGGGTCTTGTCCAGGTCGGCCAGGTAGCCTTTTATGTTGCTCCATGCCTCTTTCTTCTTGTTGCTGTTCCCGTAGACGCGCCGCAGGTAGTCGAAGTCCATGTTTGCCCTGCTGGGCAGGGCGGTCGTGAGGAGAAACGACGCTATGATGATTATCAGGCGATACATATTATTATATTTATGGTGTCAAGCTGTTCTATTGTTGTCTATTTAGTCTATAACAGTTTACTCTGTCTATAACAGTCTATCCAGTCTTATGACAAGTCTATCCTGGATTTTCTCGCTGCAAAGCTAAGCAAATATGTCGTAATGACCAAGGAATAGGCACCGCCATGCGTTTTTTTCCTGTTCCCTTTGCCGATTGTTGCGGAATTGCCGTAATTTTGCGACAAAACCAAGAAGTTTACAGCCATGAGCAACATACCCAAGGAGTGGGCGGAATATATACAGAAAGACGTGACGTTTCTCAACATCATGACCCGACGCATCTTCAATGTCCTCATCGTGGCCAATCCCTACGATGCCTTCATGCTTGAGGACGACGGCCGCGTGGAGGAGAAAATCTACGACGAGTACATGACCCTCGGCCTCCGCTATCCGCCCACGTTCACCAAGGTGTCCACCATCGAGGAGGCCGAGCGCGTGCTCGCATCCACGAGCGTGGACCTCGTGATATGCATGCCCGGAAACGCCGACAGCGACGCCTTCACCGTGGCAAGGGCCATCAAGATGGAGTTTCCGGAGATTCACTGCGTGGTGCTCACGCCGTTCTCGCATGGCATCACGAGGCGCATGGAGCGCGAGGACCTCAGCATATTCGACTACGTGTTTTGCTGGCTTGGCAACACCAACCTCATCCTTTCCATCATCAAGCTCATCGAGGACAAGATGAACATCGAGCACGACGTGAATGAGGCTGGCGTGCAGATGATTCTGCTCGTAGAGGACTCCGTGAGGTTCTACTCCTCCATCCTGCCCAACCTCTATGGCTACATACTCCAGCAGAGCCGCAACTTCGCCACCGAGGCCCTCAACCCCCACGCCGCCACGCTGCGCATGCGCGGACGGCCGAAGGTGATGCTCGCCCGCACCTATGAGGAGGCCATGGCCATATACGGGCGATACAAGGACAACTGCCTTGGCGTGATCAGCGACGTGAGGTTTCCAAGGTGCGGCAAGCGCGACTCGGAGGCGGGATTCAGGCTTCTTGAAGACATAAGAAGGGTGGACGAGTTTGTGCCGCTCATCATGGAAAGCTCGGAGACGGCCAACAAGTATCGCGCCGACCGTGAGCATTTCCACTTCGTGGACAAGAACTCCAAGATGCTCTCCGTGGAGCTGCGCCACCTCATCGAAGAGCACATGGGATTTGGCGACTTCATCTTCCGCGACCCCCACACCCACAAGGAAATAGCGCGCGTCAGCACGCTCAAGCAGTTGCAGGACAGCATCTTCAAGATTCCGGCCGACTCCCTGCTCTACCACATCTCGCGCAACCACATCTCGCGCTGGCTCTGCGCCAGAGCCATCTTCCCCGTGAGCAAGTTCTTGCGGCAGGTCACCTGGCACAGGCTGCAAGACGTGGACGCGCACCGCCAGATCATCTTCGACGCCATAGTGCAATACCGTCACATGAAAAACATTGGCGTGGTGGCTGTCTTCGACCGTGGCAAGTTTGACCGCTACGCCCATTTCGCGCGCATTGGCGACGGCTCGCTTGGCGGCAAGGGCCGTGGCCTGGCTTTCCTCGACAACATCATCAAGACGCACCCCGAGATGAACCAGTTTCCGGGTGCCACGACGCGCATCCCCAAGACGGTGGTGCTATGCACCGACATCTTCGACCAGTTCATGGAGCTCAACAACCTCTATCCCATAGCTCTGAGCAACGCGCCAGACGAACTCATACTCGAGCGTTTCCTGAAGGCTAAGCTCCCAAGCCAGTACATATCCGACTTGTTCACATTCCTCAACGCCACCAACGCGCCCATAGCCATACGTTCCAGTTCGCTGCTTGAGGACAGCCACTACCAGCCTTTCGCCGGCATCTACGCCACCTACATGATACCACGGCTCGCCGACCGCCAGGAGATGCTCTCGCTGCTCGCCTCCGCCATTAAGGGTGTCTACGCCTCGGTGTTCTATCGCGACTCAAAGGCCTACATGACGGCCACGAGCAACGTCATCGACGAGGAGAAGATGGCGGTCATCATGCAGGAGGTCGTGGGAAAGGAATACGGTGGACGCTTCTACCCCAACATATCAGGCGTAATTCGCTCGCTCAACTATTATCCGATAGGCGAGGAGCGCAGCGAGGACGGCATTGCCTCGCTCGCATTGGGCCTTGGCAAGTATATCGTCGATGGCGGGCAGACGCTCAGGGTGTCGCCTTATCATCCAGACCAGGTGTTGCAGATGTCCGACATGGAGATAGCCCTTCGCGACACGCAGACGCGGTTCTATGCCCTCGACACGTCCACGGCCAACCCTGACTTCCGTGTCGACGACGGCTTCAACATAGAGAACCTGCGCGTGAAGGAGGCCTACAAGGACGGTGCGCTCACCTACATCGCCTCGACCTATGACCCCGACGACCAGATTATCCGCGAGGGACTTTATGACGTGGGGCGTAAGGTCATTTCTTTCGATGGGGTGCTCAAGCAAGGCGTGTTTCCTCTGCCAGAACTGATGCAGATGGCCATGACCTTGGGAGCCAACGCCATGAGGCGGCCCGTGGAGATTGAGTTTGCCTGTGATGTCAACGACGACCGCACGGGCGACTTCTGCCTGTTGCAGATACGGCCTATCGTCGACACCAAGCAGGAACTCGTGGAGGACGTGGCGGCTATACCCGATGCCAATTGCTTGCTCAAGTCGGCCAGCTCGCTTGGCCACGGCATATCCGAAGACGTGCGCGACGTAGTGTATGTGCGTTGGGACGACACCTTCTCGGCGGCCAACAACCCGCAGGTGGCGATGGACATAGAGCGGGTAAACCGTCGCTTCCTCGACGAGGGCAAGCAGTATGTCCTCATCGGCCCAGGTCGTTGGGGCAGCAGCGACCCATGGCTTGGCGTGCCGGTGAAGTGGCCGGCCATCAGCGCGGCTCGCGTCATAGCGGAGGTGGCCCTGCCGGGCTATCGCGTGGACCCCAGCCAAGGCACCCACTTCTTCCAGAACCTCACGTCGTTTGGCGTGGGCTATCTCACCATCGACACCAACCGCGCCGAGGGCGGCACGGTGCGTAAGGACGTGCTCGATGCCATGCCCGCCGTGGAGGAGACTCCGCTGGTGAGGCACGTCAGGTTCGACAGGCCCCTGCGAGTGGTGATGGACGGGAAAAAGCAAGTGGGCGCGGTCGTCATGTCTTAAAATAGTACAAAAGGTAAGCTGGGTGACAAATTATCGTGGGTTTTGTTTGGAGCGTATTCCTAAAAAGGCTATATTTGCCAGCACTAACACGACAATTTGTCATCTAACGCAAATCTACTATGGAAGTTGAAAACGTATTGAGAGGCCTTGAGTGGAAACACAGCCACGAGCCGGAGTTCTTGCAGGCGGTAAATGAAGTGCTTATCTCCATAAAGGATGTCTACAACCAGCACCCTGAGTTTGAGAAGGCCAAGATCATAGAGAGGCTCGTGGAGCCGGAGCGAGTGCACATGTTTCGCGTGCCATGGGTCGACGACCAGGGCGAGGTGCATGTCAACACGGGTTATCGCGTGCAATTCAACTCGGCCATAGGCCCCTACAAGGGCGGACTGCGGTTTCACCCTTCGGTCAATTTGAGCATAATGAAGTTCTTGGGCTTTGAGCAGACCTTCAAGAACGCCCTCACCACGTTGCCCATGGGTGGCGCCAAGGGCGGTGCCGACTTCTCGCTCCGTGGCCGGTCTTCCAATGAGGTGATGCGCTTCTGCCAGGCTTTCATGCAGGAACTTTACAAGTATATAGGTCCCGACGAGGACGTGCCGGCTGGCGACATCGGCGTGGGAGGCCGGGAGATAGGATACCTCTTCGGCGAATACAAGAAGCTCACGCACCAGTTTCAAGGCGTGCTCACGGGCAAGGGCATGGAGTGGGGCGGCTCCATATTGCGGCCTGAGGCCACGGGCTACGGGGCTCTCTATTTCGTCAACCAGATGTTGCAGACTCACGACATCGACATCAAGGGCAAGACCATTGCCGTGTCGGGATTCGGCAACGTGGCGTGGGGAGCCGTGAAGAAGGCCACGGAACTTGGCGCCAAGGTCATAACCATAAGCGGGCCAGATGGCTACATCTACGACCCGGAGGGTATCGAGGGCGAGAAAAACGAGTATATGCTTGAGCTTCGCGCCAGTGGCAACGACGTGTGCCAGCCTTATGAGGACGAGTTCAAAGGCTCCAAGTTTTTCGCCGGCAAGAAGCCGTGGGAGCAGAAGGCGGACATATACCTCACCTGCGCCACGCAGAACGAGCTCAACGCTGCCGATGCCGACCGCATACTCGCCAACCATCCGCTGTGCGTGGCGGAGGTCAGCAACATGGGCTGCACGGCTGAGGCGGTGGAGAAATTCGTGGCGGCCAATGCGCTCTTCGCGCCGGGCAAGGCCGTCAACGCCGGTGGCGTGGCCACATCAGGACTTGAGATGACGCAAAACTCCATGCGTCTGCACTGGACTGCCAACGAGGTCGACGAGCGTTTGCACCACATCATGCACTCCATACATGAGCAGTGCGTGAAATACGGTAGGCAAGGCGATGGCTATGTCGACTATGTGCGAGGTGCCAACGTGGCTGGCTTCATGAAGGTGGCCAATGCCATGATGGCGCAGGGCATCGTATAAAAATCAGCGGCGGTGACGCAAGCCGCTGTCTCAAAGAAAATGGAATATTTACATTATAAAATTTTCGCCATCAGGGTAATGGCGATTCTGATCTTATTGGCAGGCTTTGCCTCCGCGGGTGCCCAAACCCGTAGAGGCAAGGCCTCTTTTTACTCTAAACGGGCCACGGGGGCGCGCTCTGCCAGTGGCGAGCGCATTCATCACGACAGTCTCACCTGTGCCCATCGCACCTATGCTTTCGGCACGCGCCTCAAGGTCACCAACCTGCGCAACGGCAAGAGCATCATAGTGAGGGTAACCGACCGCGGACCTCATGTCAGGGGACGTGTCATAGACCTCAGCTATGGGGCGGCGCGCGCGCTCGGCATGCTCTCGCAGGGAATAGCCATGGTGGAGATAGAACGCGTGGACAACACCAAGGTGCCGTATCGCGACGACGTGGAGAAGGGTATGCCTGAGTTTGAGTTCGACTTGTCAAAACCGGTGATACCCAAGATGCCCATTGTGCCCAATAAGCATAATATGCATACTATGCATAATAAGCCCACTGAGACCAGCAACACCCATCATTAACCATTAATCCCACATCACCATGCGCCACCCTGTGGACAAAGGCTTCATCCGCCAAGGCAAGGACTACACCACCCTCGTCTGCTACAAGAAGGCGGTCATCATCTACGACATCACCTATTATTTTGCCCACAAGTACTTGGAACGCGGCGACCGCACCATCGACCAAATGATACAGGCGGCGCGATCGGGAAAGCAGAACATAGTGGAGGGCAATATCGACGGCATCACGTCCACGGAGATGGAGATAAAGCTCACCAACGTGAACCGTGCCAGCCTGCACGAGCTGCTTGAGGACTACAAGGATTACCTGCGCGTGCATGGCTTGGAGCAGTGGGCGGTCAACTCGCCAAAGGCGGAGCAGACGCGCCGCTATTGCCGCGCCCACAACGACCCTGCCGATTACAGGGAGAAGATTGCGGCTCGCTCGCCAGAGACCATCTGCAACATTGCCATCACGCTTATCCTGCAAGCCGATGTGATGATTAAGGGTCTCATAGAGTGGCAGAAGCGGCATTTCAAGGATAATGGTGGCATAAAGGAACAGATGTTCAGGGAGCGAAGTAAGCAGAGGAGATATTGACACACGCATTAGTGCAGCCAAAGATAATGCAGGCCCAACAAACCCGAAAGGGGCGGAGAAC
>DJQL01000105.1:17108-19361 GCA_002437565.1 Prevotella sp. UBA6387
GTTCTCCGCCCCTTTCGGGTTTATGGCTTGCCTCTATCCTTACTTCAAGCTCTTGGGAGTGAAGCGGAGGGTGTAGGAGTAGCTGCCGTTTGGACACTTATATTTATCGAGAACGCTGTCGCCGTTACAAGAACCGTTGCCGATTCCACGCTGGTAGTAGTCGAAGTGAGCGTAGATCTGGCTATGCTTCGTGAGGTCGTACCAGTGTTTGCCGTCGCTCCACATCGTGTCGCCAGTGCCGCAATAGTCGCTCTCGTTGTAGTGGGAGAGCGAGAATGCCACCTGCCCGGCGGTCTTGATGTTGAGGGCTGTCTTGCCGTCGGTGTTGGTGAGCGTCAGCTCGCGCAAGTCCTGATGGTCGCCGAATGTCTGAGGATGGATGTTCTCGTCAATCATGTCGTCCACGGTGGTGACATAGCGACCGAGGTAAGAGCCTGTCTTGCGGTCAACATAGTTGCTCCATGGGCCGCGAGCGTAGTATTCCACGTTCTCGAACCCGCCCTGGAACTGCATGGCAAGACCCACGCGGCGGTAACTGCTGCTCGATTGGAGCGTGACCTTCATGTCCACCGTAGCGTCTGGATAGATAGTGTAGTCGATTGTGTAATAGCTGTCGCCCTTCACGCTTATCTTAGCCACGTTTCCGCTCTTGGTGAGTTGTGACGACACGCTTGTGTTGCTGCTGGTGATGAAGCTGCCGCTCCAGCGGTCGTTGTCGATGTCGCGCATGGTGTTGAAGTCGGGGCCGTCAGCCGCGATAAGGCTCTGTCCGTCGTAAGTCCATGCCGATAGCTTGCCGTTGCTGAACGTCATGCTGAATGCCTTGCCGTCCTTGGTGGTTCCGCTCACGGTGTTGCCGCTCACGGAGAGTGAGCCGCCGTCGGCTGTATAGCTGCCTGCCGTCACTTCCTTGCGTGAAGTGAGGCTGAATTGCTCCTCTGCCACGGCATAGCCGGCTTCCGCCCATAGGTTGTCGTTCTTGGTGCGAAGCTGCACGTTGAGCAGCCACTCGTGAGAGTCGTCGGTGCTGAAGCTCGGCAACGACACAGTGCCGCTGTTGCCTGCTGTGATTGTCGGCAACGTGAGCGTGCCTTCGCTCTGCAAATAGCCGTCGCGCAGCACTTGATAGGTGAGCGTGTAGCCGCTGAGGTCCACGAAGCTGTTCTTGTTCGTCACGGTGAGCGTGTTGCCGCTCTTCGAGAACGTCACGTTGGAGTACACCTTCTTCACCTCGGTGAGCTTGGCTGTCCATGCGCGGTCGGGGGTGATGATGCCGTTGTCGAGGAAGTTGCCCTGGAAGCCATAATTGATGCCTGAGGTTGAGTTGTAGTCGTAACCAGAAGCCCAGTTGTGGAATCCCTTCTTCATCTTCGTGCCGTTCACGAGGTCGGCTGGCTTATAGATGGCTTGGTCTACCCAGTCCCAGATGCAGCCGCCGATGATGCCGTTGCTCTTCTCTATCACGTCCCAGTATTCTTGCAGGTTGCCCACTGCCTGACCCATGGCGTGCGCGTACTCGCAGATGAAGTAAGGCTTGCTGTTCAAACCATTGCTTGCGCTCTGCACTGCGGAAACAGTGGGATACATATTAGACCCGAGGTCAGAATAGCTTGCGCCGCTGTTTGCTCCCTCGTAGTGTACATAGCGCGAGTCGAGGCTCTTGCAAAGATTGTAAGTGCCACTGAAGTTCGTGCCGGCGCCACACTCGTTGCCAAGCGACCAGAAGATGACGCTTGGGTGGTTGCGGTCGCGCAGCACCATGCGCTGCGTGCGGTCGTTCATGGCAGTCTGCCAAGAAGAGTTGGAAGAGATGTTAGTGCCCAAATAGTGGCACTCCACGTCGGCCTCGTCCATGCAGTAGAGTCCGAAGGCATCCATCATGGCGTACATCTTTGGTTGGCGGGGATAGTGAGACGTGCGGATGGTGTTCACGTTGGCCTGCTTCATCATCGTCACGTCCTTGAGCATCGTTTCGGTGTCGATGGCGCGTCCGTATTCGGGATGAGTGTCCTGAGTGTTCACGCCCTTGAAGAACACGCGCTTGCCGTTGATGTAGATGAGGTTGCCACTCTTGGTGATGTTGCGGAAGCCATACTTCGTAGAGAATACCATCTCCTCAACACCGCTCTCGTTTTGCTGGCTCACAACCACTGTGTAGAGGTAAGGATTCTCCGCGCTCCATGGCGTGAGATTGGTGAGACCGCTGAGGATGGCGTTGATTGTGCTTGTCGCGGAGCCGCTATAGCTGACGGT
>DJQL01000142.1:0-1246 GCA_002437565.1 Prevotella sp. UBA6387
TCCGCTAATCTCCCTAATATTCTTATCAAGAGTCGTTCTGCTGATGTAGACACAGGGATTCCTTGGGATAAAGAACGTCAAGAATTGATAGGCCGTGTGCGTTGGCTTTGTCAAGAGGTAATTGTTTCCCCCGATGAATTGATAAAGAAAATGCCAAAGGAACTCGGGCGCTTTTATGGCGGACAATGGGCTATCTACTCATGTTGTTATACTGCCGTAGCATTGGCCAATCTCTGTCGTATATATCCAGACATTAAGGAAGAGATGTTGCCTAAGATTGAGGCACTCATTGGTCTAACCGATACACCTGTCATTCGCTATTACGACACCATGATGTGGAAAGAGGATGCTATGGATGGCTTAGATGGTCCCAACGACCACATGACTTATCTCAGTCTGTTGGCCTGGGCCATTACGCACTATAAGTTTGCAGGGGGCGATTCTCGATTTGACAATTTGCTCGAAGCATGCTGTCAATCGCTTCATCGCAATATGCTTTTCAGTCACGATTTAAACCTACGCTCCTTTCCAAACGCTCCGATATTTTTGCCAGACATGCTCTATACCATCGTGGCACTTCATAACTATGAACTGCTTTACAACAATGGAAAGCATCAAGATGTGCTTAGCCGCTGGATGGAGAAGGCACAAACGGTATGGCTCGACAAAGAAACTGGACTACTCGCATCTATGCTAACGCAAAAGCTGCGCAAACCCAAAAACAAGGTGCGTGGTTCGTACACTGCACTGAATTGCTCGCTATTGGCATTTTGTGCTAACGAAAGCTTTTCTCGCAACCAGTACGAACTGTTCAAGAGGCTTTTTGTAAAAAAATCTCCTATCTTTGGTATTCGAGAATACCTTGACAAATCCCCTATGTTCTCTTTCGATGTTGATGCGGGGCCTATTCTGTTCGGGCTCAGTCCGTCGGGCACTACCTTTGCATTGGGGGCAGCCACTTGGTTGGGCGATTGGGAAATGCGTAGTCGACTCTTGCGAACAGCCTCTATCGTGGGCGATACTATCATGGACAAGGCTCAAAAACAATGTCATTATCGCTTAGGCGAGATAGTCATTTGCGGAGAAGCTGTAGCCTTAGGCATGCGTACAATGTTTAATCCACAGACATTAAAGAAGTAGATTGAATACGAATAGCACTTGCTTGTTGAATTCACGAATCATCTTTGTCCATAATTATAAAACTGTATTAAACCACTTTTATTGTAGCTTGACACAGTTTATCTTA
>DJQL01000142.1:1322-16863 GCA_002437565.1 Prevotella sp. UBA6387
ATCCCTTCTTTTCCGCTTCTTTCACTTTGCGGAACAGGTCTGAGGCGAACACAAGGTCGTTGAGTTGTTGGTTGGTGGCGTCCATCACCTCGTCCTTGGTGCCCTGCCATTCCTTGTGCCCCTTATAGATAAAGACTATGTTCTCGCCAATACCCATCACGGAGTTCATGTCGTGAGTGTTGATGATAGTTGTTATGCCATACTCTTTTGTTATTCCCGACAAAAGCTCGTCTATGACGAGCGAGGTCTTTGGGTCAAGTCCGGAGTTTGGTTCATCGCAAAACAGGTATTTCGGGTTAAGAACGATGGCACGAGCTATCGCCACGCGCTTTTGCATGCCGCCCGATATCTCGGCGGGATACTTGTTTTGCGCGTCGAGCAGGTTGACGCGCTCCAGGCACTCTTGTGCCCTTTTGTCTCGCTCGCGACTGTTCATGGGTGAGAACATGTCGAGCGGAAACCGCACGTTTTCCAAGACGGTGAGCGAATCGAATAGTGCTGAGCCTTGAAACACCATTCCCATCTCGCGCCTTAGTTCCACCTTGGCCTTCTTGCTCATCGTGACGGTGTCTCTCCCGTCGAAGAGCACCTCGCCACTTGTCGGTGTTAGCAAGCCTATGATGTTTTTCATCAGTACCGTCTTTCCCGATCCGCTCTGCCCGATTATGAGGTTTGTCTTTCCTGTCTCGAACGTGGTGTTAATATCGTAGAGCACCGTCTTGTCACCGAAGCTCTTGGTCAAGTGTCTTATTTCTATCATGACAGTAATTCAGTTAGGAAGACATCGGAAAACAGTATCAGCACACTGGAGCATACCACGGCGTTGGTCGAAGCCGTGCCTACTTCCACAGAGCCTCCTTCGACCGTGTAGCCGAAATAAGAAGACACGCTGGAAATGATAAAAGCGAAAAACAGGCTCTTGATGATGCTCATCCACACGAACCATTGGTTAAATGCATGGTGCATGCCTGCGGTGAGGTCTTCTGGCGACATCATGTGGCCAACGAAAGCCGTGGCATAAGCGCCTATGATGCCCAGTGCCGATGAGAAAATGACGAGGAAAGGCATGATGGTGACCAGTCCTAATATCTTTGGCAAAATGAGATAGGAGGCTGAGTTGACTCCCATTATGTCGAGAGCGTCTATCTGCTGTGTAACCCTCATGGTGCCAAGTTCTGACGCGATATTGGAACCAACCTTTCCTGAGAGAATTAAGCACATGATGGAAGAAGAGAATTCGAGTAGCATGATTTCTCGTGTCACGTAACCCGTCACCCAATGGGGCATCCATGGGCTTTGGATGTTCACCTTCATCTGTATGCAGATTACGGCCCCGATGAAGAAGCTTATGAGCAACACTATGCCTATGGAGTCGATGCCGAGTTGAGACATTTCCTTTACGTAGCGTTTGGCGAACATGCGCATGCGTTCCGGAATTGCGAACGTGCGCCCCATAAGTATGAGATAGCTGCCGAAAGTAGTGAGGTAACGGTGGGCTAAACGTATTATGAACATGCTTTTCCTTAATAATATGTGTGAGAGAGTACCCAAATATGTGTGCAAAAGTACCCAAAATCCATTTAAAAACTGCAATTTAGTGGAGAGTTTTTCCCTTACACGTCGTTATTATTCCTTTTTTTATTAATTTTGTGGCAAAATATACAGCATAAGCTACAGATATGCCAGAAGATATTATTCAGCAACAGCAATACAACGGGCAAGAACAAGCCATTGCCAATGGGCAAGCAGTTGAACAGCTTGATGATATGCTCATGGAGCGGTTGCCACGCCAAGAGCTTCATACAAAAGGATTGGTGAAACGTTATGGGCGCCGCACCGTTGCCGACCATGTGTCGTTCAACGTCAAGCAAGGTGAGATAGTGGGATTGCTGGGGCCTAACGGTGCTGGTAAGACTACCTCGTTTTACATGACCACGGGTCTTATCATCCCAAATGAAGGTCATGTGTACATTGATGACAAGGAAATTACCGACTTCCCTGTGTATAAGCGTGCTCGCGCCGGCATTGGCTATTTGCCACAGGAGGCGAGCGTGTTCCGCAAGATGTCGGTAGAGGACAATATCATGTCGGTGTTGGAGATGACCAAGCTCACTCATCAGCAACAACTTGAAAAGCTTGAGAGCCTTATAGCCGAGTTCCGTTTGCAGAAGGTGCGCAAAAACATGGGCGACCGCCTGTCGGGTGGTGAGCGCCGTCGCACTGAGATTGCGCGTTGTCTGGCCATAGACCCGAAGTTCATAATGCTCGATGAGCCGTTCGCAGGAGTAGACCCTATTGCCGTGGAGGATATTCAACACATTGTTTGGCGACTGAAATACCGCAATATAGGCATCCTTATCACCGACCATAACGTGCAGGAGACGTTGTCCATAACCGACCGTGCCTATCTGCTCTTTGAGGGGCGCATCCTGTTTCAGGGACTGCCAGAAGAACTGTCGGAAAACAAGATTGTACGAAAGAACTATCTCTCCGACAACTTCGTGTATCGCAAGTTCCAGTCCAATGAGGATGACCGCGCATTCGCCGCACAGGCACGCAGCCAGCTGCTCAAGGAAATAGGCATGTAGAATGCTTTTTGTTCGACAAACTAATTGTTACCGTTAAAAAAACACATTTTATCGTTTATATATTAGGCACTTTCGTTAAATAGCACTAACTTTGCAATCCGATTGTGCTTTAACAGTCTACAAGGCAGATACATAACAATAAAACAGAAATAAAAGACAATGAAAGTATCATTCGATTGCCCCGATAAAATCAACGGTCTACTGACCGTTACCATCGAGGAGGACGACTTCAAGAACGATGTTGAGAAAGAACTGAAGAACTACCGCAAGCGCGCTAATGTGCCTGGTTTCCGTCCTGGCATGGTGCCAATGGGACTTATCCGCCGTCAGTATGGCAATGCCGTGAAGATGGACGTGGTGAACAACAAACTCTCAGAGGAAGTTAATAAGTATATCCAGGACAATAAGATCAATATGCTAGGCATGCCTTTGGGCTCAGAGAAGCAGCAGCCTGTTGACCTTGAGAAGGATGCGCCTTACACTTTCATGTTCGACATTGCCGTGGCGCCAGAGTTTGACATCGAGCTTTCCGACAAGGACGCCATCGACTACTACGACATCACTGTCGACGACAAGCTCGTTGACCAGCAGGTAGACGGCTTCGCCTCTCGTTTTGGAGCTTACCAGAAGGCAGAGGAGTATAAGGAGGGCGACGTGCTTAAGGGCGACCTTCGTGAGCTCGACGCTGACGGCAACACCAAGGAAGGCGGCGTCGAGGTGGAGGGTGCTACCGTGATGCCACAGTATCTCAAGGATGACGATCAGAAGAAGCTCTTCGAGGGTGCCAAGGCTGGCGATATCATCACCTTCAATCCTTACAAGGCTTATGCCGGTGGGGTTGAGGTGGCTACACTTCTTAAGGTGGAGCGCGACAAGAGAGACCAGTACCAGGGAGACTTCAGTTATCAGATCACAGAGGTGCAGCACTTCGAAAAGCACGCTGTGGATCAGGAACTGTTCGACCAGGTGTTTGGAAAGGACGAGGTGAAAGACGAGAAGAGCTTCCGTGAGAAAATAGCTGAAGGCGTAAAGCAGCAGCTTGCTACTGATGAGGACTTCCGTTTCTTGCAGGATCTTCGCAAGTACGTCGAGGAGAAAGTTGGCCAACTTACATATCCGGATGCACTTCTCAAGCGTGTGCTCAAGGAGAACAACAAGGATAAGGACGACGAGTTCATCAACAAGAACTATGAGGCAAGCCTCAAGGATCTCACTTGGAGCCTTATCAAGAACAAACTCGCAGAAAAAGCCGAGGTCAAGGTTAATGACGACGACGTGAAGAATGTTGCCCGTGAGGTTGCTCGTGCCCAGTTCGCACAGTACGGCATGCAGAATGTCGGCGAGGAGTATGTTAACAATTATGCTGACGAACTGCTCAAGCAGCGTGACACGGTAAATCAATTTGCTGAGCGTGCAGTTGACGAGAAACTCGTGGCGGCCTTCAAGCCTGTGGTAAAACTGAATCACAAGGAAATTTCACTTGAGGATTTCAACAAGATGGTTACAGCCGAGCAAGCATAACATCTTATAAATATACAAAGAAGTCCCGTGCGCATGCAAGGTATGCACACGGGACTTTTTTGTTGTGTGAAATCTGCTTTTTTTGTCCTTAAAATAAAAAAAACAAGGAATTGATTTGTTTTTTATGGGGAAATGGTTATCTTTGTAAAACAAAAGGCGTGGCAAATAGTGTCCAAGAATGTTCTGCTTGGCACAGGGTTTGTCCTTTAATGAACTGTCATGGGGTGTCCCCCCCTTGGTTCGTTAATATAAAACAGAAGAAAAACATGAATAACGATTTTAGAAAATTCGCTACGCGAAAATTAGGAATGGATGGCTTGGTGCTCGATGATGTGGTTAAGGCGCAGCAGCAGTATCTTAATCCATATATCCTTGAGGAGCGTCAGCTCAATGTCACCCAGATGGACGTGTTCTCCCGTCTTATGATGGATCGCATCATCTTCCTTGGCACGGAGATTGACGATTACACGGCAAACACGCTTCAGGCTCAGTTGCTCTATCTCGATTCAGTGGATAATGGCAAAGACATCTCCATTTATGTCAACTCTCCTGGTGGCTCTGTCACCGCGGGTCTCGGCATCTACGATACCATGCAATTTATCACTTCTGATGTCGCTACCATCTGCACGGGTATGGCAGCTTCTATGGCCGCTGTGCTTCTCGTGTCGGGTCAGGAAGGTAAGCGTTCCGCCCTTCCTCATAGCCGCGTTATGATTCACCAGCCCCTTGGCGGTGTTCAAGGTCAGGCTTCCGACATAGAGATTGAGGCAAAGGAAATACTAAAGTTCAAGAAAGAGCTTTACACGATTATCTCTGAACATTCGCATCAGCCTTACGACAAGGTGTACAAGGACTCTGACCGCAACTACTGGATGACGGCTGAAGAAGCGAAAGAGTATGGCATGATTGACCAGGTATTGAAGAAAAAATAAATGAAAAAGAAGACTTGCAGCTTTTGTGGCCGTACTGAGGATCAAGTTAAGCTGCTCATTACGGGCATCAACGGTTTTATTTGCGAGGATTGCGCGAAACAGGCTTACCAAATAGCCGAGCAGACTGGCGTCTTTGGAAATGAACAACAAGAGGCAGAACCGTATCGTCCCAAGAAGAAAGTGCCAAAGCCTGTGGAAATAAAGAAATATCTTGACGAGTATGTCATTGGGCAGGATGAGGCAAAACGATATCTTTCGGTGGCAGTGTACAACCACTATAAGCGACTTCAGCAGCCCGCTACCGATGATGGCGTGGAGATAGAGAAGAGCAACATTATAATGGTTGGGTCTACTGGTACGGGCAAGACCCTCTTGGCACGTACCATTGCGCGTCTTCTCGACGTGCCTTTCACTATCGTCGATGCCACGGTGTTCACTGAGGCCGGATATGTGGGCGAGGACGTCGAAAGCATCCTGTCGCGCTTGCTTCAGGTTGCCAACTATAACGTGTCGGCGGCAGAACGAGGCATCGTTTTCATCGACGAGATTGACAAGATTGCCCGAAAGGCTGACAATCCATCCATTACGCGCGATGTGAGTGGCGAGGGTGTGCAGCAATCATTGCTCAAGCTCCTTGAGGGGACTATGGTCAACGTGCCGCCACAGGGCGGGCGTAAACACCCTGATCAGGAGTACATACATGTAGACACAAAAAACATCTTGTTCATTTGCGGTGGAGCCTTCGATGGCATTGAGCGCAAGATAGCGCAGCGACTCAATACGCATGTGGTGGGTTACAACTCTGTGCAAAACGCTCGCAATGTAGACAAGAAAGATTTGATGAAGTATATCGTGCCTCAGGATTTAAAGTCTTTTGGTCTTATTCCTGAGCTCATCGGCCGTCTGCCAGTACTCACGTATCTTAACCCTCTCGACAAGGAGGCATTGCGCCGCATTCTCGTGGAGCCGAAAAACTCTATAGTGAAGCAGTATACAAAACTCTTCGCCATGGATGGCATAGCTCTCACGTTCGATGACGAATGTCTTGATTATATAGTTGACAAGGCGTTGGAATATAAACTTGGTGCCCGTGGACTGCGCTCCATCGTTGAGGCCATCATCATGGATGCCATGTATGAGATACCATCCAAGCGAGTGAAGAAGTTCAACGTGACGCTCGACTATGCCAAGAAGCAGCTTGACAAGGCGCACTTGCAGAAGTTGGAGTCTGCTTGACGCCATTTGACCATCCCTAAAATGTGATTGTATGAAATTTGATCTTACAGAAGCACTGAAAAAATACTTTGGTTTCGATGCTTTCAAGGGCGACCAGGAAGCCATAATCACCAACCTTCTGGAGGGCAACGACACGTTTGTGCTCATGCCGACTGGGGGCGGCAAGAGTCTCTGTTACCAGCTGCCGTCCTTGCTTATGGAGGGCACGGCCATTGTCGTGTCACCTCTCATTGCGTTGATGAAAAACCAGGTGGATGTAATCAATGGGTATAGCGAGGACGATTCGGTCGCCCATTATCTCAACTCTTCGCTCAACCGCGCGGCGATAAACCGTGTGGAGAGTGACGTGAAGTCGGGCAAGACCAAATTGCTTTATGTTGCTCCAGAGTCGCTCAACAAGGAGGATAACTTGCCATTCTTTCAGTCGTTCAAGATCTCTTTCATAGCCGTGGACGAGGCGCATTGCATCTCGGAATGGGGGCACGATTTCAGGCCTGAATACCGTAATATAAAACCTACGATAGATAAGATAGCCTTTGCACGTAACGTGCCCCATATACCAGTGATAGCGCTCACGGCTACCGCGACCGAAAAGGTAAGAATTGATATCAAGACTAATCTCGGTATGCTGGATGCCAAAGAGTTCAAGAGCTCTTTCAATCGTCCGAATCTTTACTACGAGGTTAGGCAGAAAGTAAGCGATGAGGATACCGACAGCCAGATTATCAAGTTCATAAAAATGCATGAGGGCAAGAGTGGTATAATATATTGCCTGTCACGTAAGAAAGTGGAGGAACTTGCCAAGAAACTGACTCTTAACGGGTTCCGTGCGGCTCCGTACCATGCTGGACTGGACAATGAAGTCCGTGCCAAGACTCAAGACGATTTCTTGAAAGAGAATATCGACATAATAGTGGCGACGATTGCCTTTGGCATGGGTATCGACAAGCCCGACGTGCGTTTCGTTATCCACTATGACATTCCAAAGAGCCTGGAGGGTTACTATCAAGAGACAGGCCGTGCCGGTCGTGATGGAGGCGAGGGCATTTGCCTTGCCTTTTATTCTCCAAAAGACTTGAAAAAGCTCAGCAAGTTCATGGACACCAAGAGTGAGATGGAGAAAGAGATAGGCCGGCAGCTCTTGGATGAGACTAAGGCCTACGCTGAGACTTCTGTTTGTCGTAGAAAGGTGCTGCTTAACTATTTTGGCGAGGCATACCCAAAGGACAACTGTGGCAACTGCGACAATTGCAAGCACCCAGCGAAATTCATAGAGGCTACAGACGCGTTGGAGTGCGTGCTCTCAGCGGTTAAGGCATTGAAAGGACAATACGAGCAAAACTATGTCATAGATTTCGTGCGTGGTCGTGCCACTGACCATATCGTCAGGGATGGCAACGACAAGCTCCCGGAGTTTGGCAACGGAAAGGAAATCAACAACGACATAGCGTCCATTTGGAATCCTGTCATCCGTCAAGGCATAATAGCTGGATATATAAGGAAAGACATTGACCACTATGGACTTTTGAAAATCACGCTTTCTGGAAAAGAATGGCTAAAGAGACCACGTCCTTTTTCTGTCGTTCTTGACCGTGAGTTCGCAGACAGTGATGACGGAGGGGAAGGTGGTACGTCTGCCCTCGATTTGCCTTTGTACCAACAGCTTAAAAGCTTGCGCCATGACGTGGCGAGAAAGCACAATCTTCCACCGTATGTCATCTTCCAGGATATCTCGCTCACGCAGATGGCAACCACGTATCCACAGACCATGGGGGAGCTGCAGCAGATTCAAGGCGTGGGACAGGGCAAGGCGCGCAAGTTTGGCAAACCGTTCATAGAGTTCATCAAGAAATATTGCGAGGAGAACGATATAGAACGCTCCGACATCATGAGAGTCATCACCTTGCCAAACAAGTCGAAAC
This sequence comes from Prevotella sp. UBA6387, assembly GCA_002437565.1. Lineage (GTDB taxonomy): Bacteria > Bacteroidota > Bacteroidia > Bacteroidales > Bacteroidaceae > Prevotella. The sequence goes on from DJQL01000142.1 coordinate 9,522, forward strand.
GCAAGCTCAAGATCATAGAGATGATAGACCGTCGTATTCCATTGGAAGACATTTCTGATACCCAGGGACTTGATTTTGATGAGTTGCTCGACGACATAGAGTCGATAGTGAATAGCGGCACTAAGGTAAATATAGATTATTACCTTACCGATGAAGACGTTATCGACCAAGATGAGATGCAAGACATCCTCGACTACTTCCGCCATTCTGACACCGATGACATAGACACGGCTATCGACACCGTAGACATCTACGACGATGATGAAGGGCTCACGGCAGAGGAAAAGGCGCGCCTCGTGCTCATAAAGTTCCTTTCCGACGCAGGCAACTGATTTGACAATACGATTGCTTGTCAGGCAAATTATTTTATACAATATCATGTTATAAGAGTTAAGAGGCGGCCAAGGTCGCCTCTTAACTCTTTTTATAGCATTTATTTATGTGATATTGATGTTTTATTGACGATTTATTGCTAATTTTGCATGCAATAAATTTATAAGGTCACTTTCTATGTCATCATTTGTTGCAGATAAAATTGTCATGGACGGTCTTACTTTTGACGACGTCCTCCTTATTCCTGCTTATTCCAATGTATTGCCAAAACAAGTAAGCCTTCAGGCCCGCTTCTCACGACACATTAAGCTAAACATCCCATTCGTGACGGCAGCCATGGACACTGTCACGGAGTCATCCATGGCTATCGCCATCGCTCGTGAGGGCGGTATTGGCGTTATCCATAAAAACATGTCTATCGACGAGCAGGCTCGACAGGTGGCAATCGTCAAGCGTGCCGAGAACGGCATGATTTATGACCCTGTGACCATCCGTCGCGGTAAGACCGTGCGCGACGCTCTCATGATGATGTCCGAGTACCATATCGGTGGCATCCCAGTTGTAGACGGAGAAAACCATCTTGTTGGCATAGTCACCAACCGCGACTTGCGCTTCGAGCGTCACATGGATCGCCTCGTGGATGAGGTGATGACCAAGGAAAATCTCGTCACTACCCACCAGCAGACCGACCTGGCCAATGCCGCTCAGATTCTGCAAGAGAACAAGATAGAGAAACTCCCTGTCGTGGATAGTGAGAACCATCTCATAGGCTTGATTACATATAAGGACATCACTAAGGCCAAGAACAAGCCAAACGCTTGCAAGGACGATAAGGGGCGGCTTCGTGTCGCGGCTGGCGTAGGCGTTACGGTTGATACATTGGAACGTGCCCAGGCTCTTGTCGACGCGGGCGTTGACGCCATTGTCATCGATACCGCGCATGGCCATTCCGCTGGCGTGGTTGGAAAGCTTCATGAGGTGAAGAGCGCGTTTCCTGACCTTGATGTCGTAGTGGGTAATGTTGCCACGGGTGCTGCTGCAAAGTATTTGTACGATAATGGCGCCGATGGCGTAAAGGTTGGCATTGGCCCAGGTTCAATCTGTACCACTCGTGTGGTTGCAGGTGTCGGCGTGCCACAGCTCTCTGCCGTATATGATGTGTTCAGCGTGTTGAAGGATACCGAAGTGCCTCTTATCGCCGATGGCGGCTTGCGTTACTCGGGCGACATCGTCAAGGCACTCGCCGCTGGCGGCAACTGCTGCATGATTGGCTCGTTGGTGGCTGGCACAGAGGAAAGCCCTGGCGACACAATCATCTACAATGGTCGTAAGTTCAAGACATATCGTGGCATGGGCTCGCTCGAGGCCATGGGCCAGAAGAATGGCTCTAAGGACCGTTATTTCCAGAGCGACACCACCGACGTTAAGAAATTGGTGCCAGAGGGCATTGCCGGTCGCGTGCCTTATAAGGGCACCGTTCAGGAAGTTCTCTACCAGTTGACTGGCGGCTTGCGTTCGGGCATGGGCTATTGTGGAGCGCATACAATCGACGAACTGCACAACGCCAAGTTCACTCGCATCACGAACGCAGGTGTCATGGAGAGTCATCCACACGACATCACCATAACCTCGGAAGCACCAAACTACTCGCGTCCGGGCGAAGAATAAAGCATGAAAATAAGAAATACGTTTTTATCAGTCATGGCGGCCATTGCTACGATAGGGGCAATGGCTGTGCCATCAGGAAAGGTGTCGTCTTCTATAGCTGTTGGCGACGACTCGTCAAAAGTTTTGACCGATACTTCAAAGGTGGCGGAGGTTACCGTCCCGCAGCAGTCGGTTATCGACGAGGTGATTTGGGTAGTGGGCGATGAGCCTATACTTAAATCTGATGTGGAGGAAATGCGAATGCAAGGACTTGCCGAGGGCATCAACTTCGGCAGTGATCCAGATTTCTCCATCCCTGAGCAAATTGCCGTGCAGAAACTTTTCTTGCACCAAGCCGAGATTGACTCTATCGAGGTCACCGAGTCGGAGGTGGCCACTGGCGTGAACCAGCAAATCAACCGTTGGGTTGAGATGGCAGGCTCCAAGGAGAAACTGGAGGAATACCGCAAGCAGAGCATTAGCGAAATGCGCTCCGAGTTGCACGACCAGTTCCGCGACCAGCAGCTTATCCAGAAGATGAAGGAAAATTTGGTGAAAGATGTCAAGGTCACGCCAGCTGACGTGCGCGCCTATTTCCGCAACCTTCCAGAGGATAGCATCCCCTTTGTGCCTACCGAGGTAGAGGTAGAGATTCTTGTCAACTCGCCTCGCATCAAGCAGAGCGAGATAAACAGGGTCAAGGACGAGTTGCGCAATTTCACCGACCGTGTCAACAAGGGTGAGACTACATTCTCGACTCTCGCACGCCTTTATTCAGAGGATCCTGTCTCTGCTCGTCAGGGAGGTGAGTTGGGGTATACCGGTCGAGGTGTTCTCGATCCGGCTTTCGCTGCTGTGGCTTTCAACCTTACCGATCCGAAGAAGGTGTCCAAGATAGTGGAGTCTGAGTTTGGTTATCACATCATACAACTTATCGATAAGCGTGGTGACAAAATCAACGTCCGACACATCCTGCTTAAGCCCAAGGTGTCGCCTGACGAGGTTGAGGGAGCAATGCATAGGCTCGACTCCATTTCCAATGACATAAAAGCCGGCAAGTTTTCTTTTGAGGAGGCTGCCTCGTTCCTTTCAGATGATAAGGATACTCGTAACAACGAGGGACTTATGTCCAACAGCACGGCCAACGGGATGACTTCTCGCTTTCAAATGAAAGACCTCCCGACAGAGGTGGCAAGGGTGGTCGACACGTTGAAAGTGAACGAAATATCCAAGCCCTTTGAGATGATCAACTCAAAAGGCAAGACCGTGGCGGCGGTGGTGAAGCTCAAGAGCCGTGTGCTCGGTCACAAGGCTACCATTACCGAGGACTTCCAGGTGATGAAAGACGTTGTTCTCAACAAGGCACGCGAGAAGGCCTTGCACGATTGGGTGGTCGACAAGATTAAGCATACCTATGTGCGAATGTTACCGCAGTATCGTGTTCCAGGGAAATATGAATACCAGGGATGGGTGAAATCTTAAGAAATAGAGGAAGGGTGTTGATGCTCTTCCTTTTTGCGGTACTGGTGGTTTGCGGAATGACTCCTTCCCGTAAAAGGCAGAAGCGGCTTCGCAAGGTTGACACGCGAGTATATCTCAAGCATGCCGATGAGCTGAAGTATGACCAGTTTGGCCCCAACCCCGACGCACAGATAGCCAAGGGGCATGTGCATTTCATCAACCGTGGCGCCACGTTGCTGTGCGACAGTGCTTACTATTATCAAGCCACAAACTCTTTTCGCGCTTTCGGCCATGTGCGTTTCCGTCAGGGCGACACGTTGTCGCTCACGTGCGACAACGCTTGGTACGACGGCGAGGGACAGATGATGCAAGCGCGAAAGAATGTGGTGTTGCATCATCGTGGACAAGTGCTCTACACGGACAGTCTCAATTATGACCGTCTGTATGAAAATGCTTATTTTTTCAAGGGTGGACGACTCGTTGACGGGAAAAGCAAGCTCTCTTCAGACTGGGGAGAGTATAATACCAATACACGCCAGGCGGTGTTCTATTTTGACGTGCAATTGCACACGCCAAAAAACCGTGTCTCTACCGACACGTTGTATTATGACACCAAGAAGTCCATTGCCCACATAGTCGGCATGTACACTCCCAACCGGGGACAGGGTCGTCCAGGGCCTTCTATCATCCACAATCAGGGTGGGGTAGTGAAGACCACAGACGCTTTCTTCAACACCAAGACCGATAGGGCGCGCCTTTATGGCCGTTCAACGGTGGTAGACAAGGAGAAGACCATAACGGGCGACACGTTGTTCTATAACAGCACCACGGGGCGCAATCATGGATATGGCAACGTGGTCTTCGTTGACACTAAAAACAAGAATAAGCTTACGGCTGGCGAGGTGGCTTACAATGAGAAGACAGGCAAGGGATTCGCCACCAAGAAGGCTCTCGTGGTTGACTTCTCGCAGAAGGATACTCTCTACATGCACGCCGACACGCTTCGCTTGGAGACTTTCAATATCAATACGGATAGTGTATATCGTCGTGTGCATGGCTACGACCACGTTCGCGCCTATCGTGCCGACTTCCAGGCCATGTGCGACTCGCTCGTTTACGACACGCGCGATTCATGCCTGACGATGTACAAGGATCCGATTACATGGAGCGATGGCAGACAGCTCACAGGTGAGAAAATCCTGATTTTCACAAACGACTCCACCGTCAAGTTGGCTCACGTCATCGGCCAGGCCCTCTCCATTGAACAGATGAAGGACAGCGTCCATTATGGCCAGGTGTCATCCAAGGAGATATTCGCCTACTTCAACGGAGGCAACATCCGGCGGAGCGATGCCGTGGGCAACGTGCGCGCCATATTTTACCCGACCGACAAGGGCGACACCACGCTCATCGGTCTCAACTATGTGGAGTCGGATACCATGAGGATGTTCGTCTCACCCACGAGACAACTTGAGCGCATCTGGATGCCCAAGGCGCAAGGCACACTTTACCCGATGACGCAAATACCGCCCGGCAAGGACAAGCTCGACGTGTTTCAATGGTTCGCGGACTTGCGCCCCACGGGGCCTGACGACGTGTTCGTTTGGCGTGGGAAACCCAGTGGCTCCTCGTTGAGGATAGTGGAACGTCATGCGCCTCCTTTGCAAAAACTGCCTGGCGGCGAGGCGAAGTCGCCAATGCCGAAAGAGGCGGTCGACAGCAAGCCCATGGCCGAGAAAACACCAACAAATAAAGTTCAAAAGTAAACGTATGTCTGATGTTATCCAGCTCTTGCCCGACTCCGTAGCCAACCAGATCGCGGCCGGTGAGGTGATACAGCGACCTGCCAGTGTCATAAAGGAACTGGTGGAGAACGCCGTGGATGCCGGGGCGCGACATATCGACGTGTCGGTGGTCGATGCCGGGCGCACGTCAATACAAGTCATCGATGATGGCAAGGGAATGTCTGAGACCGATGCCAGGTTGGCTTTCGAGCGCCATGCCACTTCCAAGATACGTCACGCCGAAGACCTTTTCAACCTTCACACCATGGGGTTTCGTGGCGAGGCGTTGCCTTCCATCGTGGCGGTTTCGCAAGTGGAGCTTAAGACGCGCACTGCCGACGACACCTTGGGCACCGACATTTGCTTCTCGGGTTCCAAGGTGCTCTCGCAAGAGCCGTGCGCTTGCCAGCAGGGTGCCAACTTCAAGGTGGAGAACCTCTTTTTCAATGTACCGGCGCGCAGGAAGTTTCTCAAGTCCAACGCCACCGAGCTCAACCATGTCATTACGGCTTTCGAACGCATCGCATTGGTATATCCAGACATCGCTTTCACCCTTCATTCCAATGGGGCAGAACTTTACAACCTGCGCGCTGGCACGTTGAGGCAGCGCATTGTGGAAGTCTTCGGCAAGCGCATCAATGCCGACCTCCTGCCGTTGAGCGTGGAGACCTCGGTGTGTGGATTGTCGGGATTCGTGGGCAAGCCAGAGTCGGCCAAGAAGAAAGGCGTGAGGCAGTTTTTCTTCGTCAACGGCCGCTATATGCGCCATCCTTATTTTCACAAGGCGGTGCAGAGCGTCTACGAGCGCATGGTGCCGCAAGGCGAGCAAGTGCCTTATTTCATATATTTCGACATCAACCCCCACGATATAGACGTAAACATCCATCCCACGAAGACGGAGATAAAGTTTGAGAGCGAGCAAACGGTCTACCAGATTCTTCTCGCTGCCGTGCGCGACGCGGTGGGGACATTCAGTGGAGCTTCGGCCATAGAGTTCGACGTGGAGGGCAAGCCCGACATTCCTATGTTCCAGCCAGAGAACCAGTCTGCTGACTTCGCGATGCCTAAGGTCGACTTTGACCCTCAATACAATCCGTTCACGGCAACCAAGCATCATTCCTCGCCCAAGGCCGACTTGGGCATGGGCGTGACGGGTGCTAAAAACCTTGATGGGGACATTGACTCGTCAACGGTGCTCGTCGGCCAGGACGACACTCATGAGCCCCCGGACACACTCTTCGCGGGGCCGGTTCAAGAGAGCGCCGCACAAGAGCTGGAAGACAAGGCTCCTGCCCATTATCAATACAAGGGCAAGTACATCATGACCGCGGTAAAGTCGGGCTTGATGGTTGTTGACCAGCATCGCGCCCATGTCCGTGTGCTCTACGAGGATTACCTCCGCAGGTTGTCAGCCCACAAGATGGCTTCGCAAAAGGTGCTGTTCCCACAGCAAGTGGAGCTCTCGCCCAAGGAGATGGTCACTCTGGCCACCGTCAAGGATGTCTTTTCGGAGTTTGGCTTCGAGTTGTCGCCGTTGGGCGCGTCGTCTTATGGCATAAACGCCATTCCGGAGGGCTTGGAGGGAATGGACATCGCAAGCCTTTTGCACGATCTCCTTTCTGATGCCGACGCTGAGTCTCCATTGGCCAAGATCCACGAGAACATGGCTGCGTCGCTTGCCTCTGCCTCTGCCATTCCTTATGGCCAGGTGTTGTCCAACGAAGAGATGGAAGACCTCACCAACCGGCTTTTCCAGTGTTCCAATGTCAACTACACCCCCGATGGCCATGCCACATTGTGCATAATCAAGCAAAAGGACATAGAAACCATGTTTGGCTGATTATATGATATGCTTTATGATATACGTGCGCGACCGCATCTTTCCAGGATATGGTCGCGCACGTTTTTTTGCATTTTCTTTTAGCCTTCTCCTTGCGGTAAGGAGTGTTCTTGCCCATCACTATGCTGTCGGCAATGATGACAAAGCCTCTCGCGCATACTTCGTACACCTTTATCTGGTTGTAGTTGCCCACAGAGGCATACAGGGTAATCAATCTTTACATATCGTCTTCTGAGAGTCGCTTGTTTCAAAAAAGATTGCCGTTGGCTCGAAACAA
>DJQL01000142.1:16975-31107 GCA_002437565.1 Prevotella sp. UBA6387
GCTTGAATCGCGTTGCCTTATCACTTGAATCGCGATGCCATGCCACTTGAACGGCCATGCCTTTACGGCGTGGAGGCAGTGCGATTGAGGCCATATCGCCATGTCTTTGCGGCGTTATGACCAAAAGGTGTTGGCAATATTACGCATTGCCCATCGCCGAGCCCTTCTCTGGTTCCCTATTTCAACGCCTCTCGACGATGCTTTTTTTGGATAATATTCTTTACAAAACCATCCAAGATTCATTATTGCCATTAGAGGAAAAAGACATTTTCTGAGAAAAAAACGGCCAAAAGTTTGGTGGGTTGGTAAAATGTTAGTACCTTTGCACTCGCAAATGAGAACAAGGGCGTTTAGCTCAGTTGGTTTAGAGCATCTGCCTTACAAGCAGAGGGTCGGCGGTTCGAATCCGTCAACGCCCACAGGGGTGGTTCCCGTAGTGATTTAGGTCGCTGCGGGATTTTTTATGTTACCATTTCTAAAAAATCATTACTTTTGTGGTCGTTTCATAAGGTTTTTGTAATTTTGCAAGCAGTGTGAATTGCAAATTGCGTTTACAACCAGCATAGAAAATCACAGTCAGGTAATACGTATTATAACAATTAGTCAAATGAATCTTGATGTATTGACGGCAATCTCGCCTATTGACGGTCGCTACAGGGGCAAGACGGAAGCCCTTGCCGATTATTATTCAGAGTATGCGCTCATTCGCTATCGCATCCGTGTGGAGATAGAGTATTTCATCACTCTTTGCGAGCTACCCCTCCCACAGCTGAAGTCGTTCGACCACAGCCTCTTCCCGCGCCTTCGGGACCTGTACCTCAACTTCAACGAGGAAGGCGCCCAGCGTGTTAAGGACATTGAGAAGGTTACCAACCACGATGTCAAGGCGGTTGAGTATTATATCAAGGAACAGTTTGACGCCATAGGCGGCTTGGACAGCTACAAGGAGTTTATCCATTTCGGCCTCACGTCGCAGGACATCAACAACACGTCTGTGCCATTGGCGTTGAAAGAGTCGCTTCGCGACGTTTTCTATCCTCAGGTGGAGGAGCTCATAGCGCAGCTCCAGACTTACGCCGACGAGTGGAAAGACGTGCCCATGCTCGCCAAGACCCATGGCCAGCCCGCGTCGCCGACGCGCCTGGGCAAGGAGATAATGGTGTATGTCTACAGGCTCACCGAGCAGCTCAACACTCTCAAGGCCTCGAAGATAACCGCCAAGTTTGGCGGCGCCACGGGCAATTTCAACGCCCATCACGTGGCTTATCCGGGCTACGACTGGCGTGCTTTCGGCAACAAGTTCGTCAGCGAGAAGCTCGGCCTGGAGCGTGAGCAGTATACCACCCAGATTTCCAACTACGACTATCTTGCCGCCATTTTCGATGGCATACGTCGCATCAACACCATAATCATCGACCTCGACCGCGACTTCTGGATGTACATCTCCATGGACTACTTCAAGCAGAAGATCAAGGCCGGCGAGGTGGGCTCTTCGGCCATGCCCCACAAGGTCAACCCAATAGACTACGAAAACAGCGAGGGCAACCTCGGCATGGCAAACGCCGTGCTGACGTTCCTCTCCACGAAGTTGCCCGTCAGCCGATTGCAGAGAGACCTGACCGACTCCACGGTGCTGCGCAACATTGGCGTGCCACTCGGCCACTCTGTCATCGCCATCCAGTCTACGCTCAAGGGCTTGCGCAAGCTCATCCTCCACGAGGAGAAAATCAGCGCCGACCTCGACAACACGTGGGCAGTGGTGGCTGAGGCCATACAGACAATCCTCCGTCGCGAGGGCTATCCGCATCCTTACGAGGCGTTGAAGCAGCTCACCCGTACCAATACGGCGATGACGGAAGAAACCATCCACGATTTCATCAATAGTTTAAATGTCAAGCCGGAGGTCAAGCAAGAGCTCCTTGCCATCACTCCGCATAATTACACAGGTATTTAGTTTTTAAAAAAGTATTATGTCTGTGAAGACCTATAGTGATATAGTCTTCATGGATTAAGCAAGTTACTACTATGTCAGAAGAACAGGAAAAGACGCAGGCGGCCCAAGAGCCGCAGAGAGATGCCCGTGAGGGGTATTCACATGTGAGCGGACATCAGAATCAGCGGGATTTCAACCCCGGAACAGGGCGCACGCAGCGCCCACGCATACATGCCACGGCTTCGCGCCCACAGTATGGCGCTAACCGCGTGTCCACTGGCAAGCCAGCGGACGGCGGCTTCCGTCCACAGGGCTTTGGCGCTGCTTTGGACAGCGACCAGCCTCGCCAGCAGGGTGGCTACCAGCCCCGTCAGGGTGGTTACCAGCCTCGCCAGCAGGGTGGCTACCAACCCCGCCAGGGCGGTTATCAGCCTCGTCAGCAGGGTGGCTACCAACCCCGCCAAGGCGGTTATCAGCCTCGTCCTCGCTACAATGCCGAGGGTGGCTACCAGCCCCGTCAGCAGGGCGACTATCAGCCGCGCCCACGCTACAATGCCGAGGGTGGCTACCAGCCCCGTCAGCAGGGCGACTACCAGCCTCGCCCACGCTACAACGCCGAGGGCGGCTATCAGCCACGCCGCCAGGGTGGCTATGGCAACCGTCAGGGTGGCTACAACAACCGCCAGGGTGGTTACGGCAACAACCGCCAGGGCGGATATGGCAACAACGGTTATCGTGGATTCAACAATGGCCCACGTCAGGGTTACGACCCGAATGCCAAGTACAGCATGAAGAAGCGCATCGAGTATAAGGAAGAGCACGTCGACCCGGACGAGCCCATACGCTTGAACAAGTATCTTGCCAACGCCGGCGTGTGCTCGCGTCGCGAGGCCGATGAGTTCATAGCCTCTGGCGTGGTGAAGGTGAATGGCGCGGTGGTCACCGAGCTTGGCACCAAGGTGAAGCGCTCCGATGAGGTGCTCTTCCGTGAGAATCCGGTGACGATAGAGAAGAAGGTGTATATCCTTCTCAACAAGCCAAAGGACTATGTCACCACTTCCGACGATCCTCAGCAGCGCAAGACCGTGATGGATCTCGTGAAAGACGCCTGCCCGGAGCGTATCTATCCTGTGGGGCGCCTCGACCGCAACACCACGGGCGTGCTCCTGCTCACCAACGATGGCGAGTTGGCCTCAAAGCTGACGCATCCTAAGTTTCTCAAGAAGAAGGTGTACCACGTCTTCCTCGACAAGAACGTTTCCACCGAGGATCTCCAGAAGATTGCCGATGGCATAGAGCTTGAGGACGGAGAGGTGCATGCCGATGCCATAGAGTACGCCGATGAGCGCGACCACTCGCAGGTAGGCATTGAGATACACAGCGGACGCAATCGTATCGTGCGCCGCATATTCGAGGCACTTGGCTATCGCGTCATCAAGCTCGACAGGGTGCAGTTCGCTGGCCTGACGAAGAAGAATCTCCGTCGTGGCGACTGGCGTTTCCTGACGGAGAAGGAAGTCGACATGCTGCGTAGCGGAATGTTCGAATAAGGCTCCGTGGGCAAGCGGCCTTGACAAAGGAAATATTATAAACAGAAAATTAACCATTAAGCAAAGGACCTCTCTAAGCGTCACCCATGCGGCTCGATGGAGTCGCGGCACTCTTGCGACATAGTGGGCTTGGAGAGGCTTTTAATAATATGAGAACAAAAGTCATTGACGCTCTGAAGAGCACCGATTATAACAAGGAAATCACTGTCAAGGGCTGGGTGCGTTCACACAGGAGCAGCAAGGCTGTAGATTTCATAGCCTTGAACGACGGCTCTACCATCAAGAACATTCAGGTGGTCGTGGTTCCCGACAAGTTCGACGCAGACATGCTGAAGAGCATCACCACGGGCGCGTGCATCCGGGCCACGGGCATCCTCGTGGAGAGCCAGGGCAAGGGGCAGACCGTGGAAGTGCAGGCTTCCGACATCGAGGTCTACGGTCTCTGCCCATCCGATTATCCCATGCAGAAGAAGGGACAGTCGTTTGAGTACATGCGCCAGTATGCGCACATGCGTCTGCGCACGAATACGTTTGGGGCCGTGTTTCGCATTCGCCACAACATGGCGATAGCCATCCACAAATACTTCCACGAGCACGGATTCTATTATTTCAACACTCCGCTGATTACCGCCAGCGACTGCGAGGGAGCTGGCGAGATGTTCCAGGTGACCACGCTCGACCTCGACCGCGTGGCAAAGAGCGGCAAGGTGGAATACGACAAGGATTTCTTCGGCAAGAAGTGCAATCTCACCGTCTCTGGGCAGCTTGAGGGCGAACTTGGCGCCACGGCGCTTGGCGCCATCTATACTTTCGGCCCGACATTCCGCGCCGAGAACAGCAACACGCCTCGTCACCTCGCCGAGTTCTGGATGATTGAGCCTGAGGTGGCCTTCATGGACAAGGACGAGCTGATGGACCTTGAGGAAGACTTCATCAAGTATTGCGTGCGCTGGGCGCTCGACAATTGCCGCGACGACCTTGAGTTCCTCAACAAGATGATAGACAAGACCTTGATACAGACCTTGGAGAATGTCATCAAGGAGGACTTCGTGCGCTTGCCTTACACGGAGGGTATCAACATCCTTCAGCAGGCGGTGAAGGACGGTCATAAGTTTGAGTTCCCAATCACGGGCTGGGGCATGGACCTCGCCTCGGAGCACGAGCGTTATCTCGTGGAGGAGCATTTCAAGCGCCCCGTCATCATGACCGACTACCCCACGGAGATAAAGGCGTTCTACATGAAGAAGAATGCCGATGGCAAGACGATGCAAGGCACCGACGTGCTCTTCCCGCGCATTGGTGAGATTATCGGAGGCTCGGTGCGTGAGGAGAACTACAAGAAGCTCCTTGACGAAATAGACCGCCGCGGCATGAAGGAAGAGACTTACAGCTGGTATCTCGACACCCGCAAATACGGCTCGTGCCCACACGCAGGCTTCGGCCTTGGCTTCGAGAGACTTATCCTCTTCGTGACGGGTATGCAAAACATTCGCGATGTCATACCGTTCCCACGCACGCCAAAGAACGCGGAATACTAAGATTTTAGAAAAAAAACTGTAAAAAAACGGTCACCTATTAAATTATTTGCTAACTTTGCAAAAGGATTTAGTGTGGCTTTTACATTTGAGAGAAATAATTAAGAGAATATTAACTAAATTAATCGCTTTATGAAGTGCATTAAGACTTTATTGGTCGCAGCGTTGGTCCTTGGTGGATCTTCGGCTGCCATGGCTCAAGCCACTTATACGGATAAGGAAGGCAATGAGTACACATTCAAGAAGCACGCATTCCTCGATTTGCAGGGTGGTGCTCAGTACACGCTCGGTGAGGCTAAGTTCGGTGACCTTATCTCACCCAACGTACAGCTTGGTATCGGCTATCAGTTCAATCCTTGGTTTGGCGCTCGCGTGGCTGTAAACGCTTGGCAGAGCAAGGGGGGCTACAATGGCGTGACGGAAACCGGCAAGACTGCTCCTGCCAACGTCACTTATAAGTGGAAGTATGTCGCTCCTGGCATCGACTTCATCTTCAACCTCAGCAACGCTATCTGCGGTTGGAACCCTAACCGCGTGTTCAACCTCAGCGCGTTCATCGGCGGCGGTGCCAACATCGCTTTCGACAACGACGAGGCTAACGCCCTGGCCAAGGACTATGAGATGCGTTACAACTGGGAAGGCACAAAGGTGCGCCCTGTAGGCCGTGGCGGTGTGGAGCTGAACTTCCGCGTCAGCAAGGCTGTCAGCATCATGCTCGAGGGTAACGCCAACATCCTGACAGATAAGTACAACTCTAAGAAGGCCGGCAACCCCGACTGGTATTTCAATGCCCTCGCAGGTCTGCGCATCAACCTCGGCAAGAGCTATACGAAGAAGACTCCGGAACCAGCTACTGCCCCAGAGCCACAAAAGGAAGAGTATGTTGAGCCAACACCGGCTCCAGCACCAGCTCCTGTGAAGGTTGAGCCTATCCGTCGCGACGTGTTCTTCACGATCAACAAGACTGCCGTTACAGCCAAGGAGCAGCCTAAGGTTGACGACATCGTGGCTTACATGAACGAGCACCCAGAGGCTAAGGTGACCGTGACAGGTTACGCTGACGCTGGCACGGGCAACAACAGGATTAACGACCGTCTTGCAGCACAGCGTGCAGCAACAGTGGTGAAAGCCCTCAAGGCCAAGGGTATCGACGCAAGCCGCATCACTTCAGACAGCAAGGGCTCACGTGTGCAGCCGTTCGCAGAGAACGACAAGAACCGTGTCTCTATCATGATCGCTGAGCCTTAATAAGCCAACAGTTTCCATCGAAGGGAATATATAAGAGAAATCCCCGGTTTGCGATTGCAAGCCGGGGATTGTTGTTTGTTGATTGTTTGTTGATTTATTATCGGCAATCTTTTGCTGACCGCCTCACGTTTGTCGTAGTTAGTTTGAAAATGAGCCTTGCCTTTTGATGGTTGACGTTCCTTCCTGGCTTGTCAACCCTCAATTTTCAGGGTAATCACTCTCTTGGTATTTTCCCGAATCTTATGTCTGTCGTCTATCGTCCGCCCCACAAGCCATATAATCTCGTTTGTGGCGGTGGTTACCACGAGTTGCCTGTGCCGCTCCATTGGCTCGGTTTTCTTGTCTTTCATGTAGTCGGCGATGAGCTTTGAACCCCTCATCCCATAAGGCGAGAGTCGGTCGCCTTCACCTGCCGGACGCACAGTCAGAGGAAACGCGATGCCATCAGCGTCTAACGTGGCAATGAGCCTGTCTTTCGATGGCTCTGGGCAGTTGGACGCAGTGGACAGGGAAACGTGCAATTTGCGCCCTGCAAGGCCATACAGCCCCTCTTCGGGCACGCGCAGCGTAGGCAATGGCTCGTTCCAAGTCTCGCTTGGATAAACAAACAACTTATCGTTGCTCACCACTGCCACATGGCTCTTTTTGGCCCATGTCTTTCCGCCTTGGGTTGATGAGAGTATTTCCTCGGTTTGCGCGCGATTGAAGCCAAGTGGCGAGAGTATGTTCCAAAGAAGCAGACGCGGGCTGGCGTAGCCTCTTATGGCCTCCATGGAATAAGCCTCGCCGGAGACACACTTTCGCTTGATTTTCTCCAATGCCTCGTTGAGACTTTGCTCCACCACTTTCTCTATATCTCCAAGGTTGTCGGCCATGCGCAGGATGTTTTGCCTTGCCGCTGGCGTCACTTTCTCAAGCATGGGTATGACATCGAGCCGCAGCTTGTTGCGCTGCACGTCGTCTTCAAGGTTGGTGCTGTCCGTCACGTAGTCTTGCCCTATGCGTTTGAGGTATTCAAGGATGTCTTTCCTCGACATATTGAGCAGCGGGCGCAGGAAGATGCCATTCTGGTGTCTCATTCCGAGCAGCCCCTTAAGTCCTGTGCCCCGGAGCAGGTTTAGGAGAATGGTCTCCACCTGGTCATCGCTGTGGTGGGCTATGCACACTCCCACGGCATTGGTGTCTTGCGCGAGTTGCGCGAACCACCGATAGCGCAAGTCTCTTGCTGCCATCTCGATGGATATGCCGCGCAGCTTGGCAAACCCCTTGGTGTCGAAGTGCGCCATGTGCAACTTTACCCCCAACTTCTCGCAAAGAGTCTTGCAAAACGCCTCGTCGCGGTCGCTTTCCTCGCCACGCAGGTGGAAGTTGCAGTGTGCCGCCTCAACCTTATACCCTTTGTCGATGAGCATGCGCAGCAAGGCCACGCTGTCGGGACCTCCGCTGAGGGCTACCAAGAGAAGAGCCCCATCGGACTTTGCCAAATCCTCTTTCCCCAATTCATTCGTGATAATGGAAAGGGTCTTTCTCGCGCCCTTTCTGATATTGGAGGTAGTGTCGGCGTGCTTGATCATATTGTCTCCGGCGTGTTTGCTCCTTCAGCTATTGTGGAGGGCTGTGGAGCGGCATCTTCCAGCAGTCCATCTTTCATGTGGATGGTGCGGTCGGTCAGTTTTGCGAGGCTCTCGTCGTGGGTGACGATGACGAAAG
Source organism: Prevotella sp. UBA6387 (assembly GCA_002437565.1). Classification (GTDB taxonomy): domain Bacteria; phylum Bacteroidota; class Bacteroidia; order Bacteroidales; family Bacteroidaceae; genus Prevotella. The sequence goes on from DJQL01000142.1 coordinate 24,952, forward strand.
TCTGGCCGAACTTGTCTCTGAGGTCGAAGAAGAGCTGATGAAGTTCTGCCTTGTTCTTCGTGTCGAGACTGCCCGATGGCTCATCGGCAAGCACCACGGCAGGGTTGTTTACCAGGGCGCGGGCCACGGCCACGCGTTGCTTCTCGCCGCCCGACAGTTCGTTGGGCTTGTGTCCAGCCCTCTCGCTCAGGCCCATGAAGTCGAGCAATTCCTCGGCGCGTTTGCGAGCCTCTTGCCGGCCCTTGCCAGCGATGAACGCCGGAATCATGATGTTTTCCAGTGCAGTGAACTCAGGCAGCAACTGGTGAAACTGGAACACGAACCCGATGTGCCGGTTGCGAAAGTCGGCGAGCTTCTTGGCCGACAAGTCGCCCACGTCCACGCCATCTACCACGACGGTGCCGCTATCGGGCTTGTCGAGAGTGCCAATAATCTGCAGCAGCGTTGTCTTGCCGGCTCCAGATGGGCCTACGATGCTTACCACCTCGCCCTTGTCTATATGCAGGTCTATACCCTTGAGCACCTGTAGTTTCCCAAACGATTTGGTTATACCTTTAACGTCTATCATTGTTATCTAATCTTTTTGAGCCTATGCGTTTATATAGCTTGTCCAACCATTTTGCCATGGCGTCGTAGGCCGAGGTCTCCTCAGTGTGTTGCGATTGCGCGAACGTCATGGTCTGCTTGTCGTCGCCATATTGGTCGGGGAACACGATCATGAGGTTTTTCCCCTTGAACCATCTTGTCAGTTCCTCAGGCAGGCGCTCCATTGCCGACTTGAACGACACCGTGCCCTTGCGTGCCGTCACTACCACGAAGAGGTTGTCGTCGGCTATCGTCGAGGCGAGGCGAGGCAACTCGTTCCAGTGGGTCATCTCCACGCATGTGGCGCGGAGGTTGGGGTGGCGGTTCGTGATGAACTGGTTGACCATCTGCAACGTGTCCATCCTGCCGTGGAACTGTACACGGCATTCGAGGTTTTCGGCGATGCGCGACAACCGCTCCATCCAGCGGAAGAATCCTGGCTCGTATTGCGCGCGCGACGGCACGGCGACGACGATGCGCCTCAGCGTGGCGAGGGGATGGTAGAGGCGCGCCATGATTATTTGCCGGTTCACGCCGTTGAAAAGACTTCGGTGAAACTGTCCCCAGAAAGCCGTGTTCTCAAGGTCGTGCATGTGCATGCCGATAAGAATCTCGGAGGCTTGAAACTCCTTGAAGGCGTGCTTGATGCCATTGGCTATGTTTGCGGCAATCCTCACTTGTGTGTCAACCTTCACGTCGGAACCAGCGGCATACTGTTGTATTTGTTTAAGTAGAAGTTGCCCCTCTTTCTGGTTGAGCCGCATGTTGGAGTCGTCGTATACCACGTTGATGGCCACTATCGAGCGGTTGAGCTTCTGGTTGCGTGCCATTATCGCCAAGTTGACCAAGCGGTTGGCATACTCCTTATATTTCACGGGCACGAGTATGCGCTCATCGTCGTCGGGCAGATCCTCCGAGGGCAGTTCGCGCTCTCTGAGCACGGTCTTCCTCGAAGCCCATTCCGTGATGATGGATGATATGACGCACGTGAAGAGAATCATGATGACGATGCCGTTGAGCATTGCCTCGTCCACGAGTGGCTTGCCATTGTCGGTGGTCATGTTCATGCCCACCATGACCATGGCAATGGCTCCGGCGGCATGGGCGGAAGTGAGGCCAAACATCATGTGCCCGGACAATGTGGGCAAGCGGAAGAAGAATGCCGCTACATAAGCGGCGATAGCCTTGCCCACCGTGCCGAAGATCACGATGCAAGCCACCACGAAGAGGATGTTGCCGCCGTGGAAGAGAAGGCGCACGTTGATGAGCATGCCCACGCCAATGAGGAAATAGGGAATGAATAGGGCGTTGCCTATGAACTCGATGCGGTTCATCAAGGGTGAGAGTTGTGGGATGTAGCGGTTCATCACCAGTCCGGCGAAAAACGCGCCGAAGATGCCTTCCAAGCCAACGAGCTCCGACAACGCGGCGCAGAGGAAGAGCACGGCCATGACGAAGATAAACTGCATCACCGCGTCGCTGTAGCGGCGGAGAAACCATCTCGTCAGGCGAGGTATGGTGAGCAGAATGCCCACGACGTATATAGCGAGCTTGCCTATGAACCACAGCCAGAACAGCACGTCGCTCTTGCCCTCATTCGAAGCCACCAATGCGGCGAGCACGACAAGGGCCATGAAGAGGCTAACCATGGTGGAGCCTACCGACAGCGTGACGCTCTTCTGCTGCTGGATGCCATAGCGAGAGACGATGGGGTAGGAAACGAGCGTGTTTGACGCCATGACGCAAGCCAGCAGCAGGGCGGCGATAGGAGCATAGCCGAGGATGTCGATGCCCATCAGCCATGTCAGGAAGAAGGGGCAACAGAACGTGAGCAGGCCAAAGGCCAACGTGCGCCACTTGTTCTTGCGGAGGTCTTCCATGTCCATCTCCAACGAGGCGAGGAACATGATATAATAAAGCCCCACCCTGCCGAAGAGCTCAAAGCTGGAGTCCCTAACGAGGACGTTGAGGCCATACTTGCCTATCACGACACCGGCGAGAACCATGCCTATGAGATGGGGTATGCGCAACTTGCCCATGATGACAGGGGCGAGAAGAATGATGAGAAGCACCACGAAGAATATCAGCGTGGGGTCAGTGATGGGGAAATATGAGGCAAAAGTTGCCATTTGTTATCTTTGTTTCCTATTTTAGTGGCAAAGTTACTCATAATTTCGCATATTTGTTGTAATTTTGCCCCTAAGGTTTCAATTATTATAATTATGAGAGTAGCTATTGTAGGCGCAAGCGGTGCCGTGGGGCAAGAGTTCCTGCGCATCCTTGCGGAGAGAGAATTTCCTATCGACGACCTTCTGCTTTTCGGGTCGAAGCGCAGCGCGGGCAGGCAATATACCTTCCGCGGCAAGGCTTATACAGTGAAGGAGTTGCAACACAACGACGACTTCAAGGACGTGGACATAGCCTTTGTCTCCGCCGGTGGCGGAACGTCGGCGGAGTTCGCGGAGACCATCACGAAGCATGGGGCGGTGATGATAGACAACAGCTCGCAGTGGCGCATGGATCCAGAGGTGCCGCTCGTGGTGCCGGAGATAAACCCGGAGGATGCCTTGAATCGCCCGAAGGGAATAATCGCCAACCCAAACTGCACCACCATAATGATGGTGGTCGTGCTGAACCCAATCGACAAGCTCAGCCATATCAAGAAGATTCACGTGTCGTCATACCAAAGCGCATCAGGCGCCGGTGCCGCGGCCATGAAGGAGCTGGAGCAACAATACAAGGAGATGGTGGAGACGGGGCATGTCAGCACCATAGAGAAATTCCCTCACCAGTTGGCTTACAACGTCATACCACAAATAGACAAGATGACGCCTAACGACTACACCAAGGAGGAGATGAAGATGTACAACGAGACGCGGAAGATAATGCATTCCGATGTCCGCACGTCAGCCACCTGCGTGCGCGTGTCTTCCCTTCGCTCCCATTCGGAGAGCGTGTGGTTTGAGACAGAGAAGCCATTGGAGGTAAAGGACATACAGGAGGCGTTGAGGAAGGCCCCGGGCGTGACCCTCGTGCAAGACCCCGACGACCAGTATGTATACCCCATGCCATTGGAGAGCGCGGGCAAGGACGACGTTTACGTTGGACGCGTGCGCAAGGACTTGGCCGACGACAACGGTTGCACGCTGTGGCTCACCGGCGACCAGATACGCAAGGGAGCGGCACTCAACGCCGTGCAGATTGCCGAATACCTCATCAAGGTGGGCAACGTGAAGTAGGATTATGTTTTAAACAACGTGAATCTCATCGGGCACATGGCAATGTGAACGGTGGGGTTCGTTTTTTTAATGTAACATCAAAATGAAGAAAAAGACTTTTCTTTTTGGGCTCTTGTTGTGCGCCACAGGGGCTTTCGCGCAGGGCAACCTTTCTTCGGGCATAGACCTGAAGAACCTCGACACGTCGGTAAGGCCTGGCGACGACTTTTACCATTACGCCGCAGGCGGATGGCTCAAGTCGCACCCTCTCGACGCCGAGCACGTGCAGAACGGTGCCTTCACCGACTTGTATGAATTGAGCCAGAAACGCATCCAGGACATCATCCTGGGATTTGCCTCGAAGCCACAAAAGCAAGGCACGTTGGAACAGAAAATTGGCTCCCTCTACAATCTCTTGATGGACTCCGTGCGCCTGAACCGCGAGGGATGGACGCCTATAAAGCCGACACTCGACAAGATAGCGGCCATAAAGAACCGCAAGGAATACCAGTTGGTGTGCGCGCAACTCGACCGTTGCGGCGAGTCGACGATGATGTTCGGCATAGGGGCTGGAGCAGACCAGAAAGACTCCGAGTGGAACCTCGTGTCAGTGGGGCAGGGTGGACTTGGACTTGGCGAGCGCGACTATTACCTGTCTGATGATGCCCAAAACAAGCGAGTATTAGAGGCGTACAAGCAATACCTGAAAAAGCTGTTCACGCTGACTGGGGCCGATGAGGCCACGGCAGAGAAGAAGATGCAGGCGGTCATCGCCATAGAAACGGAGATTGCCAAGGCAAGCTACGACAAGGTGAAGCAGCGCGACATCGACGCCAACTACCATAAGATGACGTATGCGCAACTCATCAACGACTTCCCTGGCATCGACTGGGGCAACGTGTTCCTTGCCTCTGGCTTCCCAGCTTTCGATTATGTTGACGTTGGCCAGCCAGAGCCTATACACGCGGTTGAGAAGATTCTCGCCGACACGCCTCTCGATGACCTCAAGACCTATGCCGAGGCTAAGGTCATAAGCGGGGCCACGAGCGAGCTTAGCGACGACTTCCGCGCGGCATCGTTTGAGCTCCGCAAGGCAATGGTTGGCTCAAGGCAAGACCAGCCGAGATGGAAGCGCGCCGTGTCGATGGTGAGCGGTACATTGGGTGAGGCCATTGGCAAGATGTACGTGGAGAAGTATTTCCCCGAGTCGAGCAAGAAACGTATGTTGGAGCTTGTGCACAACCTCCAGACAGCTCTCGCGCAGCGCATAGATGAGGCCACATGGATGGGAAACGCCACCAAGGCACAGGCGAAGGACAAGTTGTCCAACTTCATCATCAAGATTGGCTATCCCGACAAGTGGAAGAGCTACGACGGCTTGCAGGTCAACGACAGTCTCTCGCTCTATGAGAACCTGTGCAACATCTCTCGATGGGCTACCGACGACTATATCGCCAAGCGTGTGAACAAGAAGGTTGACAAGACGTTGTGGCAGATGACTCCGCAGACCATCAACGCCTACTATGACCCCTCAACCAACGAAATATGTTTCCCGGCCGCCATCCTTCAGCCGCCATTCTTCGACCCATCAGCAGACGACGCGGTCAACTACGGTGCCATAGGAGCGGTGATTGGGCACGAGATGAGCCATGGCTTCGATGACCAAGGCTCTCAATTTGACAAAAACGGTAACCAGCGAAACTGGTGGACGGCACAGGACAAGAAAAACTTCGACGCTCGCACTAAGGTGCTTGCAGACTGGTTCTCTACGTTCGAAGTGTTGCCTGGCATGAAGGTCAACGGCAAGCAGACTCTCGGCGAGAACATTGGCGACAATGGTGGATTGAACATTTCTTTCCGCGCTTTGCAAAACTCCATGAAGGAGCATCCGTTGGCAGTGAAAGACGGCTTCACGCCTGAGCAGCGTTTCTTCCTCGCGTGGGGACGCGTGTGGGCTTCTAACACGACCGATGAGATGGTGAAGTATCTCCTCACCGCGGATGTCCACTCACCAAACTACGCCCGCGTCAACGCCGCCTTGCCAATGATAGACGCCTGGTACAAGGCCTTCAACGTGAAGAAAGGCGACAAGATGTTCGTGCCTAAGAACAAGCGCGCTCACGTTTGGTAATCCAACTCTGTCAGTGACATGATGGTCGTAAAAAGGCTGAATTCCTTTTTGGAATTCAGCCTTATATTTTCATTTTCCGTGACTAATACATTTGCCCAAGATTATCTAAAGTCCAGTCACCTGTTTCTCGCTAAGGCCTGTGTATTTTGCTATCAATGCCGTAGGTAGGCCGTCTGTTTTCATGGCCTTGGCACTCGCGATGGCTTTTTCATGTGCGCCTTC
>DJQL01000086.1:0-1677 GCA_002437565.1 Prevotella sp. UBA6387
GGCATTGGAAAGGTTCCCCTGAGGTCGGGTGCGGCCATGGGCTTGTTCCATGCCACAGACACGTAGTCGAGGCGCATGGGTCCGCCGGATAGCACTTTTAGCGTAACGGTGTCTGTCCCTGTCGCGCTCACAGGCATGGCGTATGTGTCGCTGGCAATGTTGCCGTGGTCGTATTGGCTGCCGATGGACACCGTGAGCGTGCCTACGACCTTGCCGTTGACGCTGACTTGCGTGGTTGTGTTGGAACCTGCCGATACGCGCACATGGAACCTGCCCATGGTGGCACCATCTGGTTGCGTGAGCGTGACCGACTGGCTATTGCCTGCCGCAACAGGCGTGGGGTCGAAGAGATTGCGTCCGCCAGGATACCAGCTGTAACCGTCTACCTCGTGCAGGCTGTGATAGAAATAGGGCGAGGGATAGAAAGAGTTTATGAACGTGGCGGAGTCAACGCTGGCGGGGGCGGCATCGCCTTCCGTGATAAAATAATATCCGTAGTCTGAATAAGGGTTGCGTGTGCGTTGCCTGGTGTCGTTGCCGCTCCAGCTCACTGGGCCTTTGGCATAGAAAAGCCGTCTGCCGTTCACCGTGCACGTGGCAACCTCATGCAGGTCGTCGGTGTCGGCGAGCTTGGAGCCGTCGAGAACCTCGTCTTGCAGGTTGCCGCCGTAGCCGAAGACGCGCACGCGGCTCAAGTCGCTGAAGCCGGCACGGCTTACGAGACTTTTGGAGAGTTCGTAAACCCCCGATGCCGGCACGCGAATCTTGGCCCACCTGCCACTTGCCAAAACGGAGTGGTCGGCGTAGCGCCCGGCTTGCGGCGCATGGCTTGCGCTTCTCGTGCTTGCTTTGGCATGAAGGCCAGCTCTGGCCGGCGCGATAGCCGTGACGTTGCCTCCTTTGCTATCTACCCTGAGCATGAAACTCACGAGAAATTGGTATTTGCCGTCTCGCTTGACAATGGGGCAAAAGCTCATGCGAAGCATTGGCGTTTTGCGGTCGATAACCACTCTTTGTGTCACCGTGGGCAAGGCTAAAGGCTCTGCGCCACCGAGCTTGCCGTAACGCTCAATGTCGATGGGAGACATATCGATAAACTCGGGGTAGAGTATCGTGGCGGTGTAAACAGAGTCGCCATAGTTGGCCGGCAACGGCATGGCATAGGCAAAAGCAGGCATGACGCTGTCAACGCTCACCTGGTCGGAGGTGAGGTTGAAGAATCGCTGCGCATGGGCTGAAAATGTCGCGCACGTCAGCAAAAAAAGTATGGACAAGCGAATGAACCTTGTCCTAAAAAGAGGTCTTGCCACTTTGCTATGTCTTGCCACTCTGTTAAGTCTTGTGATGAGACGGTATTACTTGCACTTGCATTCCAGCACTTTGCGTTCCTCAACCCACCCTTCGAGCAAGTCGCCAATATGCACGGGCCCCACTCCGGCAGGCGTGCCAGTGAATATGAGGTCGCCCGTCTTTAGGGTGAAATACTTGCTCACGTATGCCACTATGTCGTCCACGCCCCACGTCATGTCGCAGGCGCAACCATCCTGCATGGTGCCGCCATTGACATTGAGATGAAAGCGCAACCGTTGCACGTCGGGCAGCAAATCCTTTGGTACCCAGTCGCCTATGGTAGCCGCGCCGTCAAAACTCTTTGCCATGTCCCATGGCATTCCGTTC
>DJQL01000086.1:1766-24705 GCA_002437565.1 Prevotella sp. UBA6387
TCGTAGTAGCGATGGGCGAAGCGCGTGGGCACGGTCTTGCCGAGCTTGCACACCCTGACAACCAGTTCAGCCTCATAGTCGATGCGCCCGAGGTCATCGGGGATGAAAAATGGCTTGCCGTTTTTTTGTAGGCTGGAGTCGGCCTTAAGGAATATCATGGGGCTATCCGTCTTCAATAACGTGTTTTTCAGCTCTTTATTGTGTTCGGGATAGTTCATTCCCACGCAAAATATCTTCATCTTTTCAAGGGATTATAATATATGTGCAAATTATCTGTTGCAAAGATAGCGCAAACCGAGTGCAATACAAAATAAAAGACAGAAAGACTTTTATTTTTATTGCCGAGATGCCGCCTATCTTATTCAAAGATAACGCAAAATCGCAAGAAAAGGGTCATGCAGTCAAACCGAAATCATAAAAGGCTTAAAAAATAGCCATGGCGTTGTCACGGATAGAAAAAGATTTATTATCTTTGCGGCATGAACAAGCAACGACGTGACATATTGCTGGAAGAATGGGGAAAGTTCAGCCTTGACACGGCCAAGCTTATTATTGGTGGTGTTATTCTTGCAGGTATAATGCGTACGGACGTTTCTCCTGAATGCCTGATAATTTATGGTACTCTGTTCGTTGCTTTGTTTTTCGGCATCGGGACAGTTATTTCAAAGAACCAAAAGGCATAGCCTATGTTAACAGAATTGTCTATATTCTTGACACTTGTGGCGCTAATGTTAATTTTATCAGCGTTTATAGTGACTCACTTGCCGACTTCAGATAGCAAGTAAATATTTTTATATACAAACAATAATACGAAAATGAAAAGAATCGTTTTAATTCGCCACGGCGAGAGCCAGTGGAATCTTGAGAACCGTTTCACAGGTTGGACAAATGTAGACCTCACCGAGAAGGGCAAGCAGGAGGCACTCGATGCAGGCAAGCTCATGAAGGAGAAGGGCTTCCGTTTTGATATCGCATACACTTCTTACCTGAAGCGTGCCGTCAAGACCTTGAACAACGTGCTCGACGCAATGGATGAGGACTGGATCCCCGTGGTTAAGACTTGGCGTCTCAACGAGAAGCACTATGGTGCTCTCCAGGGATTGAACAAGAAGGAAACCGCCCAAAAGTATGGTGACGAGCAGGTGCTGCTCTGGCGTCGCAGCTTCGACGTGGAGCCCCACGACCTCGCTGCCGATGGCACAGGCTCTGCTCTTGCAGACCCTCGCTATGCCAAGGTACCTACACAGTATCTTCCCAAGACAGAGAGCCTTAAGGACTGCATCGCCCGCGTGATGCCTTTCTGGGAGTGCGAGATCTTCCCGAAGCTCAAGGAGGTCGATAGTATCATCGTGGCCGCTCACGGCAACTCTCTCCGCGGCATTGTGAAGCACCTCAAGGGCATCTCCGACAAGGATATCTCTGGCCTTAACATACCAACGGCAACACCTTACGTGTTTGAGTTCGACGATGATCTCAACCTCGTGAACGACTACTATCTCGGCGACGCCGCTGCCATAGCTGCCAAGGCCGCTGCCGTGGCCAACCAGGGCAAGGCTTAAGCTAAGCCTCTATAATAAAGGTATAAAGAAAGGGGTGCCAATAAAATGTCATTGGCACCCCTTCTTTTTCAATTATAGTTTATGTAAAAACATTATAGGCTTTTCAAGAAGTTTTCCACGGCATCCACAATCTTGCCTAAGCCGCTTGCCGTGGTGCTGTCGGTGTTCTGTTTTATCTCCTTCTTTATCTCCTTGCTCACCTCTTGGCTTACTTTCCTTGCCACGCTCTTACCAACCTTGCTGCTTATTGACATCACGCTGTCGGATACTTGAGAGGCGATGTCGTTGTTGTCGGCAGGTGTCGCGCCATCGTTGTGGTCGCTTATGGCAGAGTGGGTGGAAACACTGCTTTCATCGTTAACAATCTTTGAGATGGCTTTGGCAATATCGTTCTCATCTGAAGTGAAAACCTTGCCGAAGATTCCGAGCGACGTGCGCACGGTCTTGTGGGTGAAACCGTTGTCAGAGTCTGGGTCGGGCAGTTCTATTGTCGTTGTGGACCAAAACAGGTAGTTGTGATATTGCAGCATGTTGTCGATGGCAGCGTTGACCATTGGCGTGGCTATGGCCTTGAGCATTGCCGTGCCAAAAGTCTTGAAAGGGTCTTCGTTGTCGGGTGTGCTGCTTGTGAGCCCTTTCTCTATGCCGTTGGTCACGTTTTCCTTTATTGCCTGTTGGTGCTCCTCTCTCGATGGGTTGGCTACGGCCATGATTATTAGCAAAGCCACCGCCGCGGCTCCAATCCATGTCCATACCTTCATGGTCTTCTTGGCAGATAGATCTCTTTGGCCCTTGGCATTGGTGCCAGGCATTGGCGGTGGGGTAGCCGTTGCGTTAGCGTCGTTGTCGGCATTGCCGTCGAAGAGGGTCTTGAGCTCTTCCACTTGCCCAGCTGGTGTCCATTGTGCCATGCCCTCAGCCCAGACGAGCGTTGAGGCATCGATGTGGCGTTGGCGCAGTTCCTCAATGGTGTAGGGACCTTGTTGTGCTCCGTTGACGATAATAAAATAGTTCATGTTGAATATCCTTTTTAAGCGTTTTGTCGAAATTTCTCATTGCTTTATTGTGCGCAAAGTTATACATTTCTATATTATAAACCAATTTTCATCATGCTTTTTGTCCATGATAATATATTTGCTCCTTGACGTGGCTTGCATTTTCCGACCGTCAGGCGAAAATTCAATGAGCAACGCATAAAAAACAGGAAAAGGGGTCTCTATTTCCCAAAGATTGCTTAAATTTGCATATACTTGATGAATAATCTCTTGATCAAGTATATGCAAAACAAGTCTTTTCATGATAAGACAGCAACAATCTATAAAAAGAAAACGAAAACGAGATGAATAAGTCTATTCTGCCTTTAATGGCTCTTTCGTGTTGTGCTTCTGCCGTACAGGCACAGCAAAAGTCAGAAGCCAAGCGCCCCAACATCGTATACATAATGTGTGATGATCACGCGTTCCAGTGCATAAGTGCCTATGGACATGGCATATCCAAACTCGCGCCAACGCCCAACATAGACCGTATAGCCCAGCGCGGCATGCGTTTCGACAAGGCTTTCGTTGAGAACTCGCTTTCTACGCCATCGCGCGCATGCCTCATGACTGGCCTTTACAGCCACCAGAACGGGCAGCGGCAACTTGGCGAGGGCATTGACACGTCGCGCACGTTCTTTACGGAGCTGCTCCAGCAAGCTGGCTATCAAACGGCAGTCGTGGGCAAGTGGCACATGGGATGCGACCCGAAAGGGTTCGACTACTATCACATCTACAATGACCAGGGCCAGTATTGGAATCCGCAGTATCGTGGTACCGACACGCCAAATTGCGAGTATGTCGTTGAGGAAGGCTACTCTACAGACCTAACCACCGACCATGCCATAGACTTCATGGAGCACAGAGACAGCTCGAAGCCTTTCTGCTTGTTGCTTCATCATAAGGCTCCGCACCGCAATTGGCAACCCAACCTGAAGTATCTTGGCATGTACGACAACGTGGAATTCCCCATGCCCGAGACATTCTACGACGACTATGCCACGCGTGGGTCGGCCGTGCGCACGCAGAAGATGGCGGTGACGAAGCACATGCGTTGGGAGCAAGACTTCAAGGTGCCAGAGATGCTCGACCTCAACAACGAGGACAGCAAGGACTCTTACAACGCCCTTATGGGCGAGATAAACCGCATGACCCCTGCGCAACGCTCGGCTTGGGGACGCTATTATTTTCCTCGCAACCGCAAGTTGCTTGAGGCTCATCTTGAAGGCAAAGACCTTGACAACTGGAAGTATCAGGCCTACATACGCGACTATATGTCGGTCATAGCGAGCGTGGACGAGAGCGTTGGCCGAGTGCTCGACTATCTTGACAAGAACGGTCTTACCGACAACACCCTCATCATATACACCTCAGACCAGGGGTTCTATATGGGCGAACATGGCTGGTTCGACAAGCGTTTCATGTATGAGGAGTCGCTTCGCACGCCGCTTATAGTGAGCTATCCAGGACATACGAAGCCAGGTAGCGTGTGCCACAAGCTCGTGCAGAATATCGACTACGCGCCAACGTTTCTTGACATCGCGGGCGTGCGGAAGCCTAAGGAGATGGTTGGGCAATCGCTTGTCCCATTGCTCGACAACGGCGACGCGCAGAAGAAGTGGCGCACGAGCATATACTATCATTACTACGACTACCCCACGTACCACATGGTACGCAAGCACGATGGCGTACGCACCGACCGCTACAAGTTGATACATTTCTATGGCAAGGGCGGGCTCGATGCCGTGCCAGAGAACAAGTATCAAGGAATGGAGGGCACGGCAGAGAACGCCACTCTCAAGTCGCTCATCGAAATAGGGTATTTCGAGCCCAAGGATTCGGCTGTAAACTACAACGAGCTTTACGACCTGCAGAACGACCCGCATGAACTGAACAACCTCTATGGAAAGCCAGGCTATGATAAGATAACAAGGCTGTTGCAGAAGCAGCTTGACGCTTACCGCAAGGCACAGCAGGTTGACGAGTTCTGATGGTTTATATATATGTAAAAACGCATGTGTCTATATGAATGTGCATGGCAATATATTTGCCTGATGTCTTTTTGTGTTGCCTTCTGGTGAGACGGTGGTCTCTGTTCATTGTCGCATTTTGCTTTTTTTAAACAGGCATCATGCAAGGTGGCATCCTTTTTGAATTTATGTGGTAGCAGGACAAAAATACAATGATTTGTTTAAGAAAGGATGGTCATTATGAAAGAGATGAGCTTTAGAAGGATTGCCATGATGCTTGCGATGCTTTTCTGCATGGCATCGGGCGTGGCGTTTGCCCAAGACAATGAGGTCTATAAGATGGGCAACAACAAGGGCAATGAGCAGTTGCTTAATTCGCTGAAGGCCCGCCAGAAATCGTTGAAGAAAGAGCAACAGGCGTTGCAGAACCTCATAGACAGTGCCTATTGGGAGGAATCGCTCGCCGCAATCAGGGACACGACATTCACGTTGGAAGCCGACAGGGTTGTCTTCAAGTACGGACAGATTGCTTATGTCAACTCCAATACCAACTTCGTTTCGGTCAACAAGAACCAGGCGGTGGTCCAGGTCGCTTTCAACGTTCCATTCTCTGGGCCAAACGGCATAGGTGGAGTCACCGTCCAGGGCAATGTGGGTGGCTATAAGATAGAAACCGACAAGAAGGGCACTACCACCGTGAAGATGACCGTGATAGGCGTGGGCATCTCTGCCCAGATCTGGATTACGATGTACAAGGGCACGCATGAGGCAAGTGTGGATGTCATGCCAAATTTCAACTCCCGCAATATAACGCTCAATGGTGTCTTGCTGCCATTGGGGAAGAGCGATGTCTTTAAGGGAAGAACCTTGTAAACCATTATCGCGAAATCGGGGCTGGGTTTCAAAAGTGGAGTCCAGCCCCGATTGTGTATGCTCGGCATGAGCGTTGTATAATGGGTGCAAGTCCCGAGTAAGCCCTAATAGCGGGAATTACATAGTTCATACAAGGCATATGACCGTGGATGAGATTGCACGACAAATTAAAGTCATATAGCTATTCAGAGCGGTCGGTGTAAATGAAGTGTGTATGAGATGGAAAGACAATGCCCTTGTCCGAGGAGGTCTCACTGACGCTTCGAATAGTTTTTAATGAATGTCCGCAAATATCCAATTAGTAGATTCGATGTTTAAACTCTGCTCTATAAGAGCAAGCACAGAGTTCCGACCCTTCAAAGAGCCTAAATCCGAAGTGCCTCCGCTTGAACTTGTAACAGAACTCATTAAGGTATAGTTGCAGGGATTCGGCTATTATGCTGAACAATTCAAGAAAGATGTGTATGAAATCGTGATGGACGATATTAGCCTGACAAAGAAGCAGAAGGGTCTCCTCCTCGGATAGTTGTTGGCGTTTGTGGCGTATTGCCATGAAGTTTCGTGCCGTTTTTTGTTTCTACATTATTATATGGTACTATTTCACTTTCTGTGTGTTCGGCAAGAATCCCGCGATGATGCCGAGGAGTGGCAGGAAGGCACTGACCTGGAAGATGAACTCGACGCTGGTCTTGTCGGCGAGCCATCCGAAAAAGGCGGAGCCCAAGCCTCCCAAGCCAAACATCAGTCCGAAGAAGATGCCGGCTATCAGCCCCACCTTGTCGGGCATCAAGTCGGTGGCATAGACCACGATGGATGAGAAAGCCGAAGCGATGATGAGGCCAGAGAGGAAGGTGAAGACAATAGTCCACGTGAAGCCCACGAAAGGCATGGCGAGCGCAAAGGGAGCGGCCCCCAAGATGGAAAACCATATCACGTATTTCCTGCCGAACCTGTCGCCAAGCATACCTCCCGCCACCGTTCCGATGGCGAAGGCGGCGAGGAAGACGAACAGGCAGAGCTGGGAAGTCTGCACGCTGACACCAAACTTGTCTATCAGGAAGAACGTGAAGTAGCTGGTGATGCACGCCGTGTAGAAATACTTAGAGAAGACCAACAGGATGAGGATGGCCAATGCCCCATACTTGGCTCGCTTGGAGATGTTGTGGTTGAGAAGAGGTTGCTTCTGAGGGTGGTTGACCACGTAGGCGAGTCTCGCCTTGTACCATGCGCCCAGTCGAACCATGAGAATCCCCGCCAACAGTGCCGCCAAGGCAAACCAAGATATGGCGTGCTGGCCGTAAGGCAAGATGACAAGGGCTGCGAGCAACGGGCCCACGGCCGAGCCACCGTTGCCGCCCACCTGGAAGATGGATTGCGCCAAGCTCTTCTTGCCACCCGAAGCCAACTGTGCCACGCGCGAGGCCGTGGGATGGAACACGGAAGAGCCCAATCCGACAACGCTCACGGCCAGGAGAATCAAGAAATAGTTTTCCGCGAAGGCGAGCAACAGCAATCCCACTAAGGTAAAGCACATGCCCACCGCGAGGGCGTAAGGTCGTGGATGCTTGTCGGCATAGAGCCCAGTGAAAGGTTGCAGGATAGAGGAGGTCATCTGGAACACCAGTGTGATGATGCCTATCTGGGCGAAAGAGAAGTCGAACTTATCCTTGACAATTGGGTAGATGGATGGGATGATAGACTGAATCATATCATTCAGAAAGTGCGAGATGCCGCAAATGATGAGCATAGAATACACCGTGCCCTCCACCATGGTAGGTGAGCCATTTAGCTTGCTGCTTATTGATTTGATATTCATAGTCGTGATTATTATGTTATGTGTATTATATGTTGTGTTGCCACATGATAGCCATCCTTATTTTAACAACTTCTCGTAAGCCATGCGAACACCTTGCGGATAGCGTATCTCGCCACAGTAGGTGAATCCCTGTCTCTCTAACGCGCGTCGCATGCGATAGTTGTCGTGGTTGGTGTCGATCTTGAAGCTGCGGATGCCTCTCCCAAGGGCCATACGCTCCACCTCGCGCATGAATAGACACCCTATGCCCTTGCCCCTTGCTTCCTTGGCCACGGCAATGCGATGGAGCACCACGTATGGTTGCTCCGAAAGCCATTTACCCTTGATGACGTCATAGGCAGGCTCGCCCGTGAACACCACCGCGCCATACGCCACGAGCTTGCCATCGTTGAGCATTACGTATCCCGTGCCGGCGTGTATGTCGGCTTCTGCGTGGGCACGAGCAGGGTAGTTCACGTCCCATTGATGCTTTCCTTCGCTGAGCATTTGCTGCCTCGCGAAATCGAGGATGTCCATTATGCCGTCAAGCTCAGTCATGTCGGCTTTTCTGAAAATATATCCCATCGTACTTATTATATTGACTTTCCTCCAAAAAGATGATTGTGGCCACGTGTCAATAGCCAAGACTAAATAAAGATGGCCTTTCCTTTCAGCGTGTTAGCTATAATTGTGATGCAAAAATACACACTTTTGCGTGAAAACGCTTATCTTTGTGCCGTCAATCTAAAAATTAATACCATGAAAAGACTTTTCATGCTGTTATCCTTGCTTCTTGCATTATGTGCCACCGCCATGGCGCAATTACACTATCATGAAGCGACGCAATTCAAGGTCATAGGGCGGCCTGTGCCCGACGCGTCACGTGTTTACACTCGCTTGCCCGACTCGCTGAAGGGCAAGGTGCGCGATGCGCTCTGGAACCTTGGCCAGAACACGGCGGGCATGGCCGTGCGCTTCTGCTCCAACGCGAGGCAGATAGGCGTGAGATGGAAAAACCACTCGGTGTTCAACATGAACCACATGACCGCGACAGGCGTTCGCGGCCTCGACCTCTATTGCTTGCAAGACGATGGCCAATGGGTGTTTGTGAACAGCGCCAGGCCGGGAGGACGACTGGCCAACAAGTCGAAAATAATAGACAACCTTGACGGCCGGGAACACGAATATATGCTATACCTGCCTCTTTACGAGGACATAGACTCACTTGAGATAGGTGTAGAAGAGGGGACGGGGATAGGCAACCCGCGGATGGCACTGCCAGTAGAGAGCAAGCCCGTGGTGTGGTATGGCACGAGCATCACGCAAGGCGGGTGCGCGTCAAGACCCGGCATGGCGGCGACAAACATCGTGGAGCGCAGGCTCAACCGCGTGGTGGTGAACCTCGGATTCAGCGGCAACGGCAAGCTCGACCCTGAAGTCGCGGAGGTAATGGCGAAACACGATGCCGGACTGTACATAATGGACATGCTGCCCAACTGCACGAGCGACTTGATAAACGAGAAGATAGAGCGGTTCTACACGATTTTGCGCAAGGCACATCCCGACACGCCAATACTCCTCGTGGAGAACCCGATATTCCCACCAACGCGTTTCGACTCTGAGATGCGAAAGGAAATTGAAGAGAAGAACGCCACGCTTGCCAAGTTTTACAAGAAGTTTCGCGCCGCTGGCGACAAAAACGTGTTTTTCGTGTCTTCAGCTGGCATGATAGGCACCGACAACGAAGGTACCGTGGACGGCATTCACTTTACCGACCTCGGCTTCGAGCGTTGCGCCGACTATATGACCCCAATAATTAAGCGATATTTGAAAGAGTAACGTACATGGGTACTCGCGACAGAAAGTTTTTCTGAAAATAATGGCGTAAACTCTTGGTGGATAGCGCAAAAAGCCGTAACTTTGCACCGCAAAAGTGGGTATTGCGCTGGCTCGTAGCCATCAATACGCTGAATTAGAGCAACTTGGCCTTCAGTTTGGAAGAAGTGGGTGGTTCTTTTTAAGTGTGTTGTGAGCTTGAAAAAGCGGGTATCACTTAAAGAGAACGCAAAACAACATTATATTATTATTTAATTTTTTAAACTGAGATGCCAGGATTAATTGGAAGGAAAATCGGAATGACATCCGTTTTCAGTGCCGACGGCAAGAATGTGCCGTGCACTGTTATCGAAGCTGGTCCTTGTGTTGTTACCCAGGTGAAAACCGTTGAGAAAGACGGTTACAAAGCCTATCAGCTGGGCTTTGGTGAGGCTAAGGAAAGGCGCACCAACAAGCCTATGACAGGAATCTTTAAGAAAGCTGGAACAACACCGAAAAAGCACTTGGCCGAGTTCAAGTTTGATGAGGATTACAACCTTGGCGACACGATCACTGTTGACCTTTTCAACGGTGTTGAGTTCGTTGACGTGGTTGGCACATCCAAGGGTAAAGGCTTCCAGGGCGTTGTGAAGCGTCATGGTTTCGGTGGCGTAGGACAGGCTACCCACGGTCAGGACGACCGTCTCCGCAAGCCGGGTTCCATTGGCGCCTGCTCTTATCCTGCAAAGGTGTTCAAGGGCATGCGCATGGGCGGCCAAATGGGAGGCGACAGGGTGACAACCCAGAACCTCAAAGTGTTAAAGATTATCCCTGAGCAGAACCTCATAATCGTGAAGGGTTCTACCGCGGGCTACAATGGTTCAACTGTTTTAATTCAGAAGTAATGGAACTCAGCGTTTTGAATATCAACGGTCAGGAGACCGGCAAGAAGGTTACATTGAATGACGCTGTCTTCGGCATTGAGCCAAACGACCACGTCATCTACCTTGACGTTAAGCAGTATATGGCCAATCAGCGTCAGGGTACGGCAAAGACTAAGGAGCGTAGCGAGCACAGTGGCTCAACACGTAAGCTTGGTCGCCAAAAGGGCGGCGGCGGCGCACGTCGTGGTGACATAAACTCACCAATCCTCGTGGGTGGTGGCCGCGTGTTCGGTCCTAAACCTCGCGACTACAGCTTCAAGCTCAACAAGAAAGTAAAGATTCTTGCTCGTAAGTCGGCATTGTCTTACAAGGCAAAAGATAACGAAATCATCGTTGTAGACAACTTCGACATGGCAGCACCTAAGACAAAAGATTTCGTAAATATTACTAAAAATCTTAAAGTCGAAGGTAAGAAGACCCTCGTGGTTTTGCCAGAAGTAAATAAAAATGTATATTTGTCCGCTCGCAACATCAAGAAAGCTGAAATCATGAGTGCCAACAACATCAATACGTACAAGATTTTGAACGCAGATGTGCTCGTGATAGCAGAGGCTTCCCTTGACATGATCAACAGCGTGCTTAACAAGTAATTTGGAAGAAAGAAATGGCAAACATTATCATCAAGCCCCTGGTAACAGAGAAACAGAACGGGATTACTGAGAAATACCCCAACCGCTACGGTTTCATCGTGCGTCCCGATGCCGATAAGCTCCAGATTAAGAAAGAGGTTGAGAACCTTTACAAGGTGAAGGTCGTCTCAGTGAACACAGCACGCTACGCCGGCAAGCGCTCAAGCCGCTATACCAAGGCAGGTCTTGTTCGTGGACAGAAGAACGCCTTTAAGAAGGCTTACGTTGTCTTGGGCGAGGGCGAGACTATAGATTTTTTCAGCAATATCTAATATAAGAAATGGCAGTACGTAAATTCAGCCCGGTCACTCCGGGTCAAAGACACAAAGTTATTGGCACGTTCGAGGAGATTACTGCATCCGTGCCAGAGAAGTCTCTCGTTTACGGTAAGCGTTCAACCGGCGGTCGAAACAACACCGGTAAGATGACCGTTCGCTACATTGGTGGCGGCCACAAGAAGAAGTATCGTATCATTGACTTCAAGCGAGAGAAAGATGGTGTTCCTGCTGTAGTGAAGACAATCGAGTATGATCCTAACCGCTCAGCTCGCATCGCTCTTCTTTTTTACGCAGATGGCGAGAAACGTTACATCATTGCTCCTAATGGACTGAAGGTTGGCGATAAGCTCATGTCGGGCGCTGAGGCAGCTCCTGAGGTTGGCAACTCCCTTCCGCTTGCGAACATTCCTGTCGGTACCGTGATTCACAACATCGAGTTGCGTCCGGGACAGGGTGCCCTGCTCGTTCGTTCGGCTGGTAACTTTGCTCAGCTTACTTCTCGTGAAGGCTCCTACTGCGTCATCAAGCTTCCTTCGGGCGAGACTCGCAAGATTCTCTCCGCTTGCAAGGCAACTATTGGTAGCGTAGGCAACTCAGACCACGCTCTTGAGCAGTCTGGTAAGGCTGGTCGTTCACGCTGGCTCGGTCGCCGTCCTCACAACCGTGGTGTTGTGATGAACCCAGTTGATCACCCAATGGGTGGTGGTGAAGGCCGCCAGAGCGGTGGACATCCACGCTCACGCAAGGGCTTGTACGCTAAGGGCCTCAAGACTCGCGCACCGAAGAAGCTCTCTAACAAGTACATTATCGAGAGGGCTAACAAGAAGTAACTTAAAACACAGAGCAAATCATGAGTCGTTCACTTAAAAAAGGCCCGTACATTAATGTCTCGCTCGAGAAGAAAATCCTTGCCATGAACGAGAGCGGCAAGAAGAGCGTTGTCAAAACATGGGCCAGAGCATGTATGATTTCACCAGACTTCGTGGGTCATACTGTCGCAGTTCATAACGGTAACAAATTTATCCCCGTGTACATTACTGAGAACATGGTTGGACACCGCCTCGGAGAGTTCGCTCTCACACGTCGCTTCGGTGGTCATACCGGAAACAACAAGAAGTAATTGGGATAAGCATTAAATTCAAGCAAACATAATGGGAGCAAGAAAACATAACGCGGCTGAAAAGTTGAAAGAAGCCCGTAAGAATCAATACTTCGCCAAGCTCGTTGGCGTTCCCTCCTCTCCCCGCAAGATGCGCTACGTGGTAGACATGGTTCGTGGTATGGAGGTCAACCGTGCTCTTGGCGTGCTTAAGTTCTCCAAGAAGCGTGCCGCACAGGACGTGGAAAAGCTTCTTCGCTCTGCTATCGCAAACTGGGAGACCAAGAACGATCGCAAGGCTGAGGATGGAGAACTGTACATCAGCAAGGTCTTCGTAGACGAAGGCGTAACCATGAAGCGTATGAGACCGGCACCGCAGGGTCGTGGGTACAGAATCCGCAAGCGCTCAAACCACGTCACTTTGTTCGTGGATGCCAAAACTAATGACGATAAAGATTAAATAGAATGGGACAGAAAGTTAATCCAATAAGCAACCGTCTTGGTATAATCCGTGGTTGGGATTCTAATTGGTTCGGTGGCAAGAGCTTCGGCGACAACCTCGTTGAGGACAGGCAGATTCGCACATACCTGAAGAAGCGTCTCGAGAAGGCACAGGTGTCGCGCATCATCATCGAGCGCACTCTCAAACTCGTTACCATCACTATTTGCACTGCACGTCCAGGTATCGTCATCGGTAAGGCTGGCCACGACGTTGACAAGTTGAAGGAAGAGCTGAAGAAACTTTACAAGAAAGATATTCAAATCAATATCTTCGAGGTGAAGCGTCCTGAGCTTGATGCCACAATCGTGGGTGAGAATATCGCAAGCCAGATTGAGCACCTCATGGCTTATCGCCGTGCCATCAAGATGGCTGTACAAAACACCATGCGCGCTGGCGCAGAGGGTATCAAGGTGCAAATCACAGGCCGTCTCAACGGTGCCGAGATTGCCCGCAAGGAAATGTTCAAGGAAGGCCGTACGCCTCTTCACACTTTCCGTGCTGACATCGACTACTGCCAGACAGAGGCCCTCACTAAGGTCGGTCTTCTTGGCATCAAGGTGTGGATCATGCGTGGTGAGGTCTATGGCAAGAAGGAGCTTGCTCCTAACTTCCAGCAGGATCGCAATGAGCGTGGCTCGCGCCGCGACGGTGAGCGCCGCAACCGTGGCGGACGCCGTAGAAACAATAATCGCTAAAAGAATCATCTACAATGTTACAGCCAAAAAGAGTAAAATATAGAAGGCCGCAGGATGGACGTGGCAACAAAGGCAACGCTCACCGCGGCACACAGCTGGCTTTCGGCTCGTTCGGCATCAAGACACTTGAGAGCAAATGGCTGGACAGCCGCCAGATTGAGGCAGCTCGTGTAGCTGTCAACCGTTACATGAACCGTGAGGGTCAGGTTTGGATTCGCATCTTCCCTGACAAGCCTATCACCCGTAAGCCTGCTGATGTCCGAATGGGTAAAGGTAAGGGTGATCCAGCAGGATGGGTGGCTCCTGTCACTCCGGGTCGTATGCTCTTCGAAGTGGAAGGCGTCAGCCTCGACGTGGCCAAGGAGGCTCTTCGTCTGGCTGCCCAGAAGCTTCCAGTGAAGACAAAATTCGTCATCCGTCGTGATTACGACAAAAACGCATAATAATGAAGATCAAAGAAATCACAGAACTCGCCGACAAGGACTTGCGCGAGAAGCTGGCACAATCTGAGGCAGCTTACAAGCAGCTTAAGCTCAACCATCAGATTTCGCCGCTTGAGAATCCGTCACAGATCAAAGCTGCGCGTCGTGACATCGCACGCATGAAGACAGTGCTTCGCGAAAGAGAACTTAACAAGTAATGGCACAAATGGAAACACGTAATTTAAGAAAGGTAAGACAGGGTGTCGTTATCAGTGACAAGATGGAGAAAACCATAGTTGTCGCAGCTAAGTTCAAGGAGAAGCACCCTATTTATGGTAAGTTCGTCCAGAAGACGAAGAAGTATCACGTTCACGACGAGAAGAATGAGGCTCATATGGGTGATACTGTGCAGATCATGGAGACTCGTCCACTTTCCAAGACCAAGAGGTGGAGATTATTACAAATCGTAGAAAAGGCTAAGTAATTATGATACAGGCATTAACTAAACTTACAGTAGCAGACAACAGTGGCGCTCGTGAGGCTATGTGCATTCGCGTGCTCGGTGGTACAGGCCGTCGTTACGCAAGTGTCGGCGACGTCATAGTTGTTGCTGTCCAGAACGTCCTGCCAAGCAGTGATTTGAAGAAGGGTGCAGTATCTAAGGCTTTAGTCGTTCGCACCAAGAAAGAGATCCGTCGCCCGGATGGTTCTTACATCCGTTTCGACGACAATGCTTGCGTGTTGCTCAACAATGCTGGTGAGCTCCGCGGTAGCCGTATCTTTGGCCCCGTAGCTCGTGAGCTGCGTGCTGTCAACATGAAGGTCGTGTCACTCGCACCTGAGGTTCTTTAATCTTTAAATGAAAGAAGTAATGAGTAAGTTACATATCAAGAAAGACGACAACGTCATAGTCATTGCCGGTTCCGACAAGGGCAAGACGGGTAAAGTGCTCAAGGTGCTTGTGAAAGAGAACCGTGCCATCGTTGAGGGTGTCAACATGGTTTCAAAGAGCACGAAGCCTTCAGCTAAGAATCCTCAAGGAGGAATCGTAAAGCAAGAGGCTCCTATTCACATCTCAAACATCAGCCTTATCGATCCTAAGAGTGGCAAGGCTACCCGAATCGCTGTAAAGCACGAGGGCAAGAATGTCATCCGCATCGCTAAAAAGTCAGGAGAGGAGATCAAGTAATGGATACAGCACAGTTAAAGAAACAGTATAACGAGCAGATTGCTCCAGCTCTTAAAGAGCAGTTCAACTATTCTTCTGCCATGCAGGTTCCTGCCTTGAAGAAGATCGTCATCAACATGGGTCTTGGCGATGCCACTCAGGACAAGAAAATCATCGACGTATCCGTCAACGAGCTCACTGCAATCACTGGTCAGAAAGCCGTGGCAACATACTCAAAGAAGGATATTGCAAACTTCAAGCTTCGTAAGAAGATGCCTATCGGCGTGATGGTAACACTTCGTCGTGAGCGTATGTACGAGTTCCTGGAGCGTCTTGTGAAGATCGCCCTCCCTCGTATTCGCGACTTCAAGGGTATCAATTCAAAGTTTGACGGACGCGGCAACTACACTCTTGGTATTGATGAGCAGATCATCTTCCCTGAGATCAACATCGACCAAGTAGACCGCCTTCAGGGTATGAACATCACTTTCGTCACGTCAGCTACTACTGATGAGGAGGGTTTCGCTCTGCTTAAGGCATTCGGCCTTCCTTTCAAAAACGCTAAAAACGATTAAAGAGATATGGCAAAAGAATCAATGAAGGCTCGCGAGGTAAAGCGTGCCAAGCTCGCAGCCCGCTATGCTGAGAAGCGCGCGGCTCTGAAGAAGATTATAGCTACTTCCAACGACCCCGCTGAGGCTTATGAGGCTGCTCGTAAATTGCAGGCCATTCCAAAGAACGCAGACCCAATCCGCCAGCACAATCGCTGCAAGATTACAGGTCGCCCACGTGGATTTATCCGTCAGTTTGGTATTTCACGTATACAGTTCCGTGAGATGGCTTCTCAGGGCTTGATTCCCGGCGTGACGAAAGCAAGCTGGTAAAGCAACTATGCCTTTGGTTGGCGGCACCATAAACTCTAACCAAGTTTGGTGCTGTCAACAAAACAAGGGTTTCTAAAGAGACACTCACATATTTAATATTGTCGGGGTAGTCCCGATTAATTAAACATTTTTATTTTATGACAGATCCAATAGCAGATTATCTGACAAGGCTCAGAAACGCAATCATGGCTCATCACCGCGTGGTTGAAGTTCCTGCGTCAAACATGAAGAAATCTATCACGAAGATTCTCTTCGAGAAGGGTTACATCCTGAACTACAAGTTCGTTGAGGATGGTCCGCAAGGCACTATAAAGGTTGCCTTGAAGTATGATCCTCAAACAAAGGAGAACGCCATCAAGAGCTTGAAGCGCGTTTCCACACCTGGCCTTCGCCGTTATACCGGTTACAAGGACATGCCGAGAGTTATTAACGGACTGGGTATCGCAATCCTGTCTACATCTAAGGGAGTCATGACAAACAAGGAGGCCACTGACCTTAAGATTGGCGGTGAGGTCCTTTGCTACGTCTATTAATTGGAGGTTTAAGTTATGTCAAGAATAGGTAAATTGCCAATTAGTGTTCCCGCAGGAGTTACTGTTAACTTCGATGCGAAGGAGAACGTTGTTACCGTTAAGGGCCCAAAGGGTGAACTCTCACAGTATCTTGACCCATCGATCAAGATGGTTCAGGAGAATGGTCATATCTCTTTCGAGATTGACGAGAATAGCCAGGTTGACTATAAGCAAAAGCAATCTTTCCATGGACTTTATCGCTCTTTGATCAATAATATGGTTGTTGGCGTGAGCGAGGGTTTTAAGAAGCATCTTGAGCTTATCGGTGTCGGTTATCGTGTTTCAAACCAGGGAAATCTTCTTGAGTTCTCTCTAGGTTACACTCACCCTATCTTCCTCCAGCTTCCTAAGGAGGTGAAGGTAGAGACAAAATCGGAGCGCAACCAGAACCCACAGATAATGCTGGAGTGCGCAGACAAGCAGCTGCTTGGTCTTATTTGTGCTAAAATTCGTTCTTTCCGCATGCCTGAGCCTTATAAGGGTAAGGGTATACTCTTCAAGGGTGAGGTCATCCGCAGAAAGTCTGGTAAGACGGCTGCAGCTAAGTAACTTTTAAAGTGACAAAGAAATCATGACAACAAAGAAAGTAGAAAGACGAATCAAGATAAAGTTCCGCATTCGCAAGAACGTCAAGGGAACAGCTGAGCGTCCCCGTCTTACTGTGTTCCGCTCCAACAAGCAGATTTACGCACAGGTGATTAACGACATAGAGGGCAAGACTGTGGCCTCGGCCTCTTCTTTAGGCTTGGAGAAGCTTCCTAAGATTCAGCAGGCAGAGAAGGTAGGCGAGGCATTGGCCGAGAAGGCAAAGGCCGCAGGTGTCGAAGCAGTGGTATTTGATCGTAATGGCTATCTCTATCATGGCCGCGTTCAAGCTCTTGCTGACGCTGCTCGTAAGGGTGGACTTAATTTCTAATCGATTATGGCAATGAATAAAGTAAGAGTTAATAGTGACGCTGAATTGAAGGACCGCCTGGTTGCTATCAACCGTGTGACGAAAGTTACTAAGGGTGGTCGTACCTTTACATTCGCTGCCATTGTCGTAGTCGGTGATGGCAACGGCGTGATTGGATATGGTTTGGGTAAGGCTGGTGAAGTTACCGCCGCCATCCAGAAAGGCACAGACGCTGCCAAGAAGAACCTCTTCAAGGTTCCCGTGCTCAATGGCACGGTGCCTCACGAGATGGAGGTTAAGTTTGGCGGTGCCCAAGTCCTCTTGAAGCCAGCCGCGGCAGGTACTGGTCTTAAGGCCGGTGGTGCTATGCGTGCCGTCCTTGAGAGCGCAGGTATCTCTGATGTGATTGCAAAGTCTAAGGGCTCATCTAATGCCCACAACCTGGTGAAAGCAACAGTGCTTGCGCTCTCTCAGATGCGTGACGCTTACACTGTAGCCGGTGAGCGTGGTGTCGCCATGGACAAAGTGTTTAACGGTTAATGGGATAATAACAATGGCAACAATCAAAGTAAAGCAAGTAAAGAGCCGCATTGGCGCTCCTGTAGACCAGAAGAGAACCCTTCTCTCGCTTGGTCTCCACAAGATTTCTCAAGTTGTTGAGATTGAGGATACTCCCAGCAATCTCGGTATGGTCCGCAAGGTTCACCATCTCGTTGAGATCGTTAAGTAATAACTTTTAAAAATAGACGTAATCATGAAATTACATACATTGAAGCCGGCAGCTGGCTCTACACACTCACGTCGTCGTATTGGTCGCGGTCCAGGTTCTGGACTGGGTGGCACTTCTACGCGTGGTCACAAGGGTGCCAAGGCTCGTTCCGGTTACAAGAGAAAGATTGGTTTCGAAGGTGGTCAGATGCCATTGCAGCGTCGTGTTCCTAAGGCTGGTTTCAAGAACATCAACCATAAGGAGTACTTCGCCGTGAACCTCTCAACCCTTCAGAAGCTCGCTGAGGAGAAAAACCTCAGCAAGATTGGCATCGAGGAGCTTGTGGCTGCAGGTCTCACTAATGGTAAGGAACTTGTCAAGATCCTTGGCAAGGGTGAGTTGAAAGCTAAGGTTGACGTCGAAGCCAACGCCTTCTCTAAGACTGCTGAGGAAGCTATCAAGGCAGTTGGTGGTAATGCAACAAAACTTTAATAATGAAAAAGCTAATTGAGACACTAAAGAACTGTTGGATGGTCGAGGATCTTCGTCAGAGGCTTCTCGTTACTTTCCTGTTTACGGCTATCTACCGTTTTGGATCATTCGTTGTGCTTCCGGGTATTGATCCCGCCAAGCTCGACCAACTTCAGTCGCAAACCAAGGGTGGCTTGATGTCACTGCTGGACATGTTCTCTGGTGGAGCATTTTCCAACGCGTCTATATTCGCGCTTGGAATTATGCCTTACATCTCAGCTTCCATTGTCATGCAGCTTCTTGCCGTCGCTGTGCCTTACTTTCAAAAGATGCAGCGTGAGGGTGAGAGTGGCCGGAAGAAAATACAATGGTACACTCGTGTATTGACTGTGGCAATTCTGCTGTTCCAGGCTCCGAGTTACCTTATCAACCTCAAGATGCAGGCCAGCTCGGCTCTTGCGAGCGGCATATCTTGGAGCGTGTTCATGATTCCAGCAACTATCATTCTCGCGGCAGGTTCCATGTTCATCCTTTGGTTGGGTGAGCGTATAACTGACAAGGGGGTCGGAAATGGAATCTCATTGGTAATTATGATTGGTATCATCGCAAGGCTTCCACAGGCTTTTGTTCAGGAGCTTAGCTCAAGGTTCACTGCCATTTCTGGTGGTGGTCTTGTGATGTTTATCGCCGAGATTCTTATTCTCTACGCTGTCATTTGCGCTTCTATACTTTTGACACAAGGCACTCGTAAAGTGCCTGTCCAGTATGCGAAGCGTCTTGTCGGTAACAAGCAAGTGGGTGGTGCCCGCCAGTACATTCCGCTGAAGCTTTTCGCTGCCAACGTTATGCCTATCATCTTTGCTCAAGCATTGATGTTCATTCCTTTGGCAATCGTTCAGTATCAGAGCAGTGAGTCAAGTTGGTTGGTTAGAAACTTAATGGATAACCGTAGCCTTGTTTACAACATTGTCTACGTAATCCTGATAGTCGCTTTCACCTATTTCTATACGGCCATCACGCTGAATCCACAGCAGATGGCAGAGGATATGAAACGCAACAATGGCTTCATCCCTGGAATTAAGCCTGGACACGATACTGCCGAGTATATCGACACTGTCATGTCGCGTATCACGTTCCCAGGTTCACTGTTTATTGCTTTCATAGCTGTCATGCCGGCATTGGCAGGCTTGCTCAACGTTCAGCAGGCGTTCTCTCAATTCTTCGGAGGTACATCTCTCCTCATCACTGTGGGTGTTGTCATTGACACGTTGCAGCAGATAGAGTCTTATCTCTTGATGCGCCACTATGATGGACTGTTGAATTCTGGTCACACCCGCAAGGTTGGCACTGTAAGTGCATATTAATATGGTCTTTGGATTTATGATTCCAGGGGCGGATGAATGGAAATACAGGATTGGCTCTCCATTGGAATCCTGATGGAGGGCCTTTCAAGGTTGAGTGTCAAGGCACCCGACGAATTCTCTCTTCTTTGGAACATTGATAAAGGTTAAATAAATTATGTCAAAACAGTCAGCAATAGAGCAGGACGGCACAGTAATAGAAAGCCTGTCCAACGCCATGTTTCGCGTAGAGCTTGAGAATGGAGTGCAAATCATCGCCAACATCTCGGGCAAGATGCGTCTGCATTACATTAAGATACTCCCAGGTGATAAGGTCAAGGTAGCGATGAGCCCTTACGACCTCACTAAGGGAAGGATTGAGTTCAGATATAAATAGAACGTCATATTTTTTACATTTACAAATATGAAGACAAGAACATCCATCAAGAAGCGTTCAGCAGACTGCAAGATCGTTCGTCGTAAGGGTCGCCTGTTTGTCATCAACAAGAAGAACCCAAAGATGAAACAGCGTCAAGGCTAAACGTTAAAATTGCGTAAAGTTATAGGCTATGAGAAAACTATTCGAAGTTTTCTTATTACTTTTGTACGCTTTTAAGCAAAAAACGCGTTATTTACACAAACATTTAAGTTTTTATTCAATTTATTTCAACTAATGGCAATACGAATTGTTGGAGTAGACTTGCCCCAAAACAAGCGTGGCGAGATCGCATTGACTTATATCTATGGTGTAGGTCGAAGTAGTTCAGCAAAGATATTGGATAAGGCAGGCGTGAGCCGTGACCTGAAGGTCAGCGAGTGGACTGACGATCAGGCTGCCAAGATCCGTGAGATTATCGGCGCTGAATTTAAGGTGGAGGGCGACCTCCGTTCAGAAATTCAGATGAACATAAAGCGTCTGATGGATATTGGTTGCTACCGTGGTGTCCGTCATCGTAATGGCCTTCCTGTTCGTGGTCAAAGCACCAAGAACAATGCCCGTACTCGTAAGGGTAAGAAGAAGACTGTTGCAAACAAGAAGAAGGCTACTAAGTAATCTAATGGAGGAACTTAATTATGGCAAAACAACAGAAAGCAACATCTAAGAAAAGAAATGTCCGTGTTGAAGCTACAGGTCAACTCCATGTTCACAGTAGCTTTAACAACATTATTGTGTCTCTTGCCAACAACGACGGTCAGGTGATTTCCTGGTCTTCAGCTGGTAAGATGGGTTTCCGTGGTTCTAAGAAAAACACTCCTTACGCTGCCCAGATGGCCGCTGAGGACTGCGCGAAGGTGGCATACGGCCTCGGTCTTCGCAAGGTCAAGGCTTACGTCAAGGGTCCAGGTAATGGTCGTGAGAGCGCTATCCGTGCCATCCATGGCGCAGGTATCGAGGTGACTGAGATTGTAGACGTTACACCATTGCCACACAATGGCTGCCGTCCTCCAAAGCGCCGTCGTGTATAATAAGAACCCTAAGATACATCGTTAGATACAATAAGTAAAGCATTTTAAATTATGGCAAGATATATAGGTCCTAAGTCTCGTATCGCGCGCCGTTTCGGTGAGCCCATCTTTGGTCCAGATAAGGTACTGTCTAAGCGTAACTTCCCTCCAGGGCAGCATGGCAATGACCGTCGCCGCAAGACTTCAGAGTATGGTCAGCAGCTTGCTGAGAAGCAGAAAGCAAAATACACTTATGGCGTGTTGGAGCGTCAGTTCCATAACTTGTTTGAAAAGGCTGCAAAGGCTGATGGTAAGACAGGTGAAGTGCTGCTCCAGTTGCTGGAGAGCCGTCTCGACAATATTGTTTACCGCCTTGGCATCGCTCCTACAAGAGCAGCAGCTCGTCAGCTGGTTAACCACAAGCACATCACCGTTGATGGAAAGGTAGTGAGCATTCCTTCTTATTCCGTCAAGCCTGGTCAGGTTGTTGGTGTGCGTGAGAAGGCTAAGTCTCTTGAGGTGATAGACAACGCTCTCGCTGGCTTCAACCACAGCAAGTATCCTTGGATGGAGTGGGATCAGAACACTAAGAGCGGCAAGTATCTTCACGTGCCCGAGCGTGCTGACATCCCTGAGAATATCAAGGAGCAGTTAATCGTTGAGTTGTACTCGAAATAAATAAAAATCATTGAATTAATGGCGATATTAGCATTTCAAAAACCTGATAAAGTTGTGATGTTGGAGGCCAACGACCACTACGGAAAGTTTGAGTTCCGTCCTCTCGAGCCTGGCTTTGGTGTTACCATTGGTAACTCGCTTCGCCGCGTCCTTCTTTCTTCGCTTGAAGGTTATGCCATCAACACCGTCCGTATAAGTGGTGTTGAGCATGAGTTCGCCACCGTTCCCGGTGTGAAGGAGGATGTTACCAATATCATTTTGAATCTGAAACAAGTACGGTTCAAACAAGTAGTAGACGATTTCGAGAACGAGAAAGTTAGCATTTCCGTGGAGGATACCACGGAGTTCAAGGCAGGTGATATCGGTAAGTATCTGACTGGATTTGAAGTGTTAAACCCTGATTTGGTGATTTGTCATTTAGATTCTAAGGCATCGTTCCAGATGGATCTCACAATCAATAAGGGGCGTGGTTACGTCCCCGCTGATGAGAACCGTCAGTTCTGCACCGATGTCAACGTACTTCCCATCGATTCTATCTACACTCCCATCCGCAACGTGCGTTACAGTGTTGAGCCTACGCGTGTCGAGCAAAAGACCGATTACGATAATCTCATCATTGAGGTAACAACGGATGGATCCATTCACCCGAAGGATGCATTAAAGGAAGCAGCCAAAATTCTTATCTTCCATCTCCTTTGCTTCTCAGATGAGAAGATTACTCTTGAGAACACTGATAAGGAAGGCAATGAGGAGTTTGACGAGGAGATTCTCCATATGCGCCAGTTGCTTAAGACCAAGCTCTCTGACCTCAATCTGAGTGTCCGCGCGCTCAACTGTCTCAAGGCTGCCGATGTGTCTACTCTCGCTGATCTTGTGCAGTATCAGAAGACTGACCTCCTTAAGTTCCGCAACTTCGGTAAGAAATCGCTCTCTGAGCTTGATGATTTGCTCTTGAGTCTGAATCTGTCGTTTGGAATGGATATTTCAAAGTATAAACTGGATAAGGAATAAACCACGGGTCACTGTTCAACTGTCCAATTAAGCATTAAAACAAAATGAGACACAATAAAAAGTTCAACCATCTGAGTCGTACTGCATCTCATAGGGCGAGTATGCTTGCCAATATGGCAACGAGCCTTATCATGCACAAAAGAATCACTA
>DJQL01000065.1 GCA_002437565.1 Prevotella sp. UBA6387
CGCGCGGCATGCCTGGCAACGCAGGGATCATTAGCCATGAGCAGAGCACGGCAAGGAGAGTGAGAAGGAGAGTGGAGTGGGTGCCGTCCCAACGTTCCATGCCGGTGAGCAGAAACGACACGGCGCCGATTACGGTACCAAGCATCACCATGGGGTGAAGACGGATAAGGCGACGACGGAAGAACGAGCCAAGGTTGAGCGACTTGCCCCAACGGTCGTCGTAGGCATAGCCGATGACGAAACCCGACAGGATTAAGAAAAAGTCGACGGCGAGGTAGCCGTGGTTGGTAAAATCGATGATAGGCTTGTTGCCCGCGAACTGGTATCCTTCGAACACGTGATACCATACCACAAGCAAGGCCGCCACGCCACGCAGTCCGTCAAGGAGTGCGTAGTGTGGCTTGGAACTTGCATGTTTCATTTACTTTACGATAACCTCGTCGACAAACAGCCAGCCATTGCGAGGTGAACGCTTGGCCTTGATGTGAAGATAGCGAGTGGTTTGCTTCTTGTTCAGAGTGTAATTGCAAATGGAGTAAGGCAAATCCTTGGGATTGCCTGTGCATTGCTCGCCGTTGACCGTGACTTGTTCGGGGAAGAAAATCTCGGGTCCCGTGAGCTGCATGAAGTTCATGGTCACGTCATGCACGGTGCGCTCCTTGCCAAGGTCTATGGTGATGTCGAGGTCGCAGCAGAATCCTTGCCAGCGATTGTCGTTGTTGTTCCACGTGCCTTGCAAGCCGTCGACGAGGGCGTTGTCGCCACCTGCGCTATACACGTCGCTGTAATGGCAGTTGCCATTGAACCTCACCTTGCCGCCTATGGCCAAGTGCTTCACTTTCTTGAAATATTCCGGGCGCTCGCCAATTTCTTTCCTGAGGTCAAAGGCGTTTACGCCAGCCTTGCGCAAGCTGTCGGTGACATGAGTGGCCCATTTGTGGAACTCCTTGTATGAGCGAGTGCGGCCAAGGCCTATCTCGCCCATGGCAAGCGCACGCGGCCACAACTGGTATTGCAGCAAGCTCACCGTGGGCACATACTCTGTGAACAATGTCACCTGCGCGCCGAGGAGCTTGTCGCGGAATGGGGCTATCTCCTTGCCAAAATCCCAAATGTGCTTAAGTGGTCTGTATCCGCCCATCGTCTCGGGTTGAGTGGCTGGCGCGTCTTGATAACTGTCAAGATAGCACCACGAGCCTGGGCACATCACCACCTCGTGGCCAAGCGACAAGGCCTTCTTGCCAGTGTCGGCGTTGCGCCAGACCATGATGACGATGCTGCTGTCGGCCTTGGAGTCGGAGAGAGCCTCATCCCATACCACCATCTTTCGGCCAAGGCCGCGCACGATGGAGTTCATCCGGCGTATGGCGTTGGGATACTCCTCTTTTTGTGTCGCCGTCTCGTCGCCTCCGCAGTGTATGTAGGTGGAGGGGAAGACCTCGGTGACCTCTTTCAATATCGTCTCCATGAACTTGTAGGTCTCATCCTTGGAAACGTCCATTTCCGCATGGTTGAACGCCACTTCGGGATATGCGGCGCACACTTCCTCGCTGTGGCCAGGGAACTCTATCTCGGGCACTATTGTCACGCCCTTGGCCTGGGCGTATTTCACCAGTCCTTTCAGTTCCTCTTGTGTGTAGTAGCCGCCAAAGCCGTCCTTGCTATTGCTGTAGGCACGCACATAGCTGAGGTCTTGGCCTTCTTGGTTCTCCGGCTTGTTCCACCACTCTTTCCATGTCTGCCTTGTGCGCCATGCGCCCACCTCGGTGAGTCGGGGATAGGCTTTTATCTCCATGCGCCAACCAGCCGCGTCGGTGAGATGAAGGTGCAGGATGTTGAGCCCATAGCGGCTCATGATGTCAACCTCACGATACAGCTCGCTGAGTGGCACGAAATGACGGCTGACGTCAATCATCATGCCGCGCCATGGCAAGGGCTTGGGTTGACTGGACTGTGAAAAAGACAAAAGCGTGGCGCAAAGCGCGAAAATGGAAACTAATAATCGTCGCATATAAGTTTAGCTGAATAATTTTTAGCAAAGGTAGCGAAAATATTAGAAGATGTTTGCCGTTTCACGGTTTTATTTGTATTTTTGGCGTTAAATCTTTTATTATTCATATATGAAAAGAACACTGTCTACTATCGCATTCTTTTTGTGTTTTCTCGGAGCCATGGCACAAACCTATGTGCCGACTAAGGAGAACCTTGCGGAACGTGAGAATTTCCGCAATGCCAAGTTCGGCATTTTCCTTCATTGGGGCATTTACAGCACGTTTGCCCAAGGAGAGTGGTATTTGCAAAACGCCGTGCCAGACCGCATGGAATACGCCAAGGCCGCCGACGCTTTCTATCCCCATCGTTTCAACGCCCATGAGTGGGTGCGCGCCATAAAAGATGCTGGCGCGAAGTATATTTGCTTCACCACTCGCCACCACGACGGCTTCTCGATGTGGGACACTAAGCAGAGTGATTACAATATAATGAAGGCATCGCCTTTCAAGCGTGACGTGGTGAAAGAACTTGCCGACGCTTGCCACGAGGAGGGGATGAGGTTGCATCTTTATTACAGCCACATCGACTGGACGCGCGACGACTACCCGATGGGTCGCACGGGTCGGCATTGCGGAAAGGACAGCACCAAGAGCGATTGGCCTCACTATTTCAAATTCATGAACGCCCAGCTCACAGAACTGCTGACCCGCTACGGCAAGATTGGCGCCATCTGGTTTGATGGCTGGTGGGATCACGACCAAGACTCAGTTCCATTCAACTGGCACCTGCCTGAGCAATATGCCCTTATCCACAAGTTGCAGCCCGCTTGTCTCATAGGTAACAATCACCATATGAAACCTTTTGACGGAGAGGACATGCAAATCTTTGAGCGTGACCTGCCTGGTGAGAACACGGCAGGCTTCGTGGATAAGGCGGCGCAGATAAGTCACTTGCCATTGGAGACTTGTCAGACCATGAACGGCATGTGGGGCTATAAGGTAGTGGACCAGAACTACAAGTCGGTGGCAGAACTTATCCGCCTGCTCATCAACACGTCGGGAAAGGGTGCTAACCTGTTGCTGAACATCGGCCCACAGCCCAACGGTGAACTACCGGCGTTGGCTCTTGACCGCTTAAAGGAGCTGGGCAAATGGATGCGTGTCTATGGCGAGACACTGTATGGCAGCGTGGCAGGCCCGATGAAACCTTGCGAGTGGGGCGCTACTACTGAGAAAAATGGCAAGGTGTATGTGCACATTTGCCCCGATGAAGGCAGGAAAGCCCCAAGCGGTGTCACCATGCCGATGGCTAAAAAGCCAAAAGAAGTCACCGACTTCCAAACAGGAAAGAAGGTGACTTATACATATAAGAACAAGGAATTGCACATTGCCATCCCCGCTACATTGACCACGCCAGACCACGTGATAGTGGTCAAGAGATAGATCGCTTCACTTGCCTTATCTTTTGAGCGTCAGAAACAAGACCCGTGCGCAGGGAGCCATGTATTTCCGTGGCTCCCGTTTCTTTTAATATCATGCTGGCATTTAGGGTGTTTACGCCAGCTCCGCACAATATGCTAAACTCGTGTCCTGACTTGGCGGATATTTCTTCGGCCTTTCTCACGAGTTGCTTCAGCAATGGTATGCCTTTTTCAGCAGTGGATTGTTGCCCGGATGTAAGGATGCGGTTGCATCCCAGTCGCGCGACTTGCCATATGGCCTCCAATGGATTGTTGCATACGTCAAAGGCGCGATGAAACGTCACGTTGCGGCAGAGGTGCCCATTGGCGAGTTGAACTGCATCAATCCATTTTCGGCACGCGTCAACGTCTATGTAGCCATCGGGAGTTAGCGCCCCTATGACAACACCGTCGGCACCTTCACCGACGGCCATGCGTATTTCATTTTCCATTTTCTCAACCTCGGCATCATCGTAAACGAAATTGCCATCGCGAGACCTGACGAGAACGTGAACCAATAATCCAGCTGGATGACAGAGACTTACGGCCTCGCGAATCATCTCTTGGCTTGGGGTGAGCCCATCGAGTTCCAAGTCGCGACATAGTTCTATTCGGTCAGCGCCACCATCAATAGCGGCCTTTACGCTTGCGATATTCCCACAGCAAACTTCTAACTTCATGTATTCAGAAACATTAAAACAAATCCCCTTGGCTTCCATGATGGAAACCAAGGGGAGGGAATGCTATTATAGTAAATTATTGTGCGCTTTGGACGGATGTGGCACTTGCGTTCTTTTCGCTGTCATCAAGTTGCAAGTCGCTTTTCACGCTTCTTGAACTTGTGCGGAAGAACACAGGTATGGTCGTGGTCTGACCAGCCTTGAGCGTGAACATCACGTTGTGGGTTAGCACGTCGCCACCTTTGAGACGCGTGCCTGTGGTGAGAAGGTAGTCGCCAGCGGGGAGGCTGAGTCCATTGCGGAACTTTTCTGTCACGGTTGGGTCATCATCAGCATAGTCGAGCGACGTTGGACGGCCATCAACCATCTTTGATATGGTGTAGCCATGGTAGTACATCACGTCGGCTGGCACTTCGAGCTTGAGTGTGCCTTGTGCCTGTTTTGGTTCTGTAGACTGTTTGTTGCTGAGCTGAATCCAAGAGTCCCCGTTGGCGACCATCGCCTTGCCCAATGGGTCGAGCTTGGCCTTCATGCCGAGCGCACGCGCGCCAGCCACGGTGAAGAGCTCTCGGCTGCGGGCATCACACGTGCGGTTGTTGTAAACGCCAACGGCAGACACGTAGAGCTGCTTGGGATTATTGGAGTTGTCCACCTTGATATTGTTTTCTACCCAGGCAATCCATTCCTTGGCTGTCATCTTTGGCAAACGCTTCTGCAAGAAAGCCACATAGGGCCTGAGATGCTCCGTTGAGATGCGAATGCCTCCACTTTGCAAAGCGTCGTTGCTTAGCAGGCAAGCGTCGTGAAGGACGTCTATGGAGACATCGCGAAGATCCTTCTCGCTAAGTCCTTGAAGCACAAGGTTTGTCTTTGGGTTCTTTTCCTTCAAGAACTTATCCATTACCTTCCAGTTGCTGCGCGCCTTCTTCAGAATGTCGTTGTCGCCTTGATAGAACGTCCGCTTCTGGTATGCAGTGCGAATTTTGTCTTCGGCGGTCAAGCGGCGACTGTTTTCGCTTACCGTGTCTACAACGCTGCGGTCAGGCTCTTGGAGCACGGTGGTGGGAACGTGCAGGTCGTATTCATCAACCCATGAACTTCCAGACTCGTGACAAGGTGTTATGGTAATCTCGGTGGAGTAGGCATCAGCTATTTTCACGCCATACTTGTCTTTTGTGCCGGCCCACACCAGCAAGTCGCCATAGCCGGTCTTGAATGTGGCATAACCCTCCGCGTCGCTCTTGGTGGAGCATATAGGATAGAACTCGGAGTAGTTGTAGACGCGGAAGTCGACAGTTGCCCCTTTTATTGCCTTTCCTTCTTCGTCCACAACCCTAACCTTCAATGTCTTTGTTGGGGCGTAGGTGTCGGTGGTCGCTATCTCGTTGCCCCCATAGTCGTACGCGCGAACGAGCATCGCGCGGCTTGCCGCCCAGTTGAACCATCCCTTATCCAATGTCGCCTCAGGTTCGCAAGCACCCATAAAGCGCCAGCGGCCATCAATCCACACCTCTACCCATGCGTGGTTGTCATCAGTATGCGCCCATCGTGGGCAGTAAACCTGACGGGCAGGGATGCCAACAGAGCGAAGAGCCGCTACGGCGAAGGTACTCTCTTCTCCACAGCGGCCAATGCTATTGCGCATAGTGGCGAGAGGTGACGACGTGCGGCCATCGCTTGGGCGGTAGCTCACTTTCTCATGGCACCAGTGGTTCACTTCCAAGGCGGCTTGCTCCATGGTGAGGCCTTTGACGCGAGGAGCCAATTCCTTGTAAATGATTTCGCGAGAATTGTCCAACGCCTCATTGTTCACCCTGACTGGAAGGACAAAGTTCTCAAACTCCCATTTGGGCACTTTCTTTCCCCAAGGCATATCTGCTCTCGCTTTCAACGCCATGCGCACTTGCTTCTGCCAATAGGCCTTAGTATAGTCTATGCGGTCGGGAGTGGACATGCTCTTGTAAAGAAAAGAGAGACACTCTGCTTCGGACTGCGCCATAGTTGTCGCGCTCATTGCCAATAATAGGCAAGCGGATATTAATAATCTTTTCATGTGATTGTGTGAGTTGTTTCCCCAAAGTTACGATGATATTGCCGAACATCCAAATATTTCCGAGGTTTTTCATTGTAATCATGTAAAAATGATGTGGCACATAATCGGGATTACTCTGAATTAATAGCTAAAAAAAATGGTGCAAAAATGCTAAGCAGATTTGCACCTAATTGTTTGATCTTGCGTCAGCCATTATCTCAAGTCAATGACATCGGCCTTTGGAAAATCCTTCTGATTGAAAGAAAACTTGCTTGTTGGTTGGTTCTTTGCCTTGAAATTGGTTATCGAGATAGTAGTCCAATCATTGCCCTGTCTCATTTTCACTACGGATGGCTTGTATGAGCCTTTGCTTATCGTGATATAAGCTTCTTGCACGCTCCTTTGTCTGTTTTGCGCGGTCATGTGCACAATGTAGTTTCCACCAAATGTTGTCATGGACAGGTTGTATCCTTTCTTGTACATGGACATGAACGTATATGGGTTCATGCTCATGCGCTTTGCCTCGTTGGGCGTGGAGATGTTCACCTCGTTTGTCATTTTGAGGTAGCTCCATTGCGTTTTGCCATTGAACCACACCATGGCCTTGTTCGTGCGAGCCATGAACATGTTGCCTTTGATGGCTATTGTGCCCGACTGCGTGCCGGTCTTTTTGCCGGAAACCGTGAAGTTGGCCTCCGCGCCACCTTTTCTCCCAACGATGGAAGTGGCCTTGTCTAACACTTTCATTGCCTGTGAGCCGCTTTGGGCAAATGTGCCAATGCAAAGCGTCAACAGAATGCTGATAAACAATATTTTCCTCATAACCTTGAATAAGTTATATCCTATATGTTTAAACTGTAATTCTTCCTTTTCATGCGCCATGGATTCTCGCTAAGAGCACGTTGAGGCTCGCCTCGTCTTGCAGTAGCACTTCGCGTGGCTTGGAGCCTTGTGCGGCTCCTACGATTCCGGCCTTCTCCAACTGGTCCATCAATCTTCCCGCGCGGTTGTAGCCAATGGAGAAGCGCCGTTGTATCATGCTTGTAGAGCCTTGTTGCGAAATCACTATTGCATGTGCGGCTTCGTCAAAGTATGGGTCAAGATTCTTTGCTTCTCCCTCAATGCCACCACCGGCACCAATGGCGTTGGGGTCATCTGGCTCTGGAAGTTCCATAGCGTCCACAGGGCCAGGCTCAGCTGCTATGAAGTCGTTGACCGCCTCTATTTCTGGCGTGTCGATGAACGCGCACTGCACGCGCACAGGTTCGCCACCGCCAAGGAATAGCATGTCGCCACGACCCACGAGTTGGTCGGCGCCCGTGCGGTCGAGTATGGTGCGCGAGTCGATTTGCGAGGCCACGCGGAACGCCATGCGGCCAGGGAAGTTAGCCTTGATGTTACCTGTGATGATTCTTGTGGTAGGTCTCTGCGTCGCTATTATCATGTGTATGCCCACTGCACGGGCGAGTTGGGCGATGCGCGCTATTGGTGCTTCAATTTCCTTGCCGGCTGTCATGATGAGGTCGCCGAACTCGTCGATTACGACTACGATATATGGCATGTATTCGTGCCCATCGGTAAGCCGCAGCTTGTGATGGATGAACTTGTCGTTGTATTCGTCAATCTTCTTCACGTTGGCGAGCTTGAGCATGTCGTAGCGATGATCCATGAGCTTGCATAAGGAGTTGAGCGTGCGCACCACCTTCTGCACGTCGGTGATGATGGGCTCATCCTCATTCTCTGGCAATGCTGCCATATAGTGTGGAGCTATCTTGTTGTAGATGCTGAACTCTACTTTTTTGGGGTCTACAAGCACGAACTTCAGCTCGTTTGGATGCTTCTTATATAATAAAGATGTGATTATGGCATTCAGTCCTACCGACTTACCCTGTCCCGTGGCACCAGCCACCAGCAAGTGTGGAAGCTTGGCAAGGTCTACCATGAACACCTCGTTGGTGATCGTCTTTCCCAACGCCATGGGCAATGCCATTTTCGTATCCTGAAACTTTTTGGTGTTGAGCACGCTTTCCATCGACACTATTTGTGGTTTCTTGTTTGGCACTTCTATTCCAATGGTGCCCTTGCCAGGGATAGGCGCGATGATGCGTATGCCAAGAGCCGAGAGACTAAGGGCGATGTCGGCTTCCAAACCGCGTATCTTGCTTATCCTCACGCCTTCAGCTGGCGTAATCTCATAGAGCGTCACCGTTGGGCCGACAGTGGCGTTGATTTTGCTTATTTCCACGCCAAAGCTCTTCAACACCTCCACGATGCGTGCGTTGTTCGACTTTATCTCCTCCATGTCGATGACAGGCTTGCTGTCGTATTTCTTCAGCAGGTTCAGGGTGGGGAACT
>DJQL01000133.1:0-4706 GCA_002437565.1 Prevotella sp. UBA6387
CCAAGCACCAAGGGTTGCTTGAGTCGCTTGAAGATAAGTGTGACCATGCTTGCCACGATAAGTATCAATGCCAAGTCTTTGACAAGGGCTGGAAGTTCTGCCATGGATACGCTTTATATTTATAGTCTTGTGCAAAGATACGAGTAATCGTTGACAGCGCAAGCTGTTAAGATGAAAAAATATTGGCTTTTGAGCATTTTTGCCATGCTATTCATAGGCGAGTTTCTTCACTTTGGCAGCAAAGAGTGTCTTTGTAGTATTCTTCATATTTCTTTGCCACTTTCATGTAATCGTGATGCTTGTTGATATACTCGATGCTTTCTTTCTTGAGTTGTGGAATGCGCTCAGGGTGCAATACGAGTTGTTCTAATTGCTGATAAACGCTCTCATAAGTTGGTAAGACATTGATGATAGGTCTCAATTGAGTCTCGTGGATAATCTCATAGTTTTCTGGTTCGCCCCCCCCAATACATATGATTCCTCTCGCCATTGCTTCAAGCGAGTTCATACTTGGAGTATAACTGTAGAGTTGGTCGAGGATGGCATCACTTCCGTTCATCATTTCTACATATTGCTTGAAAGGTAAGCTCTCGGCTACGCGCAATTCTACCTTTTCGGGATATTTCTCAGCGATGGTTTGCGCTGCCTTGAGCATGATGTCTGTGCCCTTATACTCGCTTCTTAATTTGTTGATACCTATGAATAGTTTTATCTTTTTGGGAATGGCATATGAAATATCAGCAGTGTGCGCATAAGATCGTATCGGGAAGGGGATAAAAGTAGTCTTACGTGGAAAGTTTGGATAATAACATGCCCAGTATTCGTAAAGACCTGTGATAATGCTATCGCAATCCTCAGCTATCATGCGATTGAGACGTTCCTTGGTGGTTCCAAGCCAATCTTTCCTTTCTTTCAGTGCGTCAGCGTTGGTTCGCAATTTATCTCCAATATTAAAATCGCTGTATCTCAGAGGCTTGTCTTGGCAACAAACGTGTACCCAATAGTAATCCATACCAAATCCGCCGAGGATAACTTTCTTGTTATGTTTTCTTAAATACCTATAGATAGAGAAGATACGTTCAGCTTTCAACTCCAAAAACATGGGGTTGATGAGTTGTACAATGTCGTATCCACGCAGTTTATGCACAATTGTTAATAACTTGGCTATGTAGAGGATTCCTCCTAATTTTCCAGGCTTGCGTACCAAATCAATATCTCGTGGATAATTTTTCCAAAAGTCGCCATTGGAGAGAACGGTTACTTGATGCCCCAACTTACGTAGTCCATCGGCAAGCGTGGC
This sequence comes from Prevotella sp. UBA6387, assembly GCA_002437565.1. GTDB lineage: Bacteria > Bacteroidota > Bacteroidia > Bacteroidales > Bacteroidaceae > Prevotella. The sequence goes on from DJQL01000133.1 coordinate 1,301, forward strand.
GTGTACATTGCTGTATTCTCCTAAAAGTAGAATTTTCATGTTAGTGTATTCTTTGTCCAAAATATGAAAGTTTTCCACATAGTTTATTATGAAGAGTAGAAAGATGTTAATAACTCATTTATTTCTTGATGAAAAACAGAAGTCTTAATCTTCCGATATGATTGCTGATATCTTTTTTGAACAAGACATATTTTTTGTATGGTCTATGTAAAAGTTTGTTGAGTCTGCATAATATATGATATCCTAATAAGTTGAATAATTTTAGTTTTAAAAATCTGATTTCCACCATTTTACTAAGTTTTTCAACATAGTGGGTAAGTGGTGGATGATCTTCATATTTTCCAGACAGCTCATAGAGGTCGAGCAGTACATTTAGTATCCGGAGCATGAAGTCTTGAAGAGAATTGCCATATTTTGTCAATGGGTCTTGGCATCCTTCTATATCTTTAAATATGTATTCAAGAGTTTGACTATGAGCATTGTAAAGATTGTGTAAGTCTTCGTATTTCGCATTGGCCGTTATACCTTTCGTGTTCCAGTAATAATAGTAGCATCCTACATTGGTAACTCGTATAGCTGGGTGAATCTGACAAGAAGTATTGAGTCCTAACAACTTTGGTATAGTCAGAGCATCTTCAAAGTTTTTTCCTTTAGGGAAACGGATATGTTCAAATAGCTTGTGTTTATATATTTTATTCCAGGCATAAGTATGTTGGTAAGCTCTTTCCTTGAACCAATATTCTGTTCCTGTGTTGTAGTCATGTGGATTGAATGATAACAGATGTTGTTTATAAGGATGACCATATCGTTCCAGTACAGGATATTCTAAGATGTCCACGTTTGGATGTTGATAAAGTTCATTCATAAGAGGTAGAAGAGTCTCCTCTTGAATGGCATCGTCGCTATCCACGAATGTGATGTATTCCCCTTGTGCCTTTTTAATACCAGCATTGCGAGCATCGCTTAGACCTCCATTTATCTTGTGAATAACCTTTATGTTTTCATATTTTTGAGCATAATTATCACAGAGCGTGGGGCATTCGTCTGTCGATCCATCGTCCACGAGGATTATCTCGTAGTCGGTGAATGATTGCTGCAAGATACTTTGTAAACATCTGTCCAAGGTATCTTGGGTGCGATATACTGGGATGATAATGCTCAACTTCATGCTTGCAAAGTTACGAATATCTTAATGGCTTTTACGCTGGCTATACGAAAAAAGCATTTGCTAATTCGTAAATGTTTCTTTTTTCTAAAGAAAACGATCTCAAATATTTGTTGACAAAGAAAAAAGTGTTAACTTTGACACATTAAAAACATTTGTTTATGAAAAAGCTGCTATTCATCATTTTCCTTATTGTGTTATCGTTTGCGATAACTGTAAACGCCAAGAAGCCGAAACAGAAAGTCGTTTGGCCAAAGGCTGTGCTGACGCTAAAAGACGGCACTGTGCTCAACGGATATTTACAGAACGACATTCATTTCATGAAAAAGAAAATCTCTTTCAGTGGAACGCAAAATGGCAAGGGTGTAAAATATAAAATAGAGGATATAAAATCGCTTGAAGTGGAAAATGCTTTACAAGACGGAAAGAAACGCACTTTCATCCTTGTAGACGATGACCCTAAATTCCCATTTTTGGCAACTGAAGTTTTCAAGGGAAAACATGTCACTGGCTATATGGAGCCGTATGCTTTTGACAATTCTACCCACAGCAGGTCGTTTACTGGCATATGGACAAATATTACCGTTTACTTGGACTGTAGGGCATATCACTATACGGTTGATGGCGGCAAGCATGTGTACTATTGGAATTTATTTGAAAGTAAAAAAAATAATGCCAAGAGAGAAAAATATTCTCAAAAGAAACTGTTGAAAAAGATAAGAGAGAAATTCAAGGACTATCCAGCCGTAGCGGATGAAGTGGAAAAAAGAGGTCTCACTGCTGAACAAATTCATGAGAACCCCACCATTCTTCTTGAAATTCTTGACAAGAGTTTGCAATAACTGTTGTCTTTTCCCCTACAAATGCTTCCGTGCTTTCGCTGTATGGAAGCATTTCTCAATTTATTTCTCCCTACCGGTTGATAGTCACTCTCTGACTGCCAATTACAATATATACCTCAGTTCGGGACAAGATTTGCTTTTGATGTTTATTCCATCTTCTTGTTTTTTTATGTCTGCTTAATTTTTATCCTTCTTTGTTCTTATAAGATATAAAGGAATAAAAAATAAGATGTAGGGAAGTTATTAACGAGAAAATACATTAAATTTGCAAACAACGTAACTAACAAACAATATGAAGGAAAATATTAATTTGTCGGGACTTGCCATGCTATCCGACGATGATATTCTGCAAGGTTTCGAGAAAGCCAATGCCAAGATTGTAAAAGAGTATTTTTATGGTTATTGTCGTGTAGCCTATTGCGTCTATGACAAGCGATACGATTTGCGCAACAAGCCTGGCATGGACTTCTATTCACTTGCCCACGAATATTATCTCTATCTTTATAAACACAACTTTAAGCCATTGGAAGACAGGAAACCAGGCATGTCGCTCAAGACTTGGATGGTGAATGGATTTCGCTTCCTTCTCTTGGATAAGTTGAAAGAAGTGGCGAAGGAACAGCGTTTCGAGAGTTTCGAGGCAAGGCAGGAGAATCAGAAAATGCAATTTGACGTGACTGACAGCCAGTTTGAGCAAGAGCTTTATAACACGATAGAGGATATCAGCAACCATTATTATGGTCGCGACAGCAAGAACGCTATCATCCTCAAGATGCTCTACATTGAGGGATTCAAGGGCAAAGACGTAGCCAAGCAGTTGGGCATGACAGCCTCTGCCGTCACTCAGCGATGCCAGAAAATGATGCACGATGTGGTGATACCGTATTTCAAGGAATACTTTGATGCCTCGGAATACAATTACACCAAGAGCAGTTCTGGTGCACAATTGAGGATTCTAAAGTGTCTATCTCTTTCACCAAAGAATATGCCGGATGATATGTTTAACGTAAATGAAGATAAGAATATGGCAGAGAACCACAAGAAAGAACGGATTACTCCAATATGGATTGAGCATCTGAAGGAGAACGAGATATTTGTGTTTGGCAGCAACTTGGCTGGCATGCATGGCGGTGGCGCAGCTCGTACTGCCCGGCTTCACTTCGGAGCTGTCATGGGGAAGGGTGTTGGCTTGCATGGTCAGAGCTACGCCATCCCTACGATGCAAGGTGGTGTGGACACTATTCGCCCATACGTAGATGACTTCATCGCCTATGCCAAGCAGCATCCCGACCTGCATTTCCTTGTCACCCCAATCGGTTGTGGCATCGCCGGCTTTGAGCCAGAGGACATTGCCCCATTGTTTGAGGAGGCAAAGGAAGTCAAGAACATCAGTCTGCCA
>DJQL01000133.1:4886-13256 GCA_002437565.1 Prevotella sp. UBA6387
GCATAAAGGATGTCTTGAACATGATCAAGAATGATCCTAATAATATCGAACTTGAAGACGACGAAATTCAAAACGACTTGGGATGTATCTTTAATGATGGCGTCTGCGTTGAAAAGAACATAGAGTTTGCGAAATATTGGTTTGCCAGGTCGGCAGACCAAGGAAACGATTTGGCAAGAAGCAATTTGGCTGACATATACCGCAAAGGAACAGAAGGCTCAGAAGTTGATTTGGAAAAAGCTTTTGAACTCTACAAGGCTTGTGGGCTTCCTTATGCTCATTATCGTTGCGGCGAATTCTATGAGAAAGGTTGGGGTGTTGGGAAAAACTTAGCCGAAGCTAAACGCTACTACTCGTTAGCCTACTAAGAGGGGCATCAACTGGCAAAAAGAAAGCTGAAAGAGTGGAATTTCTTGGCTGCAGATTAAGCGAGCTTTGCTATGTTAGGAGCAATTATAGGCGATATTGTTGGCTCGAAGTATGAGTTCAACAATACATTTGATTATAGCTTTGACATGTTCGGCGAAGGATGCGACTTCACCGACGATACGATTTGCACGGTGGCAATAGCCGATGCGGTGTTGAACAAGCGAAGCTACCAGGAAAGCTTGCACGACTGGTGCCGCCGCTATCCCAACCCCAAGGGAGCATACGGCGGAAGATTCGCCGCTTGGGTTCATTCTGATAATCCACAGCCATACAATAGTTTTGGCAATGGCTCGGCGATGCGAGTATCTCCTGTCGCTTGGCTTTTCGACGACTTGTCGCAAGTCTTGGAAGAGGCCGAGAAGACAGCCCTACCTACCCATAACCATCCCGAAGGAATCAAGGGAGCGAAAGCCGTGGCTCATGCTACCTGACATTTCCGCAAGGCAAAGGAAGAGAACTTGCCAAAAGACGAGGCTATTGAAGGATTCAAGAAGATAGCACAAAGCTACTATACCGACTTCGACACTCGAAATTATCCCAAGGGAGTGTTCGACGAAACCTGCATGGGTGCCGTTCCCTTATCTTTCAACCTCATCGCTCAATCGAAAAGTTTTGAGGATGCCATCCGCCTGGCTATCTCTCATGGTGGTGACAGCGATACCATCGGCGCCATAGTCGGCAGTATCGCCGAAGCCCGCTTCGACATTCCACAAGAGATAAGGACTAAAGTGATAAACTACTTGCCAGAAGATATGAAACGAATATACGAATCCTTTGCCGAAAAAGAAAAAATACACACTGTCTAATACACAAAAGAGCCGCGCGAAGCTTCGTGCAGCTCTTTTGTTTTTCTTGTTCAACTCTTTTGCAAGTAATCACCGTCTTGTATTCAGGATATTTCTAAAATGTTAGTCTTGATGCTTCTGTCGATAGTGCATCGTCAGATGAATAAGCGATGAGTGGCACCATCGAAAGTAAAGAGAATCGCCATTAAAGAAATATACGTCTTTTTCATGTGTTTTGCCCGTCATGCCGTTAGCGCAGCCTAATGTTGTGAGATACTTAATATATGCTTATCACGGGGACGTTATTTCTCATCGTGTAGCTCCTTGCTTTCATCGAGCGATTCGTCGCCTTGCATAGACTGAATCTTAGCCATCAAGTTCTCATCGAAGTAGCTCCCTGCTTCTATCGAGCGATTCGTCGCTATACTCCGACAGAAATGAATCCTCCCAAGGTTCTCCCTTTTGAACATTGCCTGAGTGCCAGCCTCATCTTCGGCAAACTGGAGATGATTGTCGATGCCCATGCCCATTGCTATACTCTCCACGTCGAGGTTATCGGTACCGATGAAAGTAAAGGTCCAGTTCTGCTTCTTGAGTTTCTCGATTAGGTTCTTGATCATCTTTAGGCTGTACTCCTCGCTACAGTTCTCCTCACCGTCTGTGATAATAGTAACCAGCACGCTGTCGTTATTCCCTGCCTGTGCGTTTATCTTGGCGATACCCATGCCTATGGCATCGTATAGAGGAGTGGCGCCGCAAGGGTTGTAATCTTTAGCCGTCAAAGGCTTGGCTTGATATGCATTCACATTGTCATAAAGCAGACTCTTATGGTTACTGTCGAAGGTGATGAGCGTAACACGCTGCTCCAAGTTCTTGTGCGTCTTCTGCATTTTCTGGATGGTGGTCAAGGTCTCGTTGATGCCCACCAATGCGTTGTGCCTGATGATGCTCATGCTGCCACTCTCGTCTACTACCAAAAGATTGAATACTCTTTTCATGTTTTTTCTCCTTTGTACTATATGATTAAACACTCATGTAAAATAGTTTTCCTTGAAAGGTGATTTCTTATAGGGGCTGGCCATAAGCCATGCCTTCATGTTCGCCTTTATTGTTTATAAGAAATCAGCAACCGGAAAATTAAGCTGAATATGATTTTTGTAGGCTCTTCTTTAATTTTGAGTAATAACTTATCCCGAACTGGGGTAGAGAAATACTTACCCCAATAGAATATACAACAGATATGATAGCAAAAGCAAAGGTTATTAGCCATGGCTCAAATGCCATACGTTATTCAGTGGATAAGGACAAGGCGGAGATTGTAAAAACTAATCTCTTGCCCGATGATATTTCCCCAACGGCAATGTGGGCAAGAATGCTTGCCTTGCAGTTTTTGATTATATGGTTGCTGAGTTTTACAGAATATCATTGCGTAAACATCTCCAACTCTGGACAGTTTGTTTACGCATTGTTTACGCAGCTATACGAAAAAAGCAGTTACGACATTCGTAACTGCTTCATTATTAGCGTGGACCAGATAGGGCTTGAACCTATGACCTCCAGATTATGAGTCTGTTGCTCTAACCAACTGAGCTACAAGTCCAAAAAGTATCTTACAAATGTATCAGACCTTGAAGTCTGCCTGTCTTGTAAAGCGAGTGCAAAGGTATGCCTTTTTCTTGTAATAAACAAATTTTTCTGAGTTTTTTTTCTAAAAATCCAAATTCTTTCTTATTTTCTTCCATATGGTGTTGTGGGATTGGATAATGTGTGTTATATTTGCAATGTCAGTAATTGTTGATATATGCTTATAATAACAAGAAACACGAGAGATTATGGGCCGTACGATGAGTCCATAGTGGCAAGATATGTTGAGGAGGGCAGGCTTTTGCTCAACGACAAGGCGCGTGATGCTGACACTGGTGAGGATGGTACTGTAAAGCAACTGTTGGCGCGTAAAGGCTTTAGTCCGACGGTCAAGAGCAATGGCTCCTTGCTTAACCAGTTGTCGCACATGGGGCGCGACCTCATTCTGCCTCGCGAGGACATCAGTCGGCACTCGCTCCTTGAAGACAAGCGATTGCTCATTCTTGCGATAGCGGGCTTGTCGCTGTCTGTCATCATGCTGTTGCCCATTGGTGGCATCTTGGTGTTCTATGTGGTGTCGCTCTATTTCGCCACTATTTGGGGGCTGTTCTTCGCCTGGTTGTTTAGCACGCGGCAGGTAAACGCCAAGACAACCGTCACCACTTTCTTCCTGACCCAAGCTGGAGTGTTCCTCATCTTTGGCACGCTGCACAGGCTCAACTTCTTCAATGTCTTCACCGACGCGGCGTTTCCATTTAGCGTCATTGGCTACGTGCTTGGCGTGGGACTTACCGAAGAGTTCACCAAGATGATACCGCTCCTCATTCTTCAGCGCCGCAGCCGTGAGCCCATGTTGCCCCAGACGATGGTCTATTTTGGACTTGTCGCCGGTATAGCGTTTGGCGTTTTTGAGGGCGTGCAATACCAGACCACCATAAACATTCGCGCCGATTACACCACGGCTTTCGTGCTAAACATTGCCCGTCTCACCTCATTGCCTTTTCTCCATGCCATTTGGTGTGGCATAGCTGGCTATTATCTCGGCATGGCAGGGCTTTACCCGCGTTACCGCCACGCCTTATGGTTTCTCGCCATATTGGTGCCTGCCGTGCTTCATGGTCTTTACGACTCTTTTGCCAACATATCTTATATGGTTTCGCTGTTTGTGGGCTTTGCCAGTGTGCTGTTGCTGATGGCTTACATGCGGCGCAGTGGTAAATTAAGGGAAAGGCTTCGCGACAATGGGTAAAATTATAAGATTACTCGTGATGGTCATGGCTTCTACCTGTCTCATGTCGTGCGACTTGGAGACAAGTGACAATGGCAAGCTCGATGGCTTTTGGCATTTGGAGCGAATAGACACTCTCGCCACTGGTGGCTCGCTTGACGTGTCTGGCGAGAAAATGTTTTGGTCTTTCCAAGTGCGCTTGTTGCAGTTGCAGGGCGGTTCGGCTTCTTTCTATTTCCGTTTCAAGCAAGACGCTGACAGCCTGACGTTGTTCTCGCCCTATACCAGCGAAGGACATGAGGAGACGTTGGGTGACGGCGGCAACAAGCCTGTCACCGATCCCAGCCTGTTTCGCGACTATGGCATAGACGACCTGGAGACGCATTATAAGAAAGAAGCCTTGGACGGCTCGCGGATGATACTCCGTTCGCGCCGTCTAAGGCTTTTGTTTCGCAGGTTCTGAATTTCCTTGTTTGGGTAAACAATCAATGGAAAAATATTCAAGGCTCAGAAGTCGACCACGGTGATGCCGGCTCCGCCAAAACGCACGTCCTCGTCGTGGTAGTTGGTTACTGTCGGTTCAGCCGAGAGATATTGTCGGATGAGCGAGCGAAGTATGCCATTGCCTTTTCCGTGGAGTATGCGTACGCGTTGCACGCCCATGAGCACGGCATCGTCTATGAAATATCTCACAGCTTGCAAAGCCTCATCGCCACGCATACCCCTGACATCGAGGTCTGGATGGAAGTCCTTTCTATGCTCGTCGATGGTGTTTTGCGTCACGTGCGAAACGTTGAAGGCTTGAAGTCCCTCCTTTATAGTGTCCATCTTGCTCTTGGGCGTATCTGTGGAATTGGTCGTGGAAACGTCTTGTGTCGCGAGCTCGATGCGCGATACGGGCAACTTGGTTCGCAAGTCGCCCACAAGCACGGTGGCTGTCTTGCCCGACAATTGCTCCACCACGCCTTGCGAGCGCAAGCCTTTCAGCCGTACATTGTCGCCCACTGCTATTGGCCTGTCTGTTACGACCTTTGATTTGACGGCCGCGTTTCTCAAGGCGTTTGCAGCTTTCTCCTCGTCCTTGCCTTTTGTCTTCTTGCGATCCTCGCGGCGTTGTTTCCTCGCTTTCAGCTGCTCCACTTTCTTCTGGAAATCCTCGTCGGAAATGAGTCCAGCCGACTTCTTCTTCTTTGATGAGTTCTCCCAATTGTCGTCTGCTACATCCTCTTTGAAGGAGTCGAGTTCGGCACGAATCTTTCTTGTCTCTTCCTTGGCAGCTTGCTGCTCGCGAATCTCCCTTATGGCGTTCTCAATGCGCTTGTTGCTTTCCTTGAGCAGTTCCTCTGCCTCTTGCTTTGCCTTGGCTATCACCGCCTTTCGTTCGGCAGAGACATCGGCAATGTCTTTCTCGTATTGTTCTATGCGTTGTTGCAGTTCCTTTTCCTTTTGGTGCACAGTCTGCCTCTTCTGTTCCCAATAGCGCTTATCGCGAACAATGTCTTGCAGGTATTTGTCGCTCTGGATATAGTCTGAGCCTACTATCTCCGAGGCTTGCCTTATCACCTGTTCTGGCAAGCCTATCTTCCTCGCTATCTCTATTGCAAACGAGCTGCCAGGCCTACCTATCGCAAGCTGGAAGAGAGGGCGCATCTCGTGGCGGTCGTAGAGCATGGCACCGTTGACCACGCCATCGTGGGCATCGGCAAAGTGCTTGAGGTTTTGGTAGTGGGTTGTGATTACCGCCCACGCCTGCCTGTCGCAAAACTGCGAGAGCACGCTCTCGGCTATTGCCCCGCCTATTTGCGGTTCCGTTCCAGTGCCAAACTCGTCGATGAGAATCAGAGTCTTGCTGGATGCCTGCCTCATCATGTTCTTCATGTTCAGGAGGTGCGATGAATAGGTGGACAGGTCGTTCTCAAGGCTTTGCTCATCGCCTATGTCTATCATTATGTCGTCGAAGACTCCACATTTGCTCCTTCCGTCCACGGGCACGCTAAGTCCACATTGAAGCATGTATTGCAACAGTCCAGTGGTCTTAAGGCATACCGATTTGCCACCAGCGTTAGGCCCGGATATTATGAGGATGTGCTTCTCGGGGGTGAGCATGATGTCGAGAGGCACAATCTCACCATTGAGATGCGCCTCAAGCAGCGGGTGGCGTGCTCGTATGAAGTCTATGTAAGGCGATTCTTTAACCGCTGGTTCAAAGGCATCCATGTCCTTTGCCAATTTTGCCTTTGCCTGTATGAAGTCTATCTTGGCAAGAAAGTCATACGAGTCGAGCATTTCCCTGACATGTGGCCGTATTCGCTGCGCCATTTTCGACAAGATGCGTATTATCTCCTTTCGCTCCTCGATCTCCAGTTCGCGAATCTTGTTGTTTGCCTCCACGGCCTCGGTGGGCTCCACGAACACGGTGCGCCCTGTCGCGCTTTCGTCGTGCACGATACCCGAGATCTTCTTTTTCAATCCCGGTGCCACTGGTATGACGAGGCGGCCGTCGCGCATTGTTGGCGCGGCATCCTTGTCCACTATGCCATCGCTTTGGGCCGTGCGGAGAATACTGTTTAAGATTCTCGACACCGACCCGTTGGTCTTTGCCAACTCGCGTCGTATGTTGAGCAGTTCGGGTGAGGCGTTGTCGCGGATGTGACCAAACTTGTCTATGATTTGGTCTATCTGCTGTATGATGACGGGAAATGTGGCGATTCCGTCGACAATGTCGTGTAGGGCAGGGTAGTCCCACTTCTTCAGCGTCACGTCGCTGTCGTCATCATCTTGTCCGGGCATTTCCTCCCCACGATAGAGATATGCCACTATGTCGTCGATGGTCTTCAGCGAACGCCTAATGTCGAAGAGCGCGCTTTCCTCTATCCACGTGTTTTGCAGCCTCAGCCTTTTCAAGCTGTCGCGCACGTCGAAAAAGAAAGCCAACGGGAAGTCGTCCTGCTCTTCAATCTGTCTCATCTCGCGAATCTCTTCCATCCACGTGTTAATGGTTTCGGCGTCGTTGGAAAATGTCATTTCCTCGACCACGCCTTTGCCAAGCGTAGACAGACAAAAGCTTGCCACCTTGTCCTTTATCTCGTTGAATCCTATTTTAGTCTCAAAATTCTTTGGATATATCATCGTTTGTCATGTCTCGTTGTGGCGTTAAAATCCATGGCCGTTTCATTTGAAACGACGCAGGCCTTTCAAACGCTTTGCAAAAGTACATTATAAAAGATGTATGTTTCAATAAATTCAGTTAATATATTTTAATTGCGTCTGCCTGTTTTTAAGGCATATTTTAGATGAAATTTTCTTCCATCGGCTTTACGCTTAAATCGCGTCGCGTTTACGCCGTAAAGCCGATGCGGTTTAAGCGTAAACGCGACGCGATTCAAGCGTAAACGCGACGTCATCTCTATGGTTGTCCGCTTTGCTATTATATTGTACTGATTATTAGTTTGTTATGCTCTAAAATGTAAGCATTTTCATGGCCTTGCTGATGACGGGAGCCATGTCGTAGTATTTGTATTCGGCAAGTCTGCCACCGAATATTACCTTGCCCTCGTCGGGTCTTGTTGGCGACTCAGGATTGGCAAGGCTTGCAGCCAACGATCTGTATTCATTTGCCATCTCGTTGTTTTTAGCGTCGTTCACGGGATAGTAAGGCTCCATGCCAGGTTTATATTCCGTGGAATATTCCTCGCTGACTACTGTCAACGGGTTTTCGTAAACCTGCTCGCCGAACATCTCGAAATGCTTGTGCTCTATGACGCGCGTGTAAGGCACGTCGTGGGAGGTGTAGTTCACTACCGCGTTTCCTTGGAAGTTGGGCGTGTTCTCCACGCGTGTCTTGAAACTCACTGTGCGCCAGTTGAGATGCCCTAACTTAAAGTTGAAGAATTCGTCTATCTGCCCGGTGTACACGAGGTTGCGCGCGTGGTTTTGCCAGTCGTGATACTCCGAATTGAAGAAGTCGACGCCGACCTTCGTCTCCACGCCATCGAGCAGTCGCCCAATCAGGTTGTTGTAACCGCCTGTCGGGATGCCTTGGTAAGAGTCGTTGAAATAGTTGTTGTCGAAAGTAAACCTTAGTGGCAACCGCCTGATTATGAAAGCTGGCAGGTCTTTGCACTCACGTCCCCATTGCTTCTCGGTGTATTCCTTTATCAAGGTCTTGTATATGTCGCGTCCCACAAGCGATAGTGCTTGTTCCTCAAGGTTGAGCCTGTCAGTCGCTTGCCCAGTGGCAAGTCGCTTGCCCGATTCTATTTGCCGCTTGATTTCGTCCTCGCATTGCGAGTGGATTATCTCTTTTGCTTCCGAAGGCGTGGAGCATCCCCACATTTGGTGAAA
>DJQL01000133.1:13346-24191 GCA_002437565.1 Prevotella sp. UBA6387
GTTGACGAAATCCCATACCTCTTTATTGGACGTGTGGAATATGTGCGCGCCATACTTGTGCACGTTGATGCCTTCCACACGTTCACAATAGACATTGCCACCGAGCTGTTGACGCTTGTCGATGACCAGACATCGTTTGCCTTGCATACGGGCAAAATGGGCAAACGTCGCCCCGAAGAGTCCGGAGCCAACAATCAAGTAGTCGTATGTCTTCATGGTGAAACGTTATAATTTGTCGCCATAGCAGAGGTCGCCAGCGTCGCCGAAGCCAGGCACTATATACTTGTGTTCGTTCATGCCAGGGTCTATGGCCGCGCACCATATGGTCGTCCTGTCATCTGGGAATACCTTTTTAATGTGTTCAATCCCCTCTACCGTGGCTATCACGCAGCAAACATGTATGCGCTTTGGCATGCCCTTTGTCAAGAAAGCCTTGTAGCCAAGTTCCATGCTGCCACCCGTGGCAAGCATCGGGTCGGCTATGATGAGCGTCTTTTCGTTTATGGAAGGCGTGGCGAGATACTCCACGTGTATGCCCACCTCGTGGTGCTCCGCGTCGGTATATTCACGGTAGGCCGACACGAAAGCGTTGCCGGCATGGTCGAAAACGTCAAGGAAACCCTCATGAAATGGCAGGCCCGCGCGGAAAATGGTGGCGAGCACCACATCGTCTGATGGCACGTTGACCTTGGAGACACCTAAGGGCGTGACCACGTCACGTGTCTCGTAGTGGAGCTGTTTGGACACTTCAAAGGCTTCATACCAGCCCACGCGTCGTATATTGTTGCGGAAAAGCAAGCGGTTTCTTTGGTAATCCTTGTCGCGCATCTCGGCGATATATTGGCCAACAATGCTGTTGATATCGGAAATATTTACGACCTCTATCATATTTATATTTAAGTTGATTGTCTATTGTTTATTGTTTATAGTTTCATATTGCAAAGTTAAGCAAAATATAAGTTTGAACAGGCAAAAAGTGGCAAAAGTTATCTTCGCAATGACAACTGCGTTTAGCAAAACGAACCAAGATGGGACGGTTTTAATTTCTTTAACCTAAAAAAGTTTTAGAACGCGCGAAAAAACGCGCAAGACTTTTTGCCGTGCCTGTAAGTTTTGCTACCTTTGCCATCGAAAACAGAAAGTCACATTATTAACAACTAATACATTTTACAAAAATGGCAAAGTTTGACAAATCAGTATTGGCAAGCTACGGAATCCAGACAGGTACTGCTGAGGTTCTGTACAATCCTTCTTACGAGGTTCTGTTCAACGAGGAGACAAAGGAAGGCCTTGAGGGCTTCGACAAGTGCGTAGAGACCGAGCTTGGCGCAGTGAGCTGCAAGACAGGTATTTACACTGGTCGTTCTCCTAAGGACAAGTTCATCGTTGACGATGCCACTTCACACGACACCGTATGGTGGGACTCTGAGGAGTATCACAACGATAACCACCGCGCGAGCCTTGAGGCTTGGAAAGCTGTCAAGAAGATTGCACAAGAAGAGCTGAGCAACAAGAAGCTGTATGTCGTTGATGGTTATTGCGGCACACACCGCGACACTCGCATGAAGGTTCGCTTCATCGTTGAGGTAGCATGGCAGGCTCACTTCGTGACAAATATGTTCATCCGTCCAAAGACAGAGGCCGACTTCGAACAGGAGCCAGACTTCATTGTCTACAACGCATCTAAGGCTAAGGTTGAGAACTGGAAGGAACTTGGCCTCCATTCAGAGACAGCCGTTGTGTTCAACGTGACAAGCAAAGAGCAGGTCATCATCAACACATGGTACGGTGGTGAGATGAAGAAGGGTATGTTCTCTATGCAGAACTACTTCCTCCCACTTCGTGGCATCGCTTCTATGCACTGCTCTGCAAACACTGATAAGAACGGTGAGAACACCGCTATCTTCTTCGGTCTGTCAGGCACAGGTAAGACCACTCTTTCTACAGATCCTAAGCGTAACCTCATCGGTGACGATGAGCACGGATGGGACGACAAGGGTATCTTCAACCTCGAGGGTGGCTGCTACGCAAAGGTCATCAACCTTGATAAGGACGCTGAGCCTGACATCTATGGTGCCATCACACGCGATGCTCTTCTTGAGAACGTCACAGTGGACGAGAATGGCAAGATCGATTTCGCAGACAAGAGCGTGACAGAGAACACTCGTGTGTCATATCCTATCTATCACATCAAGAACATACAGCGTCCTGAGAGTCAGGGCCCAGCTGCAAAGCAGGTAATCTTCCTTTCTGCTGATGCATTCGGTGTACTGCCTCCAGTGTCTATCCTTAGCCCTGAGCAGACAAAGTACTACTTCCTCTCTGGCTTCACCGCTAAGTTGGCTGGCACAGAGCGTGGCATCACAGAGCCTACTCCTACATTCTCAGCTTGCTTCGGTCAGGCATTCCTGGAGTTGCACCCAACAAAGTATGCTGAGGAACTCGTTAAGCACATGCAGAAGAGCGGTGCTAAGGCTTACCTCGTGAACACTGGTTGGAACGGTACTGGCAAGCGTATCTCTATCCGTGATACACGTGGTATCATCGACCGCATTCTCGATCACGAGATTGACAAGGCTCCTACGAAGACCATTCCTTACTTCGACTTCGTCGTTCCTACAGAGCTTGAGGGCGTGAACAAGGACATCCTTGATCCTCGCGACACCTACAAGAACGCTTCTGAGTGGGATGAGAAGGCTAAGGATCTCGCTGCTCGCTTCATCAAGAACTTCAAGAAGTATGAGGGCAACGAGGCTGGTAAGGCTCTCGTGGCTGCTGGTCCAAAGCTCTAAACTTAAAATGTTATGTCTTTCTGCCTAATAAGGGCAGAAGGATTCAGTGAATAATTAAAGCAGATTGCGTAAACTGACATGTCGGTTTTGCAATCTGCTTTTTTATTTTATTCTATTTGTTGCGTGCATGATAACAGAACATGGTATATGAGATTCTGAAAATAAAAAGTGGGGGTAAAACGCAATATGCGTTTTACCCCCACTTTTGGCTTTTGTGTATATTTCAGTTGTGGCTTAGATTATGCTGTTCTTCTTTGTCCACTCCACAATCTCAGGAATGTAACCGAAAGCGAGACCTGTTACGGTGTCGGCGCAACCGTAGTAAACGGCTATGCGGCCAGTCTCAGAGTCGTGAACCTCGGCGCATGGGAAGCAAACGTTTGGCACGTCGCCCATGCACTCGTATGGCGTTTGTGGGGAAATGAGGTAAGGACCTGAGCGATGTGTCGCCTTCCAAGGTTGCTCAAGGTCGAGCAATGCGGATCCGAAGGCGTATACATAGCCGTTGCATGAATGCAGCACGCCATGGTAGAACAACAGCCAGCCTTCGGATGTCTTCACGGGCACAGGGCCTGCACCAATCTTCATGCACTGCCAAGCCGAAACCTCGAACGCCGCTGGAGCCATGACGTGGCGGTGGTGTCCCCAGAACTCCATGTCGGGTGACTCGCTGTAGAAGATGTCACCGAATGCCGTGTGTCCCGTGTCGCTCGGGCGAGAGAGCATTACGAAGCGTCCGTTGATCTTCTCAGGGAAGAGCACGCCGTTGCGATTGTATGGCAAGAAGGCGTTCTCGAGCTGGTGGAACGTCTTGAAGTCCTTTGTCCATGCCACGCCGATAGTAGGCCCATAGTAGCCGTTGCACCATGTCACGTAGTAGCGATCCTCTATAAAGCATACGCGTGGGTCGTAACCGTATACCCACTTGCCTATTTCCTCGTTGTCGCACTCGAAGCGCAGCGGTTCCTCGTTGATGTTCCATTTGACGCCATCCTTTGAGAAGCCGACGTGCAGCACCATGCGGCGGTTGGTGTCGTCGCAACGGAACACTCCGGCGAATCCCTCGCCGAAAGGCACGACAGCACTGTTGAAAATGCTGTTGCTTGTGGGCAACAGGTCGCGTGGTATTATTGGGTTTTTCGAACAACGCCACAACGGTGAGCGTGCGCCCTCGGGACGGTCTTCCCAAGGCATATTTGGCAACGGATTGCCTGAAATGATGAGTTTGCTCATGATTTTGTTTATGTTTAAGAGTTTAACTTTCCTGTGTTTCACAATTTTTTTTCTTGTCAGGGTATGTGAACGGCACAAACCACGTGATTAGGAATGCTGGAATCGTGCACGCGAGCACGAAGATGAAGAAGTCGCGATAGCCGAGCCAGTCGCTCACGAATCCGCTGAGCATGCCCGGCAACATCACGCCAAGGTTCATTATGCCAGAGGCGAAGGCATAGTGTGCCATTTGGTGTTTTCCTGGCGCGACCTGTTGCATCATGAACAGTGTCAAGCCAACGAATCCGAATCCGTAGCCGAAGTATTCGAGCACAATGCCACCGCCAATGATCCATAGGCTCTCTGGTTGGTATATTGC
This sequence comes from Prevotella sp. UBA6387, assembly GCA_002437565.1. Taxonomy (GTDB): domain Bacteria; phylum Bacteroidota; class Bacteroidia; order Bacteroidales; family Bacteroidaceae; genus Prevotella. Next base: position 17,730 of record DJQL01000133.1, read on the forward strand.
CAGAAGCGTGTAGGCCACGAATGGCAGGTTGAACACGCAGCAGAGCGAGAAGAGCGACTTCTGAAGTCCGCGGTGTGCTATGTAGTATCCGGCGAGTATGCTTCCGATCACGAATGCCGCGGCTCCAAATGTGCCGTAGCAGATACCTATCTGCTCCTCGGAGAGCCCGAGACCTTGGCTGGCACGATCCGCCTTGAGAAACAGTGGCACAATCTTCATCACGAATCCCTCGGCGAAACGGTACAGAATGATGAAGCAAATATAATATATAATGTGGCGCTTGCGGAAGAAGTCGGCGAACACGCCGCCTAACTCGCGCATGGTTTCCTTGAATCCAGGTTTCTCTTCGGCTTTTTTCTTGGCGTCGGCCGGCAAGAATTTGATATGGTACAGTCCAAGGAGCACCATCACGACACCTATTATTGCCATGATGGTCGTCCATGCCATGACCGTACCATGGTGTTTGGCGGCAGCCGCGGCAGCCGCGTCAAGTCCTGTCACGTCGCCTGTGAAATGCTTTATCAGCGTACCGGCAAGGTAAACCAGGCCGCCTGTTGCCGCTATTTTCGCTATGTTGTAGAAAGCTCCCTGCCACCCTATGTATTTAGCCTGGTCTTCAGTGGACAGTGTGGCCATATACACGCCATCCGCGGCCACGTCGTGCGTGGCTCCGCTCAGTGCGATAACGGCAAGCAGAGCTATTGCCACGGCAAAGAAATCGGGCAAGTGCAATGCCATTGCCACGAGGCCGAACACGCATCCAGTGGCGATCTGCGTCACTATGACGAAGAATTTCTTGGTCTTATAGATTTCAAGCAACGGACTCCACAATGGTTTGAGTGTCCACGGGAACATTATTATCGATGTCCAAAATGCTATTTGAGCGTCGCTGATGTCGAGCCCCTTGAACATAAGGGTACAAACCATGTTGAGTACCACGAATGGCATGCCCATGGCAAAGTAAAGGGTAGGCACCCATGATATGGGGCTACGCTTGGATGATGTGACAGGAGTAGGTTCCATTCTGAATTTTCTGTTTTATGTGTCTTTTTTGTTTTTTTATTTGCTTCGCGGTTACCATATGTAGGTTTATTGCATACAAAATTATGAAAAAAAAACGACAATGGCTTTTTTTATAATCCCTTTTAATTAAGAAAGTTCAATCTTTTTCATCAAGCATAACCTTTATAAACGTATAGTTATAAGAAATTGTTAGTTCGGCAGTTCCGGATTATCATCATTTTTAGTGATTTTTGCTCTGTTTGATAAATTAAGCCATGCAATTATTGCGTATGTAAGGTAAAAACAATACTTTTGCAACTAAAAGGCTAATACGTATATGTTATGAGGATAGCATTAACTTTTTTGCTTTATATTTTGTTTTCATCATATGCATTTGCTAACACGGCTCATTTTTCCGTGAGTGGTAAGATAGTTGATGACATCACTCAAAAACCATTGTCTTATGCCACCATAAAAATACTGAACATGGAGCTTTGGGCCATCTCCGATGACAATGGCAGGTTCATAATATCCAACGTGCCAACTGGTCAAGTCACAGTTGAGGTGAAGACCCTTGGGTATGTCACTCGTATGTTCACATTCGCCATTAACCATGACACGGATCTCAAGAGTATCCGGATGAAAGAAGACAACCTCAGTGTGCCAGGTGTCGAGGTGACGGCTCGCAAGAAGACGGTTACAGGCGCGACAACCTATGTAATGGACCGTACCACGCTTGACCATTCGCAAGTGTTGAGCTTGGGCGACATATCAGCCCTGTTGCCTGGTGGACAGACCGTTAACTCTTCCTTGATGAACGATTCGCGCTTCGCGCTAAGGGCTGGCAGTGGAGAGCGAGGCAATGCCGCTTTTGGCACCGCCGTGGAAATAGACGGAATGCGTCTCGACAACAATGCCAACATGGGTGAAACGTCATCTCCATCCACACGTAGTATTTCAGCGTCTAACATAGAGAGCGTTGAGGTGATAGCCGGAATACCTGGCGTGGAATATGGTGATGTGTCAAATGGAGTGGTGAAAGTGAATACTCGCAAGGGCCGCTCGCCATGGATTCTTGAGGCATCTGTCAATCCCTACACCCGTCAAGTGTCATTGAGCAAGGGGTTGTTGCTCAGCCACGATGCGGGTACCCTTAATTTCTCTGTCGAGCACGCCAATTCTTTCAGTAAGCTGGCTTCGCCATATACTGCCTACAATCGCAATATCCTTTCAGCCACCTATGGCAAGGTGTTCAACTTCGCTGGATCGTCGCTCAATCTTACCACAAGTCTTAGTGGTAATATTGGCGGTTACAACTCTAAAGCCGATCCCGACGCTTTCAAGGATACTTATGAGAAGCAGCGCGACAATCAGCTTCGTGGAAACCTTCAGCTCGATTGGCTCATCAATAGCCAAAAAGCGGGGGTGTTCAACGTAGGCTTGCTGGCGGCCATCTCCACAAGCGACCGTAGATATGAAGATTATTCCAACGCGTCGTCATCATCGTCTCAAGCTTATCTTCACACGATAGTAAATGGCTATGCCATAGCACAAGACTATGCCGACGGTATGGGTGTCGGCTCTGTTGTCCTTGGCCCGACGGGTTATTGGTACGTGCGTTCATATAATGATCAAAAACCTCTGTCAACCCAATTCAAGTTGAAAGGGGAATGGAGCAAGAAGATAACCTCGGTGCTTAATAAGGTGACTTTAGGTGTTGAACTCAACTCTTCACGCAACAACGGCCGTGGAGCATATTATGAAAATATGAGGCTTGCGCCCACGTGGAGGCCTTACGATTACAGCGAATTGCCCACAATGCGCAACCTCGCCCTCTTTCTTGAGGATCGGCTTTCCAAGAACAAGTTTCTTCTCGTGGCTGGCTTGCGCGACGACATAACCATGATCAATGGCTCAGAATATGGCAATGTGTCAAGCCTGTCGCCACGTGTCAACGCTCGTTATGACATTATCAAGAAGCGCGACCTCACCTTGACCTTTCACGCTGGTTATGGCAAGAGCGTGAAGTTGCCTTCGTTTCAGGTATTGTATCCTGCCGACAACTATGCCGACAGGCTTGTCTTCACCCCAGGGTCTAACTCGGAAAACAAGTCATACTACGCTTATTACACGAACGTTCAAAAGGCTGAGTACAACAGTGACCTGAAATGGCAACACACAAACCAGTTTGAACTTGGTATTGATGCCAACGTCAGAAAGTTAAGGCTTAGCGTTTCCGCATATTTCAACAAGACATACAACCCATACCAGGCAATCAATGTCTACACGCCGTTCTCGTATAATCAGACGTTGCAGTCGGCTCTTGAAAATTGTGGCATCGATTCTAAGGACCGTCTGTATAGCGTAGATTCGCAAACTGGCATTGTCACTGTCACGTCTTCTGCCAACGGCCAATCGGTGACTCTGCCTTATACCACCCACAATACATTCACGTCCAACAGAAAGTATGTCAATGGCTCGCCTGTGACTCGCTATGGTCTTGAGTGGATTGCCGAGATGCCATTGGTGAGCAATGCCCATTTGGTTGGGCTCACATTGCGTTTCGACGGCAACTATTATCATTATAAAGGTGTTGACAACACGTTGATAGCCGGCAGCCCGTATGGTGTTGGCGACCAGGTCGCAGGCTCACCTTCCCAGCCTGTTATCGGTTATTATATAGGTAGCAGTGCCACTTCCACGTCTTATTCTGGCACGCCTTCGGTCAGTAATGGCACGCTCAGTAAGGGTTGTGCGCTCAACACCACTCTCACGGCTCGCATACCAAGGCTAAGGCTTATAATGACAATGAAAGTAGAGGCCACGTTCCTTAACTATAAGCGCAATCTCTCAGAGGGTAGAAACACGATATTGCTTCAGGCGGCAGGCGATAATTTCGGAACCGCGTATAATGGCGAGTGTGACCATTATGTTGCCGTATACCCAGAGTATTACTCCACTTGGGACAAACCTTCGGAGCTTATTCCATTTGCCGAGGCTTTTCTCGATGCCAGCAAGAACGACCCCACGCTTTATCGCCAATTGAGCAACCTCATCGTAAGGAGCAATTCGGCTTATTTCTTTAATCCGCAAGACGTGTCTTCCTATTATTCAGCCAATTTCTCCGTTACCAAGGAAATAGGCAAATGGGTAAGCCTCTCGTTTTATGCCAACAACTTCTTCAACAACATGGCAATGGTGCGCAACTCCCAAACAGGCCTTGAGACATCTCTTTACGGTAGTGGATACATACCAAAGTTCTACTATGGAGTGTCTATGAGGCTAAAACTTTAAAATTAATGTAATAACATTATTTGATTACGAATGAAAAAGAGATTAATAAATCATGTTCTTGGCCTGTTGTTGTTAGTCGTTTCGCTTGTCGTGTCAGCGTGTAGCTATGATGAGCGTCTTGACACTTACGACGTGGAGGTGCGGCTGAGCGAGGCCATAGAGTCGGCCAAGGTGGAGATGACAAATAATATCGGCAAAAGCTTTGACGCTGTTACCGATGCCAATGGCGTAGCCCATTTCCAAATTCCTGCCGGTATATACAGTGTCAGTGCCTCAAAGGTCACGGATGACGACTATTTCAGGCGAGTGTGCAATGGCTCTTTGTCCGACATAGCCATAGGAAAGGCCAATACTGGCATCGCGTTACCCGTGAAGCTCACGGTCATGCAGACATCAAATCCAATCCTGATAAAAGAGGTGTATTGCGGAGGTTGCCAGAAAAATGATGGCTCTGGCAAGTTTGCCATGGACAAGTGCGTCATCTTATACAATAATTCTTCTGAAGCGGTATCGCTCGACAATATGTGCATAGGCATCATCGAGCCTTACAATGCCGAGGCGTCAACCCATTCGTTCATGTCGGGCGGAAAGCTTGATTATGCTGACCAAGACTGGATTCCGGCTATCAACGGCATTTGGTATTTCCAGGACGGCAGCACCATTGCGCCTTACTCAGAGTTGGTGGTGAATGTGCATGGCGCCATAGACAACACGAAGACCTACAGCAACTCTGTGAATTATGCCAATAAAGATTATTATTGCATGTACGACGTGGAGTCGGCAAGCAGCGATGGCGTGAAATACAGCAACACGATGTATTATCCGTCGCCGGCTGACGTGATACCCACGAGCCATTATCTTAAGGCGGTGAAATATGGCAAGGGCAATGCGTGGGCTTTCAGCCAAACTTCGCCAGCGGTCATATTGTTCAAGACCAAGGACACCACTCCGAAAGCGTTTGGTGAGCTTAACTCCAACATAATTTACCCTAATGGCAGGGAGGGCAACTTAGTTTACGCTTGCCTTAAAGTGCCACGCGAGTGGGTTGTGGATGCCGTGGAGATATTCAATTCCAACTCATTGGCCAACTGCAAGAAGCGGCTCACCTCGGACCTTGACAATGGTTATGTCTCCATGATAGGCGGCTATGGCCACTCCGTGATACGCAAAGTGGAAAAACAAGTCGATGGCCACAACGTGTATCAAGACACTAACAATTCAACAAACGATTTCTATGAAGCTGAAAATTGTTCTCTTCGCTAACCTTATATGCCTGCCTATGATGGCTCAGCGCGACTATTCGCTCATTGAGCGCCGCAATGCCTGGCTTACGTCTGGCAATGCCGCGGCTCTCACCACTTTCGCCGACTCTTCCGTGGCCCGTGCCACATTGCGATATCGGTATGAGGGGGGCAAGTTGCGCTCAGACAGCGAGGGGAAAAACGTTAACTTTTTTGATGCCGACGTGTGTTCTTACTATCGTCTCTCAAAAAGCGTGGTGGCTTATGGCCGCATGGCTTACGACAATTTCAATGGCTCAAAGATGGCTGGCAGCATGTTTGTGCCGACGAGCGAGTTGATGCCTTTCGACCTCATAGGATATTCTGAGGACATGGCTGGCGACAAGCATGCCGAGACGTTCAACGCCACTGGCGCGGTGGGGTGGAGCGTTTATCGCTCCTTGTCGATTGGCGCAAGAGTGGATTACACCGCCAGGACATACGCCAAGCACCGTGACCTCAGGCATACCAATACCTTGATGAATCTTGACACTAAAGTAAACGCCTTGCTATCGTTTAATGGCAATGGCGGTCTGGGCGCGGGGTTCGTTTACAGACGACGCACTGAGACGATGCTGTTTGACGTTTATGGCACCACCGACCGCATATATTCAACACTTGTTGATTATGCCAACCATCATGGAGAGGTTGAGACCTTTGGGGTGGAAGGCTTTACCGATGGGTCTAATGAGCAACCGCTTCTCTCCGAATATGTAGGGTTCAACGCCCAGGGCAAGTGGAAAGGATTGTTTGCCGACGTTGCTTACACACATCGCACTGGCTATTATGGCAAGCGGTCGCAATACACCGCATCGCATGAGAGGCATCATGGCGACGCCTTTTCGGCGCATCTGCGCTACGACCTGCCTCATGTCGTCTCTCATCT
>DJQL01000096.1:0-6688 GCA_002437565.1 Prevotella sp. UBA6387
ACCTGCGCGCCTGACACTTTCATGGCGGCGACATAGAGCAAGGTGGCGACGATGATTTTTATGACCATGCGGAGCAGCAAGCCATGGAGCAGCGAGGCCAAGGCAAAGGCGATGGCGCAAGATGTCAATGCCGCGAGCATGAACGGCAAAAGGTCTTTGAGTAGCTGGACAAAACCATAGTCTACTATCCTGTGCGTGAAGTGCTGCCACGCCACTGTCCACACGGCGATGAAAGCGGAATATGCCGTGACCATGGCCATGATGCCTTGGCGTGAGAAGACGAGGATCACAGCTATCTGCAACACAATCTGCGCGATGTTCACCCACATGAAAATGTCCGACCGCCCCTTGCTGACGATGAGCTGTTGCATGGGCAGGTACACGGGAATGAATGCTCCGCTTATGCACAGGATCTGGAGGATGGTGACGCTCTCAATCCATTTGTCGGAGATGAGCAACACAATGAACTCAGGTGCTATAATAGCCAAGCCAAACATCGCCGGGAAGATGAGAAACGCCGTGAAGCGTGTCATCTTGCGCAGGATGTGCAGTTGCCGGTCTTCTTCCGTCTGTGTGGAGGCGAACACCGGTTGCGCCACTTGCGCTAGCATGCCGGAGACCAACCCCGACGCCATGTTGTTCCATTTCCAGCCTTGCGTGAAGTTGCCCACGGTCTTCACGGGGAATATCCTTCCGAAGATGACGGTGAGGATGTTTTGGCTCAACTGTGATATGATGTTGGTGATGAGAATCTTGCTGCTGAAGCCAAACATGCGCTTGACGGGCGAGAGGTCGATGTCGAGGGTGGGGCGGAAGGGCATGAGAAAATACTTGCCGATGTTTTGCATCCCCGTGTAGATGAGCTGTTGCGCCACGAGTGCCCAATAGCCCATGCCCTTGAATGCCAATGCTATGCCCACTATTCCGCTGATGGTGAGCACCACGATGCGTTGTAAGGCAATGGGCTTGACGATGAGGTTTTTCGTGAGGTAAGCCTGTGGCACGATGCCCAAAGCCGACAAGGGTATGCAGACGAAGATGACCCTACACAGCAACGTCAGGTTTTCCTGGTGATAGAACCTCGCTATGAGTGGAGCGCAAAAAAACAGGATGACGTAAAGGCTCGTGCCCATGATGGTGGAGAACCAAAACACGGAGTTGTAGTCACGGTGCTTTGGTGCCTTGAGGTTTATAAGGGCTGACGTGAACCCACTGTCCTGCAAGCAACTGGCTATTGCCGTGAAGATGGCCACCATGCCCACCAAGCCGTAGTCGGCAGGACTGAGCAGACGGGCCAGGAAAACGCCGATTATGGCGTTCAGAATCTGCATGCTGCCATTGTTCATGGCAGCCCAGAAGAGTCCGGAGGCAGTCTTTTCTTTCAGTGAGCTCATGAAAACCGTTGGTAAATTGCGTTGTTGCGTTTTATGAAGTTGTAGTGGAACACCTTCTTGCGTAGCTTGGAGAAGTTGAACTCCCAGACGAAAGCCAAGCGTTGCCACAGTGTCACTTTCTTGTCGTCCTCATACATCCCAGGCGGCATGTAAGTGCGATAGAGCATGGCCAGCGTGTCGAAGGCGCTGAAGTCGTGGTGCTTGCCCGTGAAAATCCAAGTCTCCGCCAGCATCCTGTCCTCGCGCTCTTCTTGCGTCAATGGTCTCAGCGTGCGCAGGTAGGATGCCCTTGCCCACCAGAAATTGCCGGCGTACATGGTGAAGGCTGCGGGCTTCGGGGGATAGCGCAGACACCCGTAGGTATCGTAGCCAGCGGTCAGCACGTTGGCGGCGACAGTCCATTTGTCGATGTTGAAATATTCCATCACCTCTCGCCAGGCTTCCACCTTCTTCTTGAAATAGAGCCAATGGCGGTCGCTCTTTTGTGGCCCGTGGTAGGAGACGCCTTTGGTGTGGAAGTAATAGATGATGCAATCCTCTTCTTTGGCTTTCCTGTATACGGCATCCAATGCGGGGTATTCAAATTGGTGGGCGTCGGGAGTGCAAGCCACTATTTCATGGCGCACGCCCTCAAGCATCCTCTTCATCTTCTCGATGTCTTCCGCGTGCCGATATATGCAACTGATGAACAGTGTCTTGGTTCGCGCGGCGAGCCCGCTCTTCTTCAGTCGCTCGATCTGCAATGGCATGAGCTCCTCCCAACCCTCCGCGCAAAACACGTGGTAGACACCATATATCGGCAGGTCGCCCGTGTATGGTCGCTCCCAGCGGGTCAAGTCCTCTCTGTGGTTGATGTGTATAAGGGTCGTGCTGATGGTTTGCCAAATGCTCATTGCTAACACTGTGAAATCATTGCAAAAGTACGATATTTCCTTTGAAGGAACAAAATATAGTAGTATATTTGCAATATGAAAGCTAAAAAAGTAGTTGTCAATCAGACAATACAGTTTAAGGACTACTCCAAGGTCTGTGCCTTGGGCAAGGCGCGAGATGACGTGAACCGTACGTTGTCGGATTGTGGCTATGACGTGGAGATGATTCTGTGCAAGCAATATCCAGTCCCGTTCCTTTCCAACCTTATGGGGTTGCTGAAGAATGTTGCAATGATTTTTCGCCACCCTTTGGGATCCGAGTATGTGGTGCAGTATCCCGTATCGAGCAAGGTGATATTCCCTTGGGTGCTTCGGTTGCAACGTCTTCTTGGCAACAGGGTGACCATCCTGGTCCACGACATCCAGACCGTGCGCAATGGCCGTGACCTCTCGCCCGACCTTCGTGTGTTCAGGTTGGCTTGCAGGATCTTGACCCATACGGATGCCATGAGCCGCTGGATACACGACCATGGTGTCGCGACTCCCACGGAATCGATACAACTTTTCGATTATTATACTGACGACGATTTCCGCCCCAAGGAAGATTTGCTAAGGCAAAAAAAAGAGATTGCCTTCGCGGGTTATCTCCGCAAGTCGTCTTTCTTCACGCCCTTGTCGGCCTATGATTTCAAGGACTTGACATTCAACCTTTATGGCAAGACCGATGACGATTTCCACGTCTCAGGCAACGTGCGTTACCTTGGCGTCTTCCAGAGCAACCACACTGCCGCCGTCGAGGGTGGCTGGGGCCTCGTGTGGGACGGCACGTCGATAGACACCTGCGAGGGCGAGCTTGGCTATTATCTCCGCCTCATAGCCTCGCACAAGTTGTCGTTGTATCTCGCCATGGGCATCCCCGTCATCGTGTGGAAGGAGAGTGCCGAGGCTGAGTTTGTCACGCGCGAGGGGGTGGGCATTGCCGTGTCCAGCTTGAAGGAGCTTCCCGACCGCATGTCCGCCATATCCGATGAGGAGTATGGCCAAATGCTTGACCGATGTCGTGCCCAAGGCGAGGTTCTCAGGCATGGCGGAATGCTGAAGAGACGAATAAAGTGAAGTCGTTGAATATTAGGGGTTTAGACATATATGACAAATCGCGTCGGCTTTACGCTTGAATGCCATCGCGATTCAAGCGTGAAGCCGAAGCGTCATCAAAACGGCTTGGAAACGGCTGTGCCCTGGCCGGTTTCTCACAGCATGTACCACGCTATCAGGTATGCGTTGTATCCCCAAAAATACACGGTAAGCAGTCGTATGATGTATCTCGCGTATTCGGCTTGCCGTCCCTTGAGTCTTCTTATCAGGCAAGCCAACGCCACGGGTATGATGAACATCCAGTGGGCACCGTTGATGGCAACCTCGTTCAGTCCGAATCCGAGTACTACGTGGATGGTCAGGTCTATGGCGAACCACGACAGCAACATCTGCAATATGCCGTCATTGCGGCCGCAGATGATGCCGCCAATAAACAGGATTACGATGACGGCTTCTATCGCGTAGTTGACCCACGACGAGTATGTCACTTCGGTTGGCCGCCCAAGAAACACGTCGCCGAGCAGGTAGTCGCGATGCAGCTGTATGGACTCGCCGAACAGACCGTCCACCAATCCGTTGAAGCGTGACGCGTCGGCGTTGATCCAGCGCAGGAAAGGCTTGTCGCTGATTGACTTGCCGTTGATTTTCGTCATCGCGATGGAGTTTCTCACGTCGCGGATGGAGTCTTGTCTGAATTTAGCGGGGTCTTTTATGGCCAACTTGCGTTTCATCATCTCAGCGTTGTTGTCTCTTTGTGCCACTATGGTTTGGCTTTGTATCCAGTAGGTCCCGAAAAGCAGGGCAGAGGGGAGGAGGAACCCTAAAAGAATGTTTTTCCATGAGAAAGCCTTTCGCTTGTCCACGAACAATGCTCCAAGCAAGGTCTTGGCCCCGTTGGTCAGCGTGATTCCCGTGGTGAGGTAATACAGCAAGGCTGGCTTGTACCAGGCGATGGTCTTCCCTTGGCGTATGTATCTGCCGAATACGTAGAGCGTGAACACGAGTATGGAGAATGAGAAGATGAAATGGTCGGGCGACATTGCCGAGGTCATGATGGAGGCGAAAGAGAAAAGCAATGCCGTGAGCCATACGCTGTCGCTCCTACTCATGCCCATGAGCTCGTGCAGCGTCCTGTACATGAATATTATGGCATAGAGCGACGCGATGATGACGAGTGTTGCCATGATGAACATCGAGGCGTTGACATCCCATGTCTCCATGATCCAGCGGTTGAGCACGGAGAAGGGGTACAGGAAGAGTGTCAACACGGGATGGCGCTCAAGGTTGTAGTAGACGTTGAATTTCGTCAGTGTCATGTACGCGTACGGGTCATAGCCGGAAAAATGGAGCTGGTTGTTGAACAGGCTCCAGCCGCCTATCTTCCCCCACCTTGCCAAGAGAAACTTGGGCCAGTGGTTGTAGATGAGCATGGCGTTCATCAGTGCCAACACGCACACCGAGACAAAGGCCATCCAGCGTTCGTCCTTGCGAATGGCGAAGATATGGAAAGGATTTCTCATTCTCTTCATGGTTGAAAACTATGCATTATATAATATGTGTATCAGACTGCAAAATTACTATTTTTTCCCCTATTCCTTGTCGAAAGCTTGTCGCATTGCGCTTTTTCTTGTATCTTTGCCGAAAAAGAAATACAGATGATTCCCAACAAGACGGTGTCGGTGGTGATGTGCACCTTCAATGGTGAGAGGTATGTACGGCAGCAATTAGACTCCATTGTCGCCCAGACATATCCTATCCACGAACTCATAATAGAGGATGATGGCTCCACCGACCAAACGGTGGAGATATGCAGGGAATATGCTTCTCGTTACCCTTTCATCCAGGTTGTCGTCAATGACCGCAACTTGGGTCTTGATGCCAACTTCGAGGCGGCAACCATGAGGTCAACTGGCGATTTCGTGGCTTTCTCCGACCAGGACGACGTGTGGTACCCCGAGAAGATCAGCCGTCAGGTAGACGCGATTGGCGACAACGACATTTGCTTCTCTTCGTACGACCGTGGAGCGGATAGTGGCCACTCCACCCTTGTCTGTCAGCAATATCGGCTTGAGGCTCTTCTCTTCGCCGGGTTCGCGGGCCATACCATGCTGCTGCGTGGCGATTTCGCGCGCAAGCATGAGCATTGGGCGTTGGCAGGCCGTGTGCCGTTCATGCACTACGATTGGGGGCTTGCCGTCCATGCCCAGTTGAACCGTGGCATCGTCCGCATCGACGAGGCTCTGAACCTCCATCGTTGCAATCCAGAGTCGGCCATTGCCAAGGAGTTGAGGCAAGGAAAGCAAGTGCCGGCTTACGTGCCTTACGTGCAAGGGCTGCGCGAATATCGACGTATGCAGTCTCGCCCCGAGTGGCAATCTTTCTACTCCATGGTTTTTAATGGCACGTCAGGCTCGTTCCAGCCATTGGCCCATCGCATGAGTGGGTTGATGCTGAGGCCAGGTCTTGGCGCCTTGTTGCGATTGTGCCGTTTGTGTTGCCGTCATCGCGCCACGATCTATTGGAATGGCGGCGCCCATGGGTTCATGGGGAAAGCGCGTGGTTTCTTCTATCCTTTGATTTTCGCTTACAACAATAAGAAATTTTACCAAGACCGATGAACATAGCATTGCTTACCGCCGGCGGTGTCGGCAACAGGATGGGACAGGATATCCCTAAACAGTTTATGACCATCGACAACATCCCTGTCATCATCTACACCATGCAGGCGTTTCAGCGGCATCCGTTGGTGGATGCCATCTCCGTGGTCTGCCTGAAAGGGTGGGAGGTCGTCCTTCAGGCTTACGCCAACCAGTTCAACATCACTAAGCTGAAATGGATCTTCGAGGGCGGCGACAGCAACCAGCATTCCATACGCAATGGTCTCGAAGGACTTCGCGACGCCGGTCGCCCCGACGACGATATAATACTTGTGCACGACGGCGTGCGCCCATTGGTGAGTGAGCGCATCATAACAGAAAATATCGAGAAATGCCGCAAATACGGTTACGCCGTCACCGGTCTCGTTTGCAAGGAGGCAATCATGGAAAAGGTGGACGACTGTGTGAGGAATATCTCCATACCGCGTGAGCGGCTCATCCGCACGCAAACCCCTCATACCTATCATCTTGGCGACTTGCTGAGGGCTCATCATGACGCCGAGTGCAAGAAGATAGAGAACACGGTGGCCTCGTGCACACTGATGTCCGCCCTCGGCGTGGAAAACCAGCATCTGGTCATGGGATCTGAGAAAAATGGGCTTAAACTGACGCAGACGGAGGACATTGAGCTTTTCAAGGCTCTGATCCACACGGAGGCCGAATCGTGGAT
>DJQL01000096.1:6725-8825 GCA_002437565.1 Prevotella sp. UBA6387
GATGAACAAATATCAAGAAGACTTGTCGAGTGTTGCGGCATTGCCACTCCCTTGGCAAAGGCTGAGTGGGAAAAATGTCTTGGTGGTGGGCGCTACAGGTCTGATAGGTGGCGCCGTGGTCGACGTGCTCATGCGTCGCCGTCCGTTAGACTTCGACGTATATGCCTGCGGGCGCAATGAAGACCGGGCGCGCCGTCGATTCTCTGGCTGGTGGCAAAGCCCTCGCTTCCATTTCCTCAGGCATGATGTCACGATGCCATGGGAGGAAACCTCAGACTTTCATTTCGTTATCGACGCTGCCAGTGGGGCCTCGCCCCAGCTCTATGTCTCTGATCCCGTCGGCATCATTCGCGCCAACATCCTTGGCGTGGACTTCCTCCTTGACAGTGGCAGGCGGCACGGCATGGAGAAATTCGTGTACGTCTCTTCGGGCGAGGTCTATGGTGAAGGCGATGGCAGGGTCTTCGCCGAGGATTACAGTGGCTTTGTGGATCCCATGAGCGTGCGGTCTTGTTATCCGTCGTCAAAGCGTGCGGCAGAGACGCTTTGCGTGGCCTACGCCCATGAGTATGGCTTGGATGTAAGTGTGGCGCGTCCTTCCCACGTCTATGGGCCTTGTTTCACGGAGGGCGACAAGCGCGTCTATGCCGAATTCATACGCGACGTCCTTGGTGGCGAGGACATCGTGATGAAGAGCGATGGACTGAAATTCAGGTCGTGGTGCTATGTGGTCGACTGCGTTTCGGCCTTGCTCCATATCCTTCTTGTGGGTGAGGCTGGCAAGGCTTACAACATAGCCGATGAGTCATCTAATAAGACCATACGTGAGTTGGCCCACATGATCGCCTCTATTGGCGGCAGGAAGGTGCGGGTCGAACTTCCACCCGACGCGGCGGCTATGGGCGGCACGCCAATCACCAAGGCCGTGTTCGACACTTCGCGTTTGCGTGGCCTTGGCTGGCGGATCACGGGCACCATGGAGGAGAAAATGCGGGCGACAATAGAGGAGGCCGCTCGCCAATCCATGATATAGTGCGCGTTTAGTCTTCCACCACAGTCTCCACCTTGTGGCGGTCTCGCTTGTCGATTGGCGGCAAGTCCATGTAGTTGCCGTATATTATGGAGCATAGCTTCTCGGGGTTTGCGGGTCCTTCAAAGACCTTGCCCTCGAACGTGATGTCGCGGTGGGGAACGAGCACGTCCTTGTCGAAACGCTCATAAAACCAAGCTCCATAGCTGTGCATGTAGCTGCGCTTGTTGCCAAACACGTGTCCAATGGCGCGAAAGACCGGGAACACGAGATAATGCAGCGTGTCGTAGCCTGCCTGTGCCACCCGTGGATGTACGCCAGCGAACCTGAGGTTGACGTTCACCGACAGTTTCGCGGCCAAGCGCTGAAGCCATGGTATCATGTGACCCTCGTAGGGGAATATGTCAATGTGCAATCCTTGAAATGTCAGGGCCTCGGCAGTGCGGCGGTCTTTGCTCGCCGCGTCGTCATGGCTCACCTCACGGCTCTTCAAGTCGCGCAGCACGGCCCATTCCTTGTAAAAGCCCTTGTCGGTGTCGTTGTCTTGGAGCACGTATTGGGGATGGGGATTGGCCTTGAGATAGTCGCATAGTCGCTTGAAGTCCTTGCGGTCCACCACGAAATCGATGTCGTCGTCCCATGGTATGAAGCCACCATGGCGCAAGGCGCCCAGGATGTTGCCACCGTCCAGGCGGCAAGCCACGCCAATCTTCTTTGCCGTCTCCTGGAGATAGACGGCCATGTCGAGGAGACGGAGCTGGGCGCGCCGGCGCGCCGATCCGTCGGGGTTGTATCTTAGGCGGAGGTCTTCATCGGTCTCGCCTGTATTGTAAGTTCTGTTTTCTTTCATGCCTTGTTCAAATGTTTGTCGCTCGCTATGTCAGGTAACTGATGTATAGCCAGCCGTTATATATAATGAGGTATAGGGTCATGGCGCCCATTAAGCCGCGTAGCCATTGCCGTGGACAGTGGAGCAGGAGGTATGCCATGGCGATGGTGAGGATGAACAACCAGTGGGGCGACATGATGTATGCTTCGTTGAGGCCAAAGCCCAACACGAAATGTATCAC
>DJQL01000074.1:0-20685 GCA_002437565.1 Prevotella sp. UBA6387
TCATGGGATTGCTCGCCAACGGGGCCAACGGAAACACCCAAGCCGAGATAATGAAGGCACTGAACATGGGCGGCACATCACTGTCGACACTGAACGAGACCTACAAGGCCATCATCAACACGGCTTCACGTCGCGATAGCCAGACGCAAGTAAACATAGCCAACTGCGTGGCGGCGAACAAGCAGGTGACGCTCAAGGACAACTACAAGACTGCCATGCAGACCCTCTACGACGCCACCGTGGAGAGCATGGATTTCGCCTCATCCAAGGCCTTGTCGAAAATCAACGGATGGTGCTCGAAGCAAACCAACGGCATGATACCCAAGATCGTGAGCCAACTCGACCCTAACGCCACGGCAGTGCTGATGAACGCAGTTTATTTCAACGGCACTTGGGCAGACAAGTTCGAAAAGGCTGACACCAAGACCGAGAACTTCCGCGGCTACACACGCGACATAAAAAAGGTGCCGATGATGCACCAGGAGGGCAAGTTCTCCTACACGGACAACAAGGACTTCGCGGCCGTGACGCTTCCCTATGGCAACGGCTCCTACTCTATGACCGTCATCCTGCCAGCTGAGGGCAAGTCGACAACCGACATCCTCAATTCGCTCACCGCTAAGACGCTTGAGCAGACACGACGCGACATGACGGAGTGTGTCGTCGACCTGAAGTTGCCTCGCTTCTCCACGACAACCGAGACAAAGCTCAATGAGCCCATCGCGACACTCGGCGCGGCATCCATATTTAAGCCTTCGGCCGACTTCAGCAACATGGCCAACGTTTCCATGTTCGTGTCCTCGATGTTGCAGAAGGCAAAGATTGAGGTGAGCGAGGAAGGCACCAAGGCAGCTGCCGTGACAGCGGCCATCATGACCATGTCGGCACTGCGCCCAGAAGAGCCACGCCACGTCACCTTCCATGCCAACCGTCCGTTCATCTACCTTATCACAGAGCGCAACTCGAAAGCCATTTTCTTCATCGGGCAGTATACAGGAGAATAAAACGGATATTATCCATCTTTTTTCTTCCGATAAATATATACAACTACGAGATTAGGCTCTGTAACGCAAAGAGGGTGTGACAACAGTCACACCCTCTTTGCGTTACAAGTATAATGTCCAAGAAATTGTGGCATCCTATATAGTAAGACGCCACTATTTCTAAGTTTTTCTAAATCAATATCCTGGGTTCTGCACAATCTTGGAGTTCACCTGAATCTGGTCCAGCGGTATGGCAAGCCAATAGTTCTTTGGAGCCGTGAACTTTCTCACTCCGCTCTCACGGGCTGTGGCCAATGGCTGCTTGTAGAACGCTGCTGCGGTCTTTCCGTCAAGATGCCACGAAGCCTGCGTACGCATCAGCTCCTTGTCGGCAATTTTCCAGCGGCGTATGTCGTGGAAGCGACGGCCTTCCATCGCCAACTCTATTGAGCGTTCCTGGTGAAGCACCTGACGAAGCTTGTCGCCCGTGGGTATGCCTCCCGCCTTGGCCCAAGACTCTTGGAATGTTGGCAAGCCGCTGCGCTGGCGAATCTTGTTCAGATAGACTAAGCTCTGCTCGCTCAACTTGCCGTTGTACTCGAAATCAGCCTCCGCATAGTCCAAATACAGCTCAGCCAAGCGCATGAACGGATACACGTATTTGCTGTTGGTATACTTTTTCGTGGTCCAATTGTATGAGTCTGCCGAAGAGACCCATTTTTGGCAATAATAGCCATTGCTGGTTTGGTACTCGTTATTGTCATCTCCATCATTTTGCTGTTCCTCTCCCCTGCGGCATTTCAGGGTGATGGTGCCACCGGCAATTTCGTAAGTTCCGCGGTCGTAGCCGATGGATGCATAGAATCGCGGCTCACGGTTGGTGTTCCACAGTGCAGTAGAATCACCGTTAGCCAGCTTAACCACCTCATAAGGGTCTTTGCCCTTGGTCTCAGGATCGTCATCCCAAGGAAGTCCATTCTTGGTATAGTACCAGCTAATGCAATCCCAGCTGGGTACCAGGTAGCCTCTGAATCCTGTGCCAGAATATCCGGGCTTGCGATTTTTGGTCATGCGAGGAGCTATGGCTTTTACATCGTAACTGACTGTACCTTGGTCGCCCAATCCGAAAAGCACCTCGTTGAGATTGGCTTGGTTGAAGGTTCCGTTTTCACCTACGAAAGCGAAGTGATAATTGTTCTTTCCCTGCGTAGGGTCAGTCGTCGGCCAGGTGCCATAAAGCTTATAGCCATTCTGCTCGCAATAGTCGATGGCAGCCTTGGCAGCGTCCATCGCCTTCTTCCATTTCTCGCGGTCGTAGGTCAGGTTCATCAGCTGCGTGCCGTCCTGGTTCTTGAAATTAGCATAATACTCGCTGTTGCCATTTACCAATGGTGATGCCGCATAGAGCAGCAAGCGCGCCTTGTAGCCCAAAGCAGCAGCGGCAGTAGCCTGTCCAGGACGATCTACTTGTTTGGCGGGCAAGAGCTTGGCGGCCTCGTCGTATTGCTGGGCAATGAAGTCCACACATTCGTCGTAAGGAGAACGAGCCAGCTTCATGTCTGCCGGGGAAGAGTTGAGGGAATATTCTTGCTTGACCAAAGGGATGGGGCCGTAATACTCCAGCATGATTTGGTGGTAATAGCCTATCAAGAAATGGGCTTCTCCTGCCCAGTCGTTCTTTTGATCCTGTGTGGCATCGGGCACGTCGTTGATATGATTCAGCAAGTCGTAACAGTTGCGTATGCTTTCCCACACGTCTTTTTTCTGAACGCCAGTGGGGTAGCTGGCGGCCGACTGGCTCCACAAGGCATAATAGGTGGATGATGGAGACTCCATGTCATAAAGCAGACTCTTCCAATGGAACCAGCGTACATCTCCGTACCACCCCGTCATGAAGTCGTTTCCCGCCGTCCAGTCAGGAAACTGTTGAGGATGGAAATAATTCGGAATGTTGTCGTAGCACGCCTGCATGGTTTTCTCGGCCATGTTGGCAGTTTTATACATGTCGTCGATGGTCGCCGTGTTGCCAGGCACTACATCCAGAAAGTCGCAGGCTGATAGCATCAGTCCACAGAGAGCGGCAATGCCCGCCGTCTTATAGTATTTGTATCGTTTCATGAGTTGATGTTAATTAATAATGAAATTGAACTCCCACTTTCACGGTGCGTTGCAACGGATAGTTCAGTCCGTTGCCGCTTCCCATTTCAGGATCCCAATTCTTGAATGGAGCGAAAGTGAGCAGGTTGCTTCCGGCTACATACACACGCAGCCATTTGCTGAATGTATAGCCCAACTCGGCACTCTTCAGTCGCAGATAGGAAGCGTCGCGCAAATAGAGCGTACTGACCTGTGTGTCATTAGTCTGCGGATTAATAGACAGGCGAGGATACTTCGCGTTGGCGTCTGGGTTGTCCATGGAGAAATGGTTGTCCACGATGTACTGCGCTATGTTATATCCCTTGTGTGTATTATCGGCGAACGGGTGCATGTTTTTCATCATCAGGCTTACCTTGGCACTTCCTTGGAAGAAGAGGTTAAGATCCCATTTCTTGTACTTCAAGGTACCTCCAAAGCCATATACGATCTCAGGAATCTCAGGATTCCCGATGGTGGTGATGTCGTTGCCATCTATTTGGTTGTCCCCGTTCAAGTCCTTGTAGCGCACGCTGCCTACACCGTAAGTGCCCAGGGTTTGCTTTGGTGCCTTGTCCACTTCCTCCTGTGAGGTGAATATGCCCTCGGCTATATAGCCACGGATACTGTTGATGGGGTGTCCAATTTGTGAGTATGTGGAAAGTATGTTCTCCGGCTCGTCTATGTCCTTGATTTCATTATGTGCATACGTGAAGCTTCCGTTCAATGTCAATATCAAATCCTTATTGAACGCCTTGTTGTAAGACAAGCCTAAGTCCACGCCTCCGTTGTCCACGGCACCAATGTTGCCATAAGGAGATTGTGAAGAGACACCAATATAAGAAGGAATGGTGTTTCGCTGCATGAAGATACCAGTACGCTTCTCCTTGAAGAAGTCCACGCTCAAGCTGAGGTCATGGAACAGGCCCAGGTCCACACCGATGTTCAGCTTCTTTGATTTCTCCCAGGTGGCATCCTCATTTCCCATGGTATTGATTGTCGGGCCGTTGAATTTGCCATAACTACCGCTCGTTTGCCACCAGTTGACGGCTTGTCCCAAATTGATAGTCGTGATATAAGGGAAGCGCTTGCTCAATGCGTCATTACCTACCAAACCGTATGTTCCTCTCAACTTCAGGTTGGTCACTACATGCTTGATAGGAGCGAAGAACTTCTCGTTGGAGACAGTCCACCCCAAGGCAATGGCAGGGAAGAAACCGAAGCGGTGGCCCTTCTTGAAGTTCTCGGATCCGTTGTATCCGAAAGTGGCCTCCATCAAGTAACGCTCTGCATAATTGTAGGTCAAGCGTCCTGCCAATCCTTGCTCACGATATGGAAGCAGCTTCTGTTGGTCTTTGGTACCGCCCACATCAATACGGGTTTCCTTCATGTGGTAAACGAAAGTAGCGCCCACGTTGTGAAGCCCGAAGCTGCGGGCATAGTCCAAGGTGCCTTGCAGCGACCATACACGCTTGGTCGGATCCTGTCCGGCGTTGGACTGAATGGCCGTGTTGCCATCGGTTCCAATGCTCTGCTCTTCCCATGTGTATTTGCCATTCTCGTCTTTCTGAGGATTTATCACCTGGAAATAGTAAGGCTGAATCCAGTTGTTTTGCCAGCTGAAACTATAGTTATAGAAGGAAGCCAAGGCACTGGCTTTCAATCCCGGCGTGATGAACTTCAGGTCTTGCTCCAGCGAGAAGGCTGTGGTCATATACACATAGCTGCGCTCTGTGTATCCGCTGCTCATCTTGGCGTATGGGTTCACGTTGGCATTGCCTACATCTGGGCTGTTGCTGTTGCCATAGCGCACAAAGGTGTCGCCTGTCTGTGACGGCAATGTGACAGGGAATGCGACAGGACTTGTCCGCATGCTGGCATAGAAGAAATCCTGCAGCGAATATTCACCCCTGCTATCGTCGGAAGCCGCCCATGGCGAGTGATATTGCGTGATCTGCGCGTTCATGTTCAGTCCCATCTTCGTGGTAGGCGTGAGATGTGCGACGACATTGCTCTGGAAGAGGTATTTCTTGCTGTTCAGCCCGACGTCGAGAACCGCCTCTTTCGGACTGCGTGTGATACCGTTTTCGAGGAAGATGCCAGCGTTCATGAAATACTCCAGGAGCTTCGTACCACCCTTCACCGACACGTTGAGGTTTTGGTTCATGGCCAAGTCCTTAAACAGCAGCTTGTACCAGTTGTTGTTTGGATAAACGTATGGATTTACGCCATTGCGCGTGTTATCTATCTGCTCGTTGCTGAACGGAGC
Source organism: Prevotella sp. UBA6387 (assembly GCA_002437565.1). Lineage (GTDB taxonomy): Bacteria > Bacteroidota > Bacteroidia > Bacteroidales > Bacteroidaceae > Prevotella. The sequence continues at coordinate 5,386 of DJQL01000074.1, forward strand.
TGTATATTGGTCGAGGGTTCCAGCCAGCATGGCATCGTTGCGGGAAGCCTCGTTGTACATCTGCATATAGGTAGGTCCATCCGCCATTTTCTGGATGAAGGTAGGCATGGAGATGGTATTGTCGAAGCGTATGTTCACCTGCATCTTCTCGGAAAGTCTGCCTGTCTTGGTGTTAATCAAGATGACACCGTTGGCACCACGAGAACCGTAAAGAGAAGTGGCTGTGGCGTCTTTCAACACAGAGAACGACTCGATAGACTCTGGCGGAATGTTGTTCAGCATCTCCGAGTTGATCTCCACGCCATCCAGGAGGATCAACGGTGCGGTATTGGAACCGAACGTGGAGATGCCTCGTATGAAGAACTGGGCGTTGTCGTATCCTGGTTCACCTTTGGGCTGATAAGCGATGAGTCCAGGAATCTTACCAGCAAAAGAGGTTGTCAAACTGCTGGAAGTGATGCTCAAATCCTCTGGCTTCACCGACTGCACGGCTCCCACCAACGACTCTTTCTTCTGTTTGCCGAATCCTACCACGACCACCTCGTCGAGGTTCTTCGCGTTAGGAATCATGTTGAATGAAAGGAATTTCTTGGCGTTGAGCAGGATGGTTTTCTTCATGTATCCCACATACGATGCAGATACATGTACTTTGTCATTTGGTACGTTGATGGAGAATAAACCGTCGTTGTCCGTTACGGTTTTCAGGTCCGTGCCTTCCACTTGAATTATGGCACCGATGAGCGGTTCTCCATTCTCATCGCATACGAAACCCTTTACAATGTGTTCCGACTGTGAGACACTCTGTGTGGCTTGTTGGGTTAATTTCTGTTCTGGCAAAGATGTATCTGCGAACGTACTACTCGTAGAGATGGTAAGTGCAGAAAGCAACCATAGCAGTTTTTGAGGAGATCGTCCTCTCTTGTTAATTTTCATCATTATCTTATAGGTTCTTTCTTAACGACCGCAAAAATACAATAAATATAATGTATTTACGCACCATCTGTGTTAAATATATGTTAAATATATATTACAAATGGCGGTAGAGAAAAATAATGTTCAGAATAATAAAGAGTTGAGAACAAATCGACAAGGAAAGCCAACTTTCCCACAACAGCAAGACAATGCTCATGTCTTGCTGGCACAACAAGCAGGCACGACCATCAATGGTTATATTCGTAAAACTCTTGCGAAGGTGGCTGGCGTTACAGCGATCCACCGAAAATCAAACTATTGCCTTAGCAGTAAAACCATGGTGCTTTTACACTAATATGGCATAACCACGGCTTGGTATCGTGAATACCAAGCCGTGGTTATAACTTTATAGTTTCAAAATCTTTAAGATCCGTGTGAAAGACAAGCTTTGTCTTTCGCGACTTACCTCGCCCAACGATTTCCTTTTCTCATCTCCCGCCTCATCTTGATGGCCTCGGAAGAGTTGTTGTCGAACTCCCTCCTGCCCTTGCCGAAATCAGGGCGCCCCTCATTTCTGTTAGGTTTGTCATCCCTTAAGAAGCCATTCATCTTGCCATTCTTGCCTATCTTTGGCTTGTAAGACTGATTGGGCCTTGGCCTGTCCTGTCTGTCAAAGTCACGACCTGGGCGAAAGGCCTTGTCTATCTCTTTGCCGAATCTTGGAGGAGGAGCCGGTCGACCCTTGCGAGGATACTTGCCGTAGATATTGTGGACGTAAGCGTTGTCGCGCCAGCCGATGGGACGGTAGAAGTAATGGCGACTCTTGAACTTTCTCCATTGCTTGGCACTCAGCATGGCCTTTATCTGCCGGTTGCGATAGCCCCACCCCCAAGCGTCGATGTCGCGATAGCTGTTGATGCCATCAAGATAAGTGAGGTTAAGGTCCAGGATTTTGTCGCGCTGAACCTTGGTGAGCCCAAGCTCCACTACCATCTTGTCGGTTATAAAGCGAGCCTCAGCCATGACATCTGTCAGTCTCTGTGCATGGGTCGTGGTTGCCATAAACAATGCTGCCACGATAGCTAATAATGTGCGTTTCATAGTCGTAATGCTTTAATGGGTTAATACTCATTTTCATCATAAGTCATTAGCGTTGTTTCTTCCTGAGAAGGCTTCCTTGACTTTTGATAACGCAAAAATAGGATGATTCCGGCAATAAATCGAGGGAAAAAGCATAAACCACCGTAGGATTTTCCCTAAATCAGCAAGGGAAAACAGTTATTCCACACCAGCAAGGCAATGCAAGACAATGGCTTATGCTGCACATTAAAACGCAAAAATCCCCAAGTCAAAAGACCTGAGGGATTTTTCGGGTGGAGGGTGGGACTCGAACCCACGACATTCAGAACCACAATCTGACGCTCTAACCAACTGAACTACATCCACCATGTTGATTATTTGCTTCCTATCCGAAAGCGAGTGCAAAATTACTACTTCTTTTCGTTATCACCAAATATTTTGACAACTTTTTTCAAGAAATCTTTTCCCTCACTGAAAACGCCATCGGCTTTACGCTTGAATCGCGTTGCGATTCAAGCGTAAACGCGTCACGATTCAAGCGTAAACGCGATGCGATTCAAGCGTGAACGCGATGCGATTCAAGCGTGAAGCCGGAAGGCCAAAATATCCATCTTGATTTTAGGAATGTCAGGGGCGCGCTTTTACGAAAAGTTTGAGTAAATTTGCATTGGCTTGCTGGATTCTTGTGAAATTCAACAACGCCACACATTATATTATATAGACCAATCGGACATGAAAAAACTTTTGACCATACTTGGCCCAACCGCCTCGGGCAAGACCGACCTCGCGGCGCACGTGGCATACGAAGTTGGCGGAGAGATTATCTCCGCAGACTCGCGACAGGTGTACCGCGGAATGGACATAGGCACGGGAAAAGACCTGGACGACTATGTGGTGAACGGGAAAAAGATTCCCTACCATCTCATAGACATCTGCGAGGCGGGCACGAAATACAACCTCTTCCAATATCAAGAAGACTTCCTGAAGGCTTACCAGGACATACAGTGTCGCGGGGCGCAACCCATACTCTGCGGTGGAACGGGCCTATACATCGAGAGCGTGCTCAAGGGCTACCACCTATCGCCCGTGCCGCAAAACCAGAAGCTGCGGAAAGCCCTCGAAGGGAAAAGCCTGGAGGAGCTCACCGCCATGCTCGCTGAATTGAAAGCAAAGACCGGGAGCAACATGCACAACACCACGGACGTGGACTCGTGCCAGCGCGCAATACGCGCCATAGAGATTGAGACGCACAACCTCGAACATCCCACCGACAACAGGGACTTCCCAACGATAGACAGCGTGATAGTGGGCGTGGACATAGACCGCGACGCTCGACGCAGGAAGATTACCGACAGGCTGAAGAGGCGACTCGCTGGCGGCATGGTGGAAGAGATACGTGGCATACTCGACAATGGCGTAAAGCCAGACGACTTGATATACTATGGGCTGGAATACAAATACGTGACGGAATACGTCATCGGCAAGCTAAGCCGCGAGGAGATGTTCCGACAATTGGAAATAGCCATCCATCAATTCGCCAAACGACAAATGACGTGGTTCAGGGGCATGGAACGCCGGGGAGCGACCATACACTGGATAGACGCGTCGCTGCCCATGGACAAAAAGGTGGAGGAAACCATACGACTGATGAAGCATTGAATCGCACACAACATTAAAAAAAACATAAAACACGGAAATTGCCAGACTAATCTTTTGAACATTAAGAAAAAAACACTAAATTTGAATGCAATAATGGAAGCGACAAGAAAACACTCTTCCTAAATCTGAAATATAAACCTTAAAATGCCTTTATTACCATGAGTTATCTCAAATTTGAAAGGGCACAGATGATAAACCTTCAAGAATCCTTGCAAAAAGAGATTCTGAGAACTAACCGGTCAGGTGCTTACTCCTGCTCCACGGTCGTAGACTGCAACACGAGAAAGTATCATGGCTTATTGGTCGTGCCAGTCCCAGAGCTTGACCAAGACAATCATGTGCTTCTGTCATCACTCGACTGCTCGGTCATACAACACGGCGCCGCGTTCAACCTCGGCATACACAAGTACCACAGCGGCACGTTCAGTCCAAACGGCCACAAATACATCTTCGATTTCGACTGCGACAGGATTCCGACCACGGTTTACAGGGTGGGTGGCGTGATACTGAAAAAAGAGGTCGTGTTCCAGCACTACGAAGATCGCGTGCTCATACGCTATACCCTCGTAGACGCACACTCTGAGACAACATTGCAGTTTCAACCATTCCTCGCCTTCCGCAGCGTGAGGCAGTTCACGCACGAGAACTCAAGGGCGAGCCGCCAATACGAGGAGGTGAGCAACGGCATACGCACGAAGATGTATGACGGATACCCGTACCTGTACATGCAGTTCTCGAAGAAGCCGACATTCGTGTTCGACCCCAACTGGTATCGAGACCTTGAATACCCGAAAGAGCGAGAACGCGGCTATTCATCGACCGAAGACTTGTATGTGCCGGGCTATTTCTCGATACCCATCAAGAAAGGCGAAAGCATCGTCTTCGCGGCATCGACATCAGAATCGAAGCCAAGAGGACTGAAGGCCCTGTTTGAGAAGGAGGCCGACGAACGCACGCCGCGCGACAACTTCATACACTGCCTCATAAACGCGGCACACCAATTCCACGTTCACGACAAGGATGGCAAACGCTACATACTCGCTGGCTATCCGTGGTTTGAATGCCGCGCCAGAGACACGTTCATATCCCTTCCAGGGCTGGCACTGTCGATAGACGAAGTAGACTATTTCGAGGATGCCATGGACACGGCCACGAAACAGCTGTACCAGTTCATGGAAGGAAAGAAGCAGACGGGGCTAATAACGGAGGTAGACCAACCCGACGTGCCATTGTGGGCCATCAGGGCCGCGCAGCAATATTCCAACAAGCTGGGCCTGGCACTTTGCGCCAAGCGATACGGGAAGCTCGTTCAAGACATCATACGATTCATCGCAAGCAACAAGCACCCTTACCTCGCGCTCGACACCAACGGGTTGCTCAGGACGGACGGCAAGAAGAAGGCTATGACGTGGATGAACTCATCGGTCAACGGCATGCCAGTGGTGCCACGCACAGGATACGTCGTAGAGTTCAACGCCTTGTGGTACAACAACCTCGTGTTCGCGGAAGACATTGCCAAGGAACTGGACGACAATGACTCCGCCAGGAAGCTTCACGAGCTCGCCGAGCGTTGCAAGGCATCGTTCGTGGACACATTCGTGAACGAATATGGCTACCTGTACGACTTCGTTGATGGCGACAAGCCCGACTGGAGCGTACGTCCGAACATGATTTTCGCCGTGGCTCTCGACAACTCGCCGCTGTCTCCACAACAGCAGAAGTCTGTCTTCGACTATTGCACCCGCGAGCTGCTCACGCCCAAGGGCCTGCGCTCGCTGTCGCCAAAGAGCGCGGGATACAACCCGATGTATGTGGGAGCGCAGACACAACGCGACTACGCTTATCACCAAGGGACAGCGTGGCCTTGGCTTGAGGGATTCTACCTCAGCGCCTGCCTGAAGCTCTTCAAGCGCTCGCGCCTGAGCTTCATACGCCGGCAGATGGTGGGATTCGAGGACGAGATGTTCAACCACTGCGTGGGCACGCTGCCAGAGCTCTTCGACGGCAATCCACCATTCAGGGGGAGAGGCGCCATATCGTTCGCGGCCAATGTCGCCGGAATATTGCGCACGACAGAACTACTTGAGAACATCAATGAAAAGAAATAGGAGGGTCGATATATGAAAGTTTTAATGTTTGGATGGGAGTATCCCCCTCATGTGTTCGGTGGACTTGCCACCGCCAATTTCGGTATCTCGGAGGGATTGCACGCACAAGGCGACGTGGAGATAACGCTCTGCCTGCCACGCCCCTTTGGTGACGAAGACCATACGTACGCGCATATCGTGGCCATGAACTGCGTGCCAATTGTGTATAAGGACGTTGACCGCGACTACGTGAGACAACGCATCGGCAACTTGATGAACCCTGATGAGTACTACCACTTCCGCGACCACATCTATGCCGACTTCAACTATATGCACGTCAACGACCTGGGGTGCATGGAGTTTGCCGGTGGCTATCCCGGCAACCTGAACGAGGAGATAAACAACTACAGCATCATAGCCGGACAGGTGGCGCGCGCTGAGACGTTTGACATCATACACGCTCACGACTGGCTCACCTACCCCGCCGGCATCTTCGCCAAGCAGATTAGCGGAAAGCCATTGTGCATACACGTCCACGCCACCGACTGGGACCGCTCGCGCGGACACGTCAACCCTACCGTGTACGGCATAGAGAAAGATGGCATGGATCACGCCGACTGCATAATGTGCGTGTCGGAACTCACGAGGCAAACCGTGATAAACCATTATCACCAAGACCCAAGGAAGGTGTTCACCGTGCACAATGCCGTGTACCCATTAAGTCCTGAGAACCAAGCCATTCCCCGACCCAGCCACAAGGGCAAGGAGAAGATCGTCACGTTTCTCGGGCGCATAACCATGCAGAAAGGCCCTGAATATTTCGTCGAGGCAGCCAACATGGTGTTGCACAGAACCAACAACATACGCTTCTGCATGGCAGGATCGGGCGACATGATGGATGCCATGATCTGCCTCGCGGCGGAGCGTGGCATTGCCGACAGGTTCCACTTCCCTGGATTCATGAGGGGCAAGCAAGTTTACGAATGCCTCAAAGACTCCGACGTGTACGTCATGCCATCCGTGAGTGAGCCGTTCGGCATATCGCCACTTGAGGCCATGCAGTGTGGCACGCCGACCATCATCTCAAAGACAAGCGGTTGTGGGGAGATCCTGACAAACTGTATCAAGATAGACTACTGGGACATAAACGCCATGGCGGATGCCATCTACAGCATTTGCCACAACGAAGGACTGTTCAACTACCTGCAGCAGAAAGGACAGGAGGAAGTGGCGCAGATCACTTGGGAGAAAGTGGGACGATGGATAAGGGAGCTATACATGAGAACCCTCCATTGGGCTTGAGCCGAGAGTAATAACTGAAAAAAACGAAAAGAAAAACCATAAACTACCATGAAAACAATTTGTTTATACTTCGAGATACACCAGATTGTGCACTTGAAACGGTACCGCTTCTTCGACATAGGCACCGACCACTACTATTACGACGATTACGAGAACGAGCGCACCATAAGGGACATAGCCGAGCGCTCATACATACCCGCGCTCAACACCATCGGCGAGATGATAAAGGAGAACGGGAAATATTTCCGCGTGGCATTCTCCCTCTCGGGCGTTGGCATGGAGCAACTGGAGCAATATGCCCCTGAGGTTCTCGACAAGCTGGTTGAGCTCAACAAGACAGAATGCGTGGAATTTCTCGCCGAGCCTTACGCACACGGCTTGTCGGCACTGAAAGACAGCTCCATGTTCGCCTTGAACGTGAAGAACCAATGCGACAAGATGGTTGAATACTTTGGTCAGCGCCCAACGGTGCTGCGCAACTCTTCGCTCATCTATAGCGATGACATCGGCCTGCAAGCCAGCGAGATGGGCTTCAAGGGCATGCTGACAGAGGGAGCAAAGCACGTGCTGGGATGGAAGTCGCCACACTATGTCTACAACTGCGCGCTCGCGCCTAAATTGAAGTTGCTGCTTCGCGACATCAACCTGAGCGATGACATAAGCCTGCGCTTCAACAACAAGAATTGGGAAGGTTACCCTCTCTTCGCAGACCAGTACATATCAAAGATAGCGCAACTGCCAGAGCCGGAGAAGGTCGTAAACATATTCATGGAATTGTCGGCCCTGGGAATCGCACAGCCGCTGTCTTCCAACATCCTTGAGTTCATGCGCGCGCTGCCACGATTCGCAAAGCAGCAAGACATAACATTCTCCACGCCATCGGAAGTGTGCGACAACTTCAACAGCGTGGGCGAGCTCAACGTACCCGACACCCTGTCATGGGTTGACGAGGAGCGCGACGTGAGCAGCTGGCTCGGCAACGACATGCAAAGGGAGGCTTTCAACAAGCTCTATGGCATAGCCGACAGGGTGAGAATAGCCAATGACCCAATGATCAACCAAGACTACAACTACCTGCAAGCAAGCAACAACTTCAGGTTCATGTCGACGAAACCTTCGCAAGTGGGAATAGACAGGGGCATCTACAGCAGTCCCTTCGACGCTTTCACCAACTACATGAACATCCTTGGCGACTTCATCAACAGGGTAAACGCGCTTTATCCTTCAGACATCGACAACGACCAGCTCAACTCGCTCCTGACTACTATAAAGAATGAAGGTGACGAGATTGAAATGAAAGACAAGGAGATAGAAAGACTGCAAGCCAGGCTTGAGAAATCAGAGGCTACGGTGACAAAACTCCGCAAGAAATACGAGACCAAGGAAATAGCGAAGAGCCAAACTGCCAACAGAACCGTCAAGACAAGCAGAACCCAAAAAGGCGAAGCAAAAGAAGAAGCTGCTAAAAAAGTAGAGGCAAAAGTCTAACACACGACTAAACAGACACCAATAAAAACAGGCACCAAATAGAACTTTTCTTAAAAGCAAGCATAACTTTTCCCCAGCAAATTCCTGTTGCCGGGGATTTTTTATTTACAAATTTGTAATATTGTATCAAGAATGGCGTTATTAAGATATACAACACAAAAAAACAACAGCCCATGATAAAACGTTTACTCCAAGACGAGCAACCCTCAGAATTGTCTTTGTATGTCATACGCGAATTCGCGCGTCAATACAATGCCACTCAAAAACAAGTGAGCAATGGGTTGTACATACGTAACCTCACCCTATCTTGAAAGACATGGAAAAATCAAAGACCATAATTTCCCCTTCTTTACTGTCCGCTGATTTCAGTGACTTGAAAACAGCCATAGGAATGATAAACCGCAGCGAGGCCGACTGGCTTCACTGTGACGTGATGGACGGAGTGTTCGTACCAAATATATCTTTCGGGTTCCCTGTCATCCAAGCGTTAAAAGGCATATGCGAGAAACCGCTCGACGCCCACTTCATGATAGTGAAACCAGAAAGGTACATAGACGTGGCTGCAAAGGCTGGCGTGTCGATAATGACTGTACACCAAGAGGCCGTATTGCACCTAAATCGTGTTGTCAATCAAATTCATGAGGCTGGCATGAAAGCTGGCGTGGCACTGAATCCTGCAACACCAGTAAGCGTGCTTGAGGATATCATCGACGACGTTGACATGGTTCTGATCATGAGCGTGAACCCAGGATTCGGCGGACAGAAGTTCATAGAGAACACTATCAACAAGGTGCATCGCCTCGCAAGGCTCATCGAGCAAAGCCAGTCTAAAGCCATCATCGAGGTCGATGGAGGAGTAAACAGCGAGACCGCACCTCGATTGGTCAAGGCAGGAGCCAACGCCCTCGTCAGTGGCAACTACGTGTTCAGAAATCCCAATCCAGAAGAGGTGATTAAACAGCTGAAAGAACTTTAAAATCAAACAAAGACCATTCGCAAGGTGCTTTTCAGGACATAGCCAAAACACATTGCAAAAGCCCAAGCCTCCTCTCGAGGCTTGGGCTTTTGCAATATTATTTATAGAAAGGTCTTTTCCTTGAACCCTTGAAAAGGCTTACAAGTCATTGAGATTGATCTCTTTCTCCGACTTGTCTTTCTTGTTTGACTTCTGCGATTCGCTACCTTTAGATGACTTAGACTCAGAAGTATGGGCATCATCCTCTGAATACTGGTTCGATATGGGTTCGCCATTCTCATCCAATATCACCTCCTGGTCGCTTATAACACGAGAGCTATCCACTCTCGTCGTGTCGCGTTTCACCTTTGGCACATAGCTCTGGCAGACATACATGTCAGACGTGATTCCGTCATCGGCAGTCGGCTTCTTGAACCTACCATGATATTTTTGGAATTCAGGGTCATTCATGACATAGTGATAGAACAAGCCCACGATTGGCAACGCGGTTCGCGAACCTTGCCCCAGCGCGCCTGTGCGGAAGTGTATGCTACGGTATTCGCCACCTACCCATGCGCCAACTACAAGATTGGGGCTCACTCCCTCAAACCAAGCGTCAGAATGATTGTTAGACGTTCCTGTCTTTCCACCAAAGTCAGTATCCCTTGCTCCACCAGCATACTCCGCGGACAACAGGCTCTGACTTGTTCCGCCTGGATCATGGGTGCCTCCCATAAGCAACTGTTGCATAAGGAACGCGCTCTTGTATGGAATCACTTGTTCCGCTTCCGTGTTGTTCTCAAATACTGTCTTACCGTCCTTGTCAACAATTTTAGTGATGATTACAGGATCGTGATGCATACCATTGTTGGCAACTGTGCAATAAGCATCGGTAAGCTCAAGCAACTGCACATCGCTGGATCCAAGAGCCAACGAAGGAGTATCGTCAAGTGGGCTCTTGATGCCCATCTTCTCCGCCGTGGCTATAATGCGGTTTATGCCCATTTCCTGTCCAAGACGAACGGCAACCGAGTTTATACTCTTTGCGAAAGCACTCTTCAATGGTATTGAGTCACCAGAGAAAGAGCCATTGGCATTAGTAGGAGTCCAAGTGACCACTTTCTTCTTAATCTTGTCATACACGTCCATAGAGATGTACTCGTCTCGACGTTTGTCACAAGGAGTAAGTCCTTGGTTCATAGCCTCCGTATAAACAAAAAGCTTGAATGTTGAGCCAGGCTGGCGCTCTGCCGTCACCTTGTCGTATTTCCATGACTTGAAATCTATGTCTCCAACCCATGCCTTCACGGCACCGGTCTGGGGTTCCATAGCAAGCATAGCGCAATGCATGAAAGTCACCATATACTTGATGGAATCCTCGGAGGTCATGTCTTTCACTATCGTGCCTTTGTCGTAGTCGAAGAGCTTGACAGGGTGCACCCAGTTGCGATAATAATAGTTTACCGAGTCTGGCTGGTTGGGGTAGCGGTTAAGAAGTGCCTTGTAGAAAGGTTGTCTCTGGGCTATCTGATCGATAAATCCCGGTATCTCATTGCCATTCTCGTCACGCCATGGAGCTTGCCTCAACCAGTTTTTCGATTGGTTGCGATATATGCCCCAGTGGTTATTGAAGTTTTGCTGAACCTGTTTCATCTGCTGATGCACAGCCTTTTCAGCATATTTCTGCATTCGTGAGTCAAGCGTCGTGTAAATCTTCAGTCCATCACTATATAAATCGTATTTAGGATCCCCATCGTCATCACGGAAATTTTGCCTGAAATAATCGGCAACATATTCACGGAAATACAATGCCTGACCATCATAATTCTCCTCAACCTTAAAGTGCAGCACAATAGGAAGGCGCTGAAGCGAATCGCATTCTTCCCTGTTCAAGTCGCCGTGACGGTACATGTTGGACAAAACCACATTGCGGCGTCTCTTGCTGTTCTCAGGATTTGTCTTTGGATTATACATTGAAGTGGCCTTCAGCATTCCCACCAACACTGCGCAGTCTTGCGTTGAGAGACTGTCGGGGGTCGTACCGAAATAGGTACGCGAAGCCGTCTTTATGCCATAAGAGTTATTACCGAAATCCACGGTATTGGTATACATAGTGATTATGTCACGCTTATTGTAAACCGTTTCAAGCTTGGTGGCTATAATCCATTCCTTGCTCTTCACTATAAGAATCTTCAAGCCTGGAATCTTGCCAAGAAGCCCCGTGGAATATTGCGAGCGCACACGAAACATGTTTTTCGCCAACTGCTGCGAAATTGTCGAAGCGCCTCGCCCATCGTGACGCAAGACCGCGTCTTTGACTGCCGCGAAAAGACCAACGACATCAACGGCCATTCCACGTGGGCGACTGTAGAAGCGCTCATCCTCCGTGTCAATCAAGGCCTTAAAAAACGCAGGGTTAATTTGGTCATACTTCACGGGCGTGCGGTTCTCATTGAAAAACTTGCCAATCAACTTGCCGTCCGCACTGTAAATCTCAGAGGCTTGGTTGGATGGCGGATTAAGGATGCCTGAGAAATAGCCTGGGCTCTTGCCAAACAACCAAAGGAAATTGATGTCAACGGCACCAAGGTAAATGAAGATAAAGGCAATGAGCGACGCAAATGCGACAAGCGTTTTCGTGTACCAAGCCTTACCTTTATACAAACTCTTGTACCAAGGCCAAAATGCTCTCATCTTGCGCAATGACCAACGCACGAATCTTGAAAGTTTTCTCATAAAGCGTTTTTGACAGTTACCATTAAGAAACTGATATAATTACTTTGCAAAGATACTTAATAATAGACAAACTACATACTGACCACAAAGATTTTATGTTTTGTTAAAAATTGGATAGTAGGTAAATGTTACTGACAAAAGCATTTATCTACTTTACACCCATTAGACAATGCTCGTGTCGAGCATACACGCAGAAAGGCGAGCCCGACAAGAGTCGGGCTCGCCTTTCTGCCATTGACACGGAATGTCAACGATGGTCATCGTGCACATTTAGATGGCACTGTAACCATTGGTCGAGTTTTCTTTCATGATGTCGCGCACGCTCTTTTCCACGTATGGGCCATCGTGATGGGCCGTGGGGTCAGCATGGTGGGGGACATCCTCAACATAGTTGAAGTTCTTGTAGCGCATTTCGCCAATGAACCACAATAGGCAGGCCACGACGATGAATGCTATAAACGCTAATGCATAGCTCATAATGCAATTATTATTTTAATGTGATAAATTTTATAACCTATAATTTTTGGCAAAGTTACTGAAAATCCCCCTATTTTCGTCACTTGGTAATTGTTTTTTATTAATTTTGCAGGTAAAACACACAAATAAGACAATATGTCAATGGGAAAATGGATAGGAGGCTTCCTCGGCCTCATGGCAGGCGGCCCTTTGGGAGCCATTGCCGGCTTCGTGCTGGGTTCACTCTTCGACGCTAACAAAAAAGCAGAGACTATTGTCGGCAACGACAGCGAGCAGAACCAACAACAATACTACGAGGGACAGCGCAACACATTCCGCTTCTCGCTGCTCGTCTTGGCGTCGTATATCGTCAGGGCCGACGGCAAGGTGATGCACTCTGAGATGAACGTGGTGCGAGCGTTTCTCCGCGAGACCTTTGGCGAGCAAGCCGTCGTGGAGGGCGTGCAGATAATGCGAAAGCTCTTCGACCAGCAGAAACGCCTCGGCATGGCAGAGTTCCGTTCGGCTGTATTCAGCTCTTGCCAGCAGCTCCGCCAATACATGGCCTACGAGCAACGCCTTGAGCTTGTCCATTTTCTCGTGCTCATAGCCCAAGCCGACGGCGTGTTATCAAGCGAGGAGGTCACCGCACTGCGCGAGTGCGCCGCCCAGCTCGGCGTGGATGGGCAAGACCTCGACAGCATGCTCAACCTCCAAGATGCATCATCGTCGCTCGACGCTGCATACAAGGTGCTTGGCGTGGAGCCTACGGCAACCGACGAGGAGCTGAAAGCGGCTTATCGCCGATTGGCACTAAAGAACCACCCCGACCGCGTGGCGTCGCTTGGCGAGGAGGTACGAAAGGCAGCCGAAAAGAAATTCCAGGAGATAAACGCCGCCAAGGAGACGGTGTGGAAAGCAAGGGGCATGAGAGGGTAATTATACCCTCTCGCCCACCCCATTATTTCTCAAACGGGTCGCCCTTGGGCGACTTGCTGACCACCCAGCGGAAGGCATTGGTGAAGAGCAACTTCTGCGCGGCATCGGAGAAGCACTCGTCGCCATGACCCATGTTGAGATATATCATGCGATACTTGTTGTTGGTCCACACCACGGGGAAATCGCCGCTCTTCACGACATCCTTTATGCCAAAAGGATAATTCTTGGGCGATATGGTCTGCAGGACTGTGACGTTCTTGTTTTTTCTTGGAGACACGCTCCACTGATAGAACTCCGACGCGGGACCCACATAGCTCTTGGGCAGGTTCTTCGTCACGGGATGGTCATTTGTGTCCACGTCCATCAAGGCGCACTGCGGTGGCCAGTTGTTGCACAGGAAAGTGCCGCACCCCAAGAACTCGTTGTACCACGGCCACTTGGTGTTGGCGTCGTTGTAGGCTGAGGCATGGAAGCCCATCCATCCGCCACCGTTTTCCATATACTTCTGGAACGCCTCACGGTCGTCCTGTCTCGTGGGCGAGAAGTTGAGCCACACCACGATGTCGTATTGCGACAAGTAGTTGATGTAGCGATGGAAATCTGTAGTGGTCTCATACAAGAACCCTTCACCATAGGACAGCTTGTTGAAGAACGTGAGGGCTTCCTTGTCGAACTGCACGTGCGCCTCCTCGGCAAACGGGTCCCATACCAACAGCGCGCGGAAACGCGGTGCCTTGGCATAGTTGGCAGGGTAAGAAGACTGGGCGAGGAGAGAAATAGTCGGGACAAGCAATGTCAAGACCGACAAAATAAACTTGCGTATTGTTTTCATATATATTATCTTACAAAGTTAATCAAATTCACTAAACCTCTACTTCGTCCATCCTGGATTTTGCGTAAGGTTTCCATGCGAGCGATCTATCTCGCTTTGGTCAATCGGAAAATACCTATACTTCTCTGTCCAACCCTTGCTACCGAGTATTTCCGTGCCCTTGTCGAATCTGAGAATGTCAAACCATCTCTGCATTTCATCTATAAACTCAAAGCCACGCTCTTCAAAAATCTTGTCGAGGGCTTCTTGTTTGCCAAGAGCCGCAAGGTTTATCCTGTGGTTCTTGTCTTGGAACGCACGGTCACGAACTTGGTCAAACCATCCTTGTGCTTCCGCGTTTACCGTGCCGTTTATGCGCTCGTATAGTTCGGTAGCAAGCAAGAGCACGTCGGCATACCTGTAAAAACGGAAAGAAGCAGAGTAGTTGTACAAAGGGTTCACGTCTGAAGCACTTTCCTTTCGCGGTTGATATTTGTAATGTCCCATTCCTTCCCATGCCTCTTGCGCGTTACTGATTTGAAATTTGCTGCCGGCATCCAGCTTGCCGTCTTTCGCGAGAGACTCTACCTTTTTTGCCTCGTCGTCCCAAAGGATGACAGTGCCCTCCCTTCTTGTGTCACCGTCGGCAAAAAGGTTATACACGTGACTGTTCATGGTGTTCTGACCATAACCTTCGCAGAGCCCTCCCTGGTCCGCGCTTCTGGGGTCAACTATGTTTCTTCCGCCAACAGACCTGCATATCGGGTTTCCCTCACCGGTGTTGTTTCCCGCAAAGGCCACGTCATAAATAGACTCCGAGCCCCATTCCCCAGACTTCCACCATAAATCCTTGTAGTTAGGCAAGAGACTGTAGT
>DJQL01000074.1:20837-25855 GCA_002437565.1 Prevotella sp. UBA6387
ATCCGCAAGATCGCTCAACATGAAATCGTAGACCTCTTGGCGTGTACCCTTATGCACATTGTACATCTCGTCAGGTGTCATAGTCTTGGTAATCAATGGTATTTCTTCATACCCCATCCAAAGGTAATTGTAAAATAACGCACGATAGAAGCGAGCCTCAGCCAGTGTCTTGTTGGCGTAATCCTTATCCACTCTCGCACCTTGCATATGGTCAATGAGCTGGTTTGCTGCAACTACGCCATTGTAAAGCCCAAAGTCCCATTCGTTCCACCAAGAGCCATAGCCCCAAGCTCCGAAGCATGTCGATGGCGTGTATGAGAAATTATCCCATTTCGTCTTGTAAGATCCTTCTCCAATGCCTCCTCCAGTCTCAGACTCATCTGAAAGCAAGGAAGAGTATGCCCAGACCTCCATAAGGCGCGTTTGCACCTCATCCATCACGGCATACAAGGCCTTGTTCATGTCATCCTCTGTCTTATAAAACTCAGATTCAGAGATTTGCGTTCTTGGCTCAGTCTCAAGGAAGTCGCCACACGAACCAGCCAAACTTGCCAGCACAAAAGATGACACAACCGTAAAAACAATCTTTATCTTGTTCATGATTTTCCAAATATTAATAAGTTACAATGTTATCGAAGCTCCAAAAGTGAAAGTACGGCTTTGTGGGTATGTACCTGAGTCGAGGCCGTTACGCGTTCCGACCTCTGGATCATAACCATCATAGCCTGTTATAGTAAACAGGTTCTCGCCCTGAATGAAAAGCCTCAGCCTCTGGATGCCCCACTTCGAGGTCAACGACCTTGGCAACGTGTAGCCAAGCTGCGCTACTTTCAATCTTAGATAAGACCCATCTTTGACAAAGAAGTCAGATATTTGGTAGTTGTTGTTGTCTCCCTCTACAATGCGAGGCACAGTGTTGCTCGTTCCCTCACCATGCCAGCGGCCAAGCCAAAAGCTCTCGAAATTTCCCAACGCGACATTGGAGCGACGGTATAATTTATAAATATCGTTCCCTATCGTGCCCTGGAAGAAGGCCGTAAAGTCTATTCCACGCCATTCGCTATTAACATTAAAGCCGTAGGTCCAGTCGGGTATTGGATTTCCAATCTGGCAACGGTCGTTTGCCGTTATGACCTTATCGCCGTCAAGGTCTTTGAATTTAAGGTCGCCAGGCTTCGCGCCATCTTGCTTTGCATGGTTTGCGATGTCTTGTTCGTTCTGGAAGACACCTTCCGTCTTGTATCCATAGAAGAATCCATAAGGATGACCATTCTCGCTATAAGTGACTTGTCCGCCCATGCCACCCGTGATGCCGTCTATTCCCATGCGGTCATTACCTTGGTCGGTCACCTCGTTCTTGAGATAAGAGGCGTTGGCAGTAAAGGCAAGGCTAAGGTCGCTGATTCTTTTCCTATAAGACAGTTCCATCTCAACTCCCGAATTCTTGACAGACCCAGCGTTGACCGTCATTGTAGAATAGCTCGTGTACAATGGTATTGGCATGGACAACAGCATGTTCTTCGTCTTCTTAACATAATAATCGGCAGAGAAAGTGAGCGCCCCGCTCAAGAAACGCAAGTCAAGTCCCAAATCGGTTTGCTCTGACGTTTCCCATTTCAAGTCTTTGTTGGAATAACCCGCAGGCAACATACCCGTGTAAACCTTTCCACCAAAGACGGCGTTCTTGCCTTGTGACATCATCGTCGTGTATTGGAATGCACCTATGTTTTCATTGCCATTCTGTCCCCAACTGAGCCTGACTTTTCCATAATCGAACCATTTGGGCAATTTCCCCAAAAACTTCTCACGAGTGAACACCCATCCAAAGGAAACCGAAGGGAATGTCGCGTATTGGTGCTCCGTGCTGAAATTGGAGCTACCGTCCCTTCTCACGACAGCCTCCAGCAAGTATCGCTCGTCGTAATTATAGTTCACCCTCGCGAACAAACTTGCGAGTTTGTGGTCACTTGCGCCACCCCATATTTGCGATTGCTCTTCAGGTGCTGTCGCCGTGCCAATGTAAGCCTTGTTGATGTCGGTTGACAAAAGGTCAAAATCTGCTCCTCCAAGATACTCCGAATGCCGCGAGGAAAGACTCATGCCAAGCAGCACACATAAATTGTGCTTGCCAAACGAGTTGTTATACGACAACACGTTCTCCTGCTGCCAAAATTCAGCGTCCGACTTGTCGTTTTGCACTTTTGACGTGGAGTTCTTGCTTGTAGCGTTCAATTCGTACACAGGAACGACGCCTCGCGTCGTAGTATTATAATAGTCCAGGCCAAAAGTGCCGCGATACTTTAACCCTTTCAACAACTCCACTTCAAAATTGAAA
Organism: Prevotella sp. UBA6387; assembly: GCA_002437565.1. GTDB lineage: Bacteria > Bacteroidota > Bacteroidia > Bacteroidales > Bacteroidaceae > Prevotella. The sequence continues at coordinate 23,173 of DJQL01000074.1, forward strand.
TTGTAAGTGTGGCTAATGGGTATGGTGCGCTGATTGTGGTTGACCTGCAAGTCAGCCAAAGGATTCACGATTTCCCTCATCTCTATTATATTGTACGCACGTCCGTCTGGTGCCAACACATGGTTCGGATATGTACTGGCATATTGCTTTAGCTTATCCTCGTCGGTCTGATAAACCGACTCTGTCGGAGGAAGCATGTCTATGGATGCCATCAGTCCACCAACCTCGCTGTTTCCTATGCTCGTGCCTTTTGTGGTAGCCCTTGAAAAAGAGACAATGGCTCCGAGTCTCACTTTATTGAGCCATACTCTCGTGTTTGTGTCAAGCAATGTCGTGTTATAATTGAGCCTGAAGTTCAGTCGTGAGTAATCACTGTAGCCTTTGCCGAAAATTCCTTGCTGGCTGAGATAACCTGCTGATACATAGAAGTTGGATTTATCGGTTCCTCCACTGACATTGAACTTGTGGTTCACGATAGGCGCATTCTTATTCCTGACCACTTCTTGCCAGTCGGTATCCACATTCGACTTCGTTGAAAAATATGGCGCCTTGCCCGAATTGGTAGCCATCTCATTGATCAGCATTTGGTAGTCATCGCTTTTCAGCAAATCCAGTTTCTTGTCAGGATTCTGAATACCAAACGTAAACTCATAGTTGACCTGTACCTTACCTTTGCTTCCCTTCTTTGTTGTTACCAACACCACGCCATTGGCTCCGCGGGCACCATAAATGGCGGCGCTTGCCGCGTCTTTCAACACTTCCACGCTCTCAATGTCTGAAGGATTAAGGTTGTCTATCCCATTCTCCGAGGGCAATCCGTCCACAATATACAAAGGCTCTGAGTTATTTACAGTACCAACGCCTCGAATACGGATTTTAGATCCTGCCCCAGGCTGGCCGGAATTTGAAGTAATCATCACACCCGTGACCTTTCCTTTCAATGCATTAGACATGCTCGTTGGGTTTCCCAAGTCAAGCTGTTCGCCTGTCAACTTGCTGACAGCCGACGACATGACACTCTTCTTTTGCACTCCATAACCAACGACAACAACTTGGTCGAGAGACTTGGCATTGTCAGACAATATGACTCTCAAAGACTTATCGCCTGAAGTAACTTTCACTTCACGAGAATCATAACCAACAAAGGTGACAACAAGCACGTCGCCCACTTTAGCGTTTAACGTGAAATTACCATTCAAATCTGTAACAGTACCGTTTTTCGAGCTTCCTTTCAATATTACCGTTGCGCCAGGCAATGTCTCCCCACTTTGATCGGAGACGATTCCATGCACTTGGGTCGTTTGACCTTGAGCTCGCACGCCAGCGAAAGGCGCAAGCATCACGCAACATGCCACTCCCCATTTACACAAAGCCTTATTTCTCATAGCATTGATTTTAAAATTAAGTTTTTAGATTAACTATTTGTGCCACAAAATTATGCAGGAATACGTGAAACAATGTTGGATAATTGACTTGAAAGGGGTAAACGACTGTTCACACCACCTTTTTCGTATTATTTTCAACCTCATATCACCAGAAATGAGCTAATATTGCAGTGAGAACAGAAACTGGCACGAATCAAAAACAACAATCATGATATGAAAGACAAGACCTACTTGGGATTAGACCTCGGGGGCACCAAACTGCTCATTGGCGAGGTGAGGAGTGATGGCAAGATTCTCCGGGAAAAACGTTATACCTCTGACCTAAGCAATCAGGAAAATGCCACGAGCCTTATGATTTCGTCGCTCGACGACTTCGTGGCGAGCGATGATGGTCACCGCAATGCCGTGGCCATAGGTGTGGGCATGCCCGGGCGCGTGGACGCTGACCAAGGCGTGTGGCTGCAAATAGACCCCGAGCGCACGTCGCCCATCCCATTGGGCAAAATGCTTGGGGAGCGTTTTGGCTTGCCATGCTTCATAGACAACGACGTGAAAAGCGCCACTCTCGCGGAACAACGCTGGGGATGCGGGCGCGTGTCGAGCGACTTCGTATATATTAATGTAGGCACGGGTGTTGGAGCCGGAATCGTGGTCGGCGGGAAGGTGATACATGGTTATCATTGGGACGCGGGCGAGGTGGGATACACTTCTTTCAAGACTGGCGCGGGGCAAGACCTGTATGTTGAAGCCGTGGCTTCCGGCGCCGGCATGGACAACCTCGCGAGGAAACTCAGGAAAGAACATGCCACGCGTCTGACTTTCCCCACTGACAGGAGAATAGACGTGAAAGAGGTGTTCCGTCTGGAACAGGACGGCGACGCGCTTTGCCACATGATTGTAGAGCAAGCCACGCAAGCCTTGAAGACGCTCATTGGCAACATCGCCCGGACGATAGACCCGGAATATATCGTATTGGGGGGCGGCGTGGTGGCCGACGGATACCTGCTGAAGAAGATGCTGCCATCGCTTAATGGTAACTCTTTCCGTTTCATAAAGGACAAAATAGTCATCACGACACTCAATGGGCATGAGACGGGATTGCTCGGGGCCGCGGCAATGGCGATGAAAGGAACCGAAAACTGAAAGAAAAAAAATGAACAGAATCACAATATTTGAGAAAGTAGAGAGTTTTTATAACGAAGCGGCATCGCTGATAGCCAAGGGCATACTGCGGAAGCCGGACGCGGTCGTCGGGCTGTCCACCGGACGCACGACAAAACTCATACACCGGAGGCTCT
>DJQL01000073.1:0-3720 GCA_002437565.1 Prevotella sp. UBA6387
GTGCGGTAAGCTGTCGATGAAATGGTGGAAAATTGAGGCTTTGAATAGAGCAGTACTGTTTCCAGTCCGCCGAGCCTGTCATTGTATTCGGCTTGCACTCGCTCGTACTCGAAGTCTATTGTCGAGCGCACTCCCCGCACTTGAAACCTCGCTCCCACTTCGGTGGCGATGTCCACTATCATGCCTCCATATGCCACCACGCTCACCCGTGGCTCATCACGATAGAGCTTGCTGATAGCCTCAACGCGCTCATCCGCTGTGAACATGTAGTGCTTCTCCGGATTTCGCGCCACCACGATGACAAGCCTGTCGAAGAGTCTCAAAGACCGTCTTACGATGTCGTCGTGCCCAATAGTGAATGGGTCAAAGCTGCCGGCGAAGACAGCCACTCGCGCTTTTGTATCGTCTTTGTTTTCCATCATATATCATTTTCAGATACGGACAACCACATTTATAATTTGGAATGCCATTGCCATTCGGTATGCTGACGGTCACAAGACCCGCCACAGCCAAGTATCACCCCTTGAAGCACATCTCTACCTCCCCTAGTTGGGGGAGGGACAAAGGGAGGGGCCGACCATCAAAACAGCTTTGGCTGCATGATGTCTCCCTCGTATGGATTGCGCCCAAGATGTTCGTAAGCGAGCTTAGTCGCCATTCTACCTCGCGGCGTGCGCTTGATGAACCCCTCCATTATGAGGAACGGCTCGTAGACCTCCTCCACGGTGCCACTGTCCTCGCCAATGGCGGTGGCTATCGTCGACACGCCCACTGGGCCGCCCCTGAACTTGTCTATGATGGTCAGGAGTATCTTATTGTCGATTTCATCGAGACCGTAAGAGTCTATATTTAGTGCGGCAAGAGCCAAATCGGCTATTTCTTTTGTTATCGTGCCGTTGCCTTTCACCTGCGCGAAATCGCGCACACGCCGCAAGAGTCCATTGGCTATACGTGGCGTGCCGCGAGAGCGGCGGCTTATCTCCACGGCGGCATCATCGTTGATAGGCACCTTGAGTAGCATGGCTGAGCGCTTTATGATGCGCTGTAGCGTCTCTGGATCATAATACTGCAAGTGCATGTTTATGCCGAAACGCGCACGCAGCGGGGCCGTGAGCATGCCCGAGCGCGTGGTGGCTCCTATAAGGGTAAAGGGGTTGAGGTCTATCTGTATCGACCGGGCCGACGGTCCCTTGTCTATCATGATGTCGATGCGGAAATCTTCCATGGCAGAATAGAGATATTCCTCCACCACTGGCTGCAAACGGTGGATTTCATCGATGAAAAGCACGTCGCGAGGCTCCAGCGACGTGAGTATGCCGGCCAAATCGCCCGGCTTGTCAAGCACTGGGCCTGATGTAATCTTAAATCCCACTCCAAGCTCGTTGGCAATGATATTGCTGAGAGTGGTCTTACCCAAGCCAGGGGGGCCATACAGCAATGTGTGGTCAAGTGGCTCGCCACGATACTTTGCCGCCTCAACAAAGACACGCAGGTTGTCAACAACAGTCTGCTGACCGTTGAAGTCATCGAAGCGAAGAGGACGAAGGGCGTTTTCAAAGTCCTTCTCTTCCTTGTTCACTTGCTCATCACGTATATCGAAATCGTCTGCCATTGATTATCAAAAGTGTATTCTCTGCAAAGTTACGGCTTTTTGGAGAGAATATCCTTTTTCGGCGAAAAGATTTTAATATCACCATTTTAAAGGTGTCATCTTATTTTCTTCACCACCCTGGCAGGATTGCCCACGGCAATGCTGCCAGACGGAATGTCTTTCACGACCACGCTGCCGGCGCCAATGGTCACGTTGTCGCCTATGGTCACGCCCGGCAAGATGGTCACGCTGCCGCCAATCCAACAGTTGTTGCCTATGGTGACGGGGAGCGCCCACTCTTGGCCAGTATTCCTTTCCTCAGAAATGGTGCTATGACATGCCGTGTAGATGCTGACGTTGGGACCCACGAAGCAATTGTCGCCAAAGGTGACATAAGCCTCGTCGAGCACTACAAGGTTGAAATTGGCAAAGAAGTGCTTGCCTACTTTTATTTGTGTGCCGAAGTCGCATAGGAAAGGCTGGTTTATGAAGGTGTCTTCATCGCACGCGCCCAATATCTCGTGCAACTTCCTGTTGCGTTCCTTCACCATCGTGGGGCGTATCTGGTTATATTCCCAACACAAATCCTTGCACTCGTTAAGCCTCTTCAGCACCTGAGGGTCCAAAGCATCGTAAACCTCACCGCGCAACATCTTGTCGTATTCCGTGGATTTTTCTTTCATCACTGTCTTGCTCAAATCGATATAAAACTTATGGTATTCTTTTTCCGTTATCGCGCGTTTATCGGTCAGCACGATCAATGGATGTGGCTGACACCCGCGTCTATAGGCTGGATGCCTGTGTGGATATGTATTCTCGAAAAAGCCACATCTCTTATAGAAGCGCAGACGCGCTTCCGACACGGAATCCACAATGGGGTCTATCTCCAACAACACTATTTTCTCGGTGGCTTGCTGAAACGTGCGGAGCATCCTGCCGCCATACCCTTTGCCCCTCAACTCCGCGTTGACGGCGAAATGTTCCACATAGAGGTATGTGTCAAATTCCCAATAAGAGATGAAGCCGAGAAATGTATCATCCTCCATGAATGCCATCAGCTTGTATCGCCTGTCCCGGAAGGCTTCCGCTTGTTGCAAGGCTGTGCGCTGCTCAAATATCGGGAAACTCACGACATATAAATTGTGAAACGACTTGTAAAGTGGATGGTTGAGCGAATCGATGTAACACTGTTGCATGACTTACTGTTTTTTAATGGTGTGACCTATCGCGATAAACGGCTTATCCACAGACCGACGAATGTGAGCACGCCATTGAGCATGAGAAAATCGTGCCAGACTGGTAGCTTGTGAGGCAGCGAGGCATCTCACTGAATGAAAATCTCTGAAGGGAGTTTCACCGCTATAGTAGACTCGCTGAAATCTTTTTTATTTCGCGTTACAATAACATCAGCATCCACAGACGCTGCTGTGAGATATTGAGTTGAGTCCTCATAATCTTTCCAATCTATATCAAGACAATCCATGACGGTCTTTCCTGTCAAATCAACGACATTCACAAAAGACGATATCTCTTTAAATGCCTTTTTAATATCATCCAAAGAAAGATTGTGACGTTTAGCTACATAGACACCATTTACAACTGATAAAGCAGACACAAACAAGCAATGATCTTTGTTTCCAGCCAAAGCAAAAACTTTGAAAGCATCTTCATAAAACCCTTGACGACGGAAAACAAAGTCAAATAAGATATTTGTGTCAATAAAAATATTCATAGCTTATATTTTTCATCAATAATCACAAACTTCCCATCCTCATCTGCAGGGACATTAGCACCATTCAAAGGAATACTCTTTAGGAATTCCAGAAAATCATGATGCGTTTCTGCCCCAGACTCTCTCGATGTGGAAACCATCTTTGCTGCAACAGACTTCTTTCTTCTGTCCAAGAACTTTCTTTCTATTACATCCTGCACGTTAGAAGGTTGACTTTGGATAAGCGTCCAAAGAGCGTCCGCAATTGGGAAGTGAGAATTATTGATAAAAGTTGTAGCCATAGCATCTGTTTTTGGCAAAATTAGACAAACGCAATGAATTAAGCAAACAATTGAGTTACTTTTTGCGCAGAGATTCATTCTTTGGCATTAGCATCCACAGTCCGGCGAATGTGAGC
>DJQL01000073.1:3819-3983 GCA_002437565.1 Prevotella sp. UBA6387
TCGTTGACAGCCCTATGGGTGAGCAGTCCGAAGGCGAACAGTCCCAACAATGGTCCGTAGGTGTAACCGCAAAGGATGTAGATGGCATCGATGACGCTCGTGGAGTTGACGGCGCGAAACAAGAGGATAAAGGCCACGAAGATGGCGGCTATGGCCATGTGCGC
>DJQL01000109.1 GCA_002437565.1 Prevotella sp. UBA6387
CCCTCGCCAAACTGTGCCGCGAGCGATACCACGCCGTTTACCTCCTTTGCCTCGTCAAAGATATTGGTGAATGGACGGAAATAGCGGAATCGCGACGACGCTATGCGGTTGACCTTTTTCTCACGTCGCCAGATGAGGCTGTAGACGCTCTTTATCAAGAAGTCGGGCACGTGGCTGCATTTCAGTCCCATGTGCTTTTGCACGATGGCGTTGACAAACTCCTGGAGGAAAAATGGCGAGAGCAGTGGTGGAACCACCTCGCACCCGCTCTGGATGATGCGGCGTTCGAGAAACTGGTGGGCAAACGGGTTGAACTTCAAGAAGATCTCGCCCACGATGCCAACCGCTGGCAGTTCCTTGTCATCAGTTATGTCGTCAAAGTCATTTGCCGCTTTCGCTATGAGGTCCATAAGCCCTTTCGGGTCATTGCCCAATATTGGCTTGGCTGCAGCGGCGAGATATTCCTCGCGCAGCTGTTCCGCCTTGTTGCCGTATCGTCCGCCAACGATGAGAGCGTCTTTCTTCAGCCGGCTCACGGAGCCGTGATACAATTTCGAAATAGTGTCGCCATAGATGAATGTCGTCACTATGATTGGTGCCATTTTCAGCCATGGCACGTTCAGCTCTCCGTCTTGCTCCTTGTCGTCGCTTGCGCTTGTCGAGACCCCCAGGGTGATGAGTGGCACGTCCTTGAACCCGTTGGCGTTCATGGCGCGACGTATCAGCGCGGCGTAGTTGGTGGCGCGGCATTGACCGCCTGTCTGGGTCATTACGGCCGAGATTTCCTCCGGGTTATATTTGCCTGACCGCAAGGCTTTCACGAAGTCTCCAACGATTAGCGTGGCAGGATAGCACACCTCGTTGTTGGCGTATTTCAGTCCGAGTTCGGCACTGGTGATGTCGCTTGGGGGCAGCACCTCCACGTCCCACCCAAGGAGCTTGCAGAGTGGTGGGATGAGTGGCGTGAGGTATTCGGTGAAATACGGCGCGAGTATCTTCTTGTTCTGCGGCTTTACGCTCGTGGTGTTCTCCGTGCGCTTGTCGCCAGTGTGCGTCTCCATGTCGGTGGACTTGTCATTACCGGTCTTTCCGCTGAGGCTTTCGATGAGCGACCTCACCCTGAGCCTCAGCGAGCCCACGTTGCTCACGTCGTCAATCTTCAGCAGGGTGTAAGGCTTGCCGTGAGTGCCCATGATGTGGCGAATCTCGTCTTGTATGAACGAGTCTGGCCCGCAGCCGAACGAGGTCATCTGTATGAAATGCACGTCGTCGGGCTGGGTGGCGCACCACTGTCCCGACTTGATGATGCGGTTCATGTATGCCCATTGTCTCACGAGGTAGGTGTCGCCCGTGCCTGTCTGCATATCGTTGCGCACTATGTCGTCGGATATGACGTTCACCCCGAGCGACGCTATCATGTTGGATAGCTTGTGCTGTATCAGAGGGTCGGTATGGTATGGGCGGCCCGCGAGCAATATGGTGAGCCTGTGTTGCTGTCGGCTTTCCGCCAATATCTCCTTTGCCTTCTCGCCAATGGCCGCAACGTATTCATTTTGCGCCTTTACCGCCGCGATGAGAGCTTTCTTGCGTGTCTTGGAGCCGATGCCGTAGCCTTTCAGGAAACCATCGAGCTGCCTGGCGAGCAACTTCTCGTCGCGGAAATTGATCACGGGCGATACCACTTTCGACCGCAGGCTCATCGCCGACCGTATGACGTCCGAGTAGGCCGACACTATTGGGCAGTTGTAGCTGTTGATGTTTCGGTCATCGTCTTGACGCTCAAACACCACGTAAGGCATGAAGATGAACTTGTCCTTGTTTGGCAACGCGGCCAGCCGCTCGTCGAGCTCCTTCACGTGTGAGTGGACCAGCTTGGCGGGAAAGCAGATGTTGTCGCTCATCACGGATCCGAGCGCGCTCTCGTAGCGGCGGAAATTGCTTTCCGAGCTGAGCATGACCTCAAAGCCGGCCGTGGTGAAAAGCGCGTGCCAAAACGGGAAGTCCTCATACATGTTGAGAATCCTGGGAATGGCAACCACCGTCTTGCCTTCCATTGATGCATCTTCGGTAGCTTCTTTGTCTTCATCGCACCTGTCGAAGAGCAGGTGATATTTGTAGTGGTATATGTTGTCGCCCTTTGTGTCGTTCTTGCCCTTGTTGTTGAACACTCGCTCGCACTTGTTGCCGGAATAGAATTTCCTGCCTCCGGCGAAGAGATAGCGTGTCACGAAGCAGTGGTTCTCGCAGCCCTTGCAGTTGAGCAGCTTGGTGTCGTATTCCGCCATCTCGAGCAGGTTGTCCACGTTGCTGCCGCCTTGTCGCCCTTTCGCCGCGATTTCTGCTATGGCGTGCAAGGCGCAACCGTAGGCACCCATCATCTCTGGCATGTTGCTGCGAGCCACCTCCTTGCCGGTGAGAATCTCGAACGCCCTCACCACGGAGTCGTTTTTCATCGTGCCGCCTTGCACCACTATGTGCTCGCCGAGGTCGTCGTTGCCATGCAGCTTGAGCACCTTGAACAGGCAGTTGCGCACCACCGAGTAGCTCAGGCCCGCGGCAATGTCGTCCACCGTGGCGCCCTCGCGCATCACCTGCTTTACCTTTGAGTTCATGAACACCGTGCAGCGTGTCCCGAGGTCGCAGGGCTTTTCCGCGTGGCATGCGGCATTGGCGAAGGCATCTACCTGATAGCCCAATCCCTTCGCGAAAGTCTGTATGAACGTTCCGCAACCCGACGAGCACGCCTCGTTGAGCTCCATGCGAGTCACGGCGCCGTTGTCCACGAATATGGCTTTCATGTCCTGGCCGCCAATGTCGAGGATGAAGCTCACGTCGGGCATGAGCCTCTCAGCAGCGCGATAGTGTGCCATGGTCTCTATTATGCCACTGTCGAGATTGAAGGCTGCCTTGATGAGCTCCTCGCCATAGCCTGTGGAGCACGAGCCCACGACGTGGATGTCGGCACCCTCTTCGGCGGCTTTCGCCTTGAGACGTTTCAGGCCTTCCTTCACGGCGTTGATGGGGTTGCCGAGGTTCATGGAATAGTCGGAGAACACTATTTGCCCCGCGTCATCGCCCAAGGCGCGCACGGCGATGATTTTTGTGGTGGTGGAACCGGAGTCGATTCCTATCACCACTTGCTCCTCGCCTTTGCGCATGTGATACACCTTTGTGGCATATCTGGCCTTGCCTCTCAGCCACGTCTGGTGTTCCTCTTCTGATTTGAACAATGGGTCGAGCTTTTCCTCCACGTCCACTTTCTCTTGCTTGCCGCACGAGGCCGCGCAGGCGCTTTGTGGCGTGTTGATACGCTTCTTGAGCGTGTCGAGGGTCACGGGCATGGCATTCCCAGCCCTTATGGCACATCCGATGGCAGGTATGAGGTTGCTCTCTTTCAAGACGATAAAGTCGGAAGATGTCATGCCAAGATAGTCGGCGAAGGCTTTTCTCAGGGCTGGCAGGAACGTGAGCGGCCCACCACACAGCAGTATTGGCGCGGAGAAGTCGCAGCCGTGGCTGAGCGTCGTCACCGTTTGCACGGCTATGCTGTGGAATATGCTTGCCGCGATGTCGGTCTTTGGGAGGTTGCGCGCCATGAGGTTCTGTATGTCGGTCTTGGCGAACACGCCGCAGCGGGCGGCCATGGGGTAGAGGTGTGTCGATTGCAGGGCGAGGTCGTTCATTTGCTGGTTGTCGCATCCCATGAGCACCGACATCTGGTCGATGAAGGCTCCCGTGCCGCCGGCGCAGTTGCCGTTCATGCGAAGCTCCGTGCCCTTGCCGTTGAAGAACACCACCTTGGCATCCTCGCCGCCAATGTCTATCAAGGCTTTTGCTTGTGGAAACCGATTGCGGGCGAAGACGGTCGCGGCTACCACCTCTTGCACGAAATCGGCGTTGAGCGTCTCGGCGGTAGACATACCCACGGAGCCGGTGACGCAAAGGCTCATGCGGATGTCAGGGAATTGCTGCCCGATCTCGTCCAAATAGCTGCCGACAAGCTCCTTGACCTTGGCGTTGTGACGTTCGTAGCGTGAGTAAACAATGTTGCCTTGAGCGTCGATGACAACCATCTTCGCGGTTGTAGACCCAACGTCAAGCCCTGCCCTGAAAAAATCTTCCATATTAACCAACAATCAGTTTCCTTGTATTTTATGTTGCAAAGTTACTAATTTTTTTCCCGAAAACTTGAACAATCGTAACAAGTTTCCGGTTTATTGCTGTCCGTTAAAATGGTTCTCTTGTCATATTAATCACAATAGGGACAATGGCAGAAACATGGTCTACCATTGTCCCTATTGTGGTGTTTCGGCTTTACGCTTGAATCGCGTCGCGATTCAAGCGTAAAGCCGCCGCGATTCAAGCGTAAAGGCAACGCGATTCAAGCGTAAAGCCGAAAGGTCTTTTAGCTGCAAATTCTATGCTGTCATAATGCGCTTATAACCAACTAAATAGTTCTCTTTGGTTGTCGTGTTGCTTAAAACGGCAAAAGCCCGTGTATGTGAGCGAGATGCTTCACATACGCGGGCATTTGTCATTATTCATTATTCTCGCTATGGAGATTATTTAGTGTAGAGGAATCTCTTGATCGAGCGTTTTGGAGTCTTCTCAAACTCTTCCTCGTGTATTCTTATTTCCGACAACCGGCAATAGGCAGGCTGTTCGGCGTTGAGCGTCTTGCGGTTTTGCTCCATCACGTCCTTCAGGTCGTTGTCGCTCACGCCCATGGCCTTTGCCGCGTCGTAGTCGGGATGCACCAGGCCAATGAGCTTGTCGCCTTCCTGTATCACCACGCTCTCGCTGACAAGGGTCATGGAGTTGAGCTTGTCCTCAATTTCCTCAGGATAGATGTTCTGTCCGTTGGAGCCGAGGAGCATGTTCTTCGAGCGACCCTTTATGAAGATGTTTCCATCTTTGTCCATCAGGCCGAGATCGCCAGTGTGGAACCATCCGTTGTCGTCGATGGCGGCCTT
>DJQL01000047.1:0-25985 GCA_002437565.1 Prevotella sp. UBA6387
GCACGAAATGAAGGTGTATGAGGTAACACTCCAAGCTCAACGAGCCAACGAAAGCCAGCAAGCCGTTGACCCACCAAGGCGTGCGCCGCAACACCCTGTTGCAGATGAGGATAAAGGTGATGGTAAGGGGAATGTAGAGCATCCGCTCCACAAATAACGGGAACTGGCCATGACGTTCCTGCTCCAGGAAAAAGCAGGAGACGGAGGTCATCACGAACATGATTATAAGCATCCAAATGCCTTGGCCATCGATGGTGCGTTTCTGGCGAACCATCTCGCCCATGTTGATGCCTATGAAGAATATTGGCACGCGACTCCAGAATATCTCAAGGTGACCCACGGCGTGGTGGATGGGTGTGACCCACTCCACGAGTATGCACCACATGATCATGACCACGGGCAACCAACGGTATACGGGATGACGGCCTATCAGCTTCATGTAGGGCGGGGCAAAGAGATAAAGCATCATGATGGCAGGTATATACCAGAAGCTGAGCTCATCGTGAAGCCAGAAATTCCAGTTGAAGCCTATCTCGCCAACGAGATTGACAAGCGAGACGGCATCGTGGACATGCAGGCGTGGTATATAGTATAGACAGGCGATGATGAGCCAAGCCGGATAGATGCGTACGAGCCGACGAAAATAGAAATGACGACAGCTTGGGGTCTTCATCCAAGAGAACCACAAGCCTACGCCGCTAAGGAAGAGGAACATGTCCACGCCAAGGTTGCCCATGCGACGCAGCCCGAAAAAAATATCGGAGCGCGCGAGGTCGACATGGAAAAGGATTATGATGAGCATGGCAATGCCCATAAGCGCACCGCGGAAGCGCGAGATATTGGCAAGTTCTATGTCAGGAATCCGCATGGAAATCAAAGTTTAGGATTCGGGATGTGGCGCATCAGCTTCATGACAAGCCATGCCGCGCCAAGGCTGGCTATGACATAGAGCAAGAGACCGGTGTATATGTCGCCTTGACGAGATACAGTGATAAACACTTTCCTTATGGCTGGATGAATCACGAACAACGCCGCGGACACATTGCCCAACCACCCAAGCACGTAGCCAACGCAGGCACGCAACCAAGGCAAGGGGAGGGTCGATATGGTCTTGATGAGATAGACAGAGGCATAACAGACGAGTGCCGGCACGATGACCCACGTGTAGAACGCCCCTGAGGCTGACACGATGAAGAAGGAGCACACCACCCAACTCATGAGAAACGAGCCGAAATTGAGATTCACAAGCATTATCTTGTTGCCATAACGGGCGAAAAGCAAGCCCAAGCCAAAAGGCAGCATGCCTCCCATAAAATTGTATCGCCAATAATTGAGCAGTTCTCCTTCTGGATTCATCAGCAATTGAACACCAGTGCATGCCACCATCAGGCCCACTGTCCAACCCCAATGGCGACGATAAAGCAACAGGCGATAGACGACATACAACTGCAGCATCAATCCGAAAAACCAGAAAGGCCCTGGCCAGATGTTACGGTCGGGCTGGTCATAGAAATTGTTTATCATGAGCAGTTGCCCAATGATTTGACCTATATTATAATGCCACGAGCCAGCGGTCATGGCATCGATTATGGTGAAGCAGATGAACCCCACTATCATCATCTTGAACAACTTGAGATAATGATAGCGCACGAAAGGCACCATGCCCACGCGCCGCGCATCGGGAGTCTTGCCTTGGCCGTTGCCGTATTTCATCTCCAAGCCGTAAGCGCTGAGAAAGAGAAACACTGGCACACCGTAGTGGCCAAAGAAAGAGATGACATGGGCTGGGAAAAGCTCGTTGACACGGGCTGCGCACTGTGCGAACCAGTCGACATTGCGCTGGAAATACTGGTACTCGTTTTCCTTCACTATCGGGTTGAGCCAGTGGCAGAAGTTGTGAAGAAAGATTCCGAGGATGGCCAGTCCACGCAGGGCGTTGCATTCAGCCCTCGTGAGCAGCCCTCTGCCACGCGCAACCGCTGCATTTTCTTTGCTTCCTATGCTTATTTGCGTCATTTTCCTTGTTTATTGTCATTTTCGCGAGCCGAGTCTCTCAGTTTGTCATAATCGACACTGTTTTTCAATATTCGCGGCCTGTCTTCATCATAATTTGGCGACAGCAAGTTGTATTTGTCGTGATAGTCTTTCGAACTTATCCCGGCGAGCCACACCATCATGTGCGGCAACGCGTCGGTCATGAACCTTCGGTTCTTGGCATCCTTTATAGCCTTGAACACCTGCGGTTCACGGTGGGCATATTTGCGTGAGCACCATATCCAGAATGGCACCTCAAACTCATAGTGAGCCAAAGGCCAATCCACTGCCGCCGAATGGTTGCGGCAAATGATGTCGCGACCAGGCTCAAAGATTTCCTCACCATGGTCTGGCATATAGACCACGATGGCATCCTTGTTCTCAAAGCGCTTCACTATCTGTGTCACTATGGAGTCGTTGTAAAGGCAAGCATTGTCGTAGGCGGCTATCATGCGACGGCGATAGTGGTCACCGGCAAGGTCGGGGCGGAGCTCCTTGTAGTCGTCGGCGTGCCACTTGGCGCGGTCACTGGGATAACGCGTGTTGTAGCTCACGTGCTGGCCTATGAGATGGAATATTATGAGGTTGTTGCCTTTGAGGTCAATCTTGCCGTCTTTGAGGAAGTTATCGTAGTCGGCAAGCAGTCCTTCGTCGAAGCGGTGAAGACTTGTATTGCGCAAGTCAAACTGAGCCTTGCTCAATACCGGGTCGTTGAGGAAGAAGCCTCCAGAGAAATCGTACACGGCTTGTCCGGCCGCAAGCAAGAACTGATTTGTGAGAAACGTCACCTTGTAACCCGCTTTTCGGAAAAGCTCGGGGAAAAGCGGATAGTCGCACCATTCCCCTTTCTCGCCCACAACGTGCATTGAGAGCACGTTCTTGAACACGAAGCTCGTGAGGTTCCAGCACGACACCACGTCGTTGAACTTTGTCATCCATCCACTACGCTCAAGCCTTTTTTGCCTTGGAGTGTCTTTCTGTGGATAGCCATAGAGCTGGCAGTGAGCCTTGCTGTAGCTTTCACCTATAATCAGCACTATCGTGGGCGAACGGAATGAGCACGAATCCACGCTGACGCGGCGCGATGCCTCCACACACTTGTCCACCTGCTGCGAGGCAAGATGATTGCTGTATATAGAGAAAGCAAGCCGGTACACGGGCAGATAGAAGTTGCCATGGTCTGGATTTGTAAGAATGTGCTCTATCGACCCTATGGTGTCCGCCGTCATGAGTTGTGTCATTCCTCGCTTGTTGTTCCAGCTCGTTGCCATGCTCCACACAAGCAGGGCAAGCACCACCACGCCACACTCAGGATAGAGCAGGTAGCGATGGAAGAAGCGAAGGAAGCCAAAAGCCACAGTGGCGCGAAGCTTGTCATAATCCACTTTCGCCAACTTACAAATGGGTCTGCGCAGGTTCACTGCCACATGGAGCATCATAAGCAGCAATATCAAAGCCACTGGCGAGGATAGCACGTCAAGGCTAAGGTAGGTGGACAAGAACTCGCCAGCCTCCCTACTGTCAGTCTCGCCAACAAGCATGAGCATGGATGGCGAAATTACAGAGCCAAACTTCCAAAAACAAAACACGTCGGTAATAGCGACACCATACAAGACAATGTAAAAAGCCAAGCGAACCCAACGCCTCACCCTCTTTGGCATAACGGTGAGCAAAGCACACACCACATAGACATCAAGGAAAAGTTCCAGCCACAAGTTGTCGTAGACCTCCTGACCCTTGCCATCAGGCAGCGTGAGATAGGCACACATTATGCCGAGAACATACATGGTCAAGAAGAACAATCCGTTCTCAAGCAAGGGCAACATGAACAGTCGCGATATCCGATGGGCAAATCTCATTTCTTATTAGTGTATAACCTTAATTTCTTTGCAAAAATAGTATAATTTATCTGCACGGCAAAGTGTAACACGAAATTAATTAGTACATTTGCCAAAAATATCAACGACATGGACTATTCTCTCAACATAAAGGGACAGTTGCTATCTCTCTCCGACCCTATCGTAATGGGCATTCTCAATTGCACTCCCGACAGTTTCTTCGCTGGAAGTCGCAAGCAGACGGAGAAAGACATTGCCGACCGCGCCAACCAAATCGTGGCCGAGGGTGGCTCCATAATAGACGTTGGGGCATTCTCTACCCGCCCTGGTGCCTCAGAGGTAAGCCAAGAGGAGGAAATGAGACGCCTGCGCCATGCCCTGCCAATAGTGACGCGCGAACAACCTGGCATGGCCTTGTCCGTGGACACCTACCGTCCTGACGTAGCCAAGATGGCCGTGGAGGAATATGGCGCAGACATTATCAATGACGTGTCGGAGGGTGGCATCACGGGCATTGTTGACAAGCCTCTTGAAGAGAGCTACACCGTTGATGACGATGGCAATTTCGCATCGTATCCCGCCATATTCCGCATGATGGGGAAGCTAAAGGTGCCCTACATACTGATGTCTGTGCAGGGGAACTTGCACGACATGATTATTAATTTCGCAAAAGAGGTACAGCAACTGCGCGACCTTCATGTGAAAGACATAATCCTCGACCCTGGCTACGGTTTTGGGAAGACAATAGAAGAAAACTTCGACATTCTGCGCGACCAGCGCAAGTTGGAAGTGCTTGGCTTGCCCATACTTGCCGGGCTGTCGCGCAAACGGCTAATATGGAAGACCCTCGGAGTAACGGCCGACGAGGCCCTCAACGGCACCACGGTGGTCAACACCATTGCATTGGCCAATGGTGCCAACATACTCAGGGTGCACGATGTCAAAGAAGCCGTCCAAGCCGTAAAGCTAATGCAAAACGTCAATCCTAAACATTCAACACTTTAATAAAAAAAGATGTTTTTCTCCTTTGGCATAAAAGACATCATAGACATAGTGACGGTAGCCCTGCTGCTCTACTATTTCTACCGACTCATGAAAGAGAGCCGGTCGCTGAACGTGTTTACGGGCATCATCGTCTTTGTCATAACATGGCTCTTCGTATCACAGGTGCTGGAGATGCGCCTTTTGGGAAGCATCATGGACAAGCTCGTATCGGTGGGCGTCATCGGTCTCATAGTGCTCTTCAAAGATGAAATACGAAAGTTTCTCTATGAAATTGGCGAGCGCCAGCGCGCAAGAAAGTTCATCAATCTTTTCTTCCACCGCGACAACGTGCAGCAGGCCGACAAGGAGGCCATAATGCCAATCGTGTGGGCGTGCATGGACATGTCGAAAGGCAAGGTCGGCGCATTGATCGTGATTGAGCGCGCCACACCTCTCGATGACATTGTTCAGACAGGCGAGATTATCGATGCCAATGTGAACAAGTTGCTCATAGAAAACATATTTTTCAAGAACTCACCTCTCCACGATGGTGCCATGGTGATATCCAAACGACGAATAAAGGCTGCCGGCTGCATACTGCCCGTAAGCCACAACATGGACATACCAAAGGAGCTCGGCTTGCGCCACCGCGCCGCCCTTGGCATATCACAGGCTTGCGATGCCATAGCCGTGGTGGTATCCGAAGAGACAGGGCGCATAAGCGTGGCCATAAAGGGCAACTTCAGGCTGCGCCTGTCGGCAGAGGATTTGGAAAGTCTACTGACAAAGGAAATGACCATAGATTGAAAAATATCCTTGTGTACAAGCTACATAAGGATATTTTTTTTGTAATTTTGCAAAGCTTACATTGCATAGACAACAACATATTATAAATCCATTTCAAAATGAGCTTATTAGAAGAAATTGTGGCACGCGCCAAAGCTAACAAGCAGCGCATCGTTCTTCCTGAGGCTGAGGAAGAGCGCACATTGAAAGCAGCCGACCATGTGCTTGCCGACGATATCGCCGACATTATCCTCATTGGCAACCCATCCCACATCAAGCAAGAGGCTGAGGAGTGGGGCTTGAAAAACATTGAAAAGGCCACTATAATCGACCCTCTACACTTCGACAAGACCGAGGAGTATGCCGAGAAGCTCGCAGAGCTCCGCAAGAAGAAGGGCATGACCATAGATCAGGCCCGTGAGCTCGTCACCCACAACAACCTGTATCTTGGTTGCATGATCATCAAGAGCGGTGACGCCGACGGTCAGATCAGCGGAGCCTTGAGTACCACTGGCGACACCTTGCGTCCAGCCCTTCAAATCATCAAGTGCGCACCAGGCATCACCTGCGTGAGCGGCGCCATGCTGCTCGTCACCAAGTCGCAATATGGCAAGGACGGCATCGTGGTGATGGGCGACGTGGCCGTGACACCTAACCCCACGGCCGACCAACTGGCACAGATTGCCTACACCACGGCAGAAACTGCCAAGAGCATAGCCGGAATCCAGGAGCCACACGTAGCCATGCTAAGCTATTCCACAAAGGGCTCGGCAAAGGATGCCATCGACAAGGCCACTGGCAAGAGCGTTTATGTCATCGACAAGGTTGTCGATGCCGTGAAGATAGCACGCGAGAAATTCCCCGACCTGCAGGTCGACGGTGAACTACAGGCCGACGCCGCTCTCGTGCCGGCCGTGGGAAGGAAGAAAGCCCCACAGAGCAACATAGCCGGGCGCGCCAATGTGCTCGTGGTGCCCAACCTCGAAGTGGGAAACATCGGCTACAAGCTCGTGGAACGTCTGGGCGGAGCCACGGCCATTGGCCCGATCCTCCAGGGCATTGCCCGTCCTGTCAACGATCTCAGCCGCGGCTGCTCTGTAGACGACATCTACTATATGGTGGCCATCACGAGTTGCCAAGCGCAAGACGCAAAGAAATAATCACCAACAAGTAACTGTAAAATCAACATGAACATTCTTGTATTGAACTGCGGCAGCAGCAGCATTAAGTATAAGCTCTACGACATGACCAACGAGGCCGTGCTCGCCCAAGGCGGCGTGGAACGCATCGGCATCAACGACGCCTTCATCAAGGTGAAGCTCCCCAATGGCGATAAGAAGAAGATCATGGCAGACCTGCCCACCCACAAAGAGGGCGTGCAGCTCGTCTTCAAGTGCCTCCTCGACCCTGAGTTCGGAGCCATCAAGAGCCTCGACGAAATCGGAGCCGTGGGCCATCGCGTCGTGCAGGGCGGCGACCTCTTCGAGAAGAGCTGCATCGTCACGCCGAAGGTTGAGGAAGGCATCGAGAGCCTCATAGACCTCGCGCCCGTACACAACAAGGGCCATTTGGCCGGCATCAAGGCCGTGGACGAGCTCATGCCCAACGTGCCTCAGGTGACGGTATTCGACAACGCCTTCCACTCCACCATGCCCGACTACGCTTACCTCTATGCCATCCCTTACGAGTGGTACAAGAAATACCATGTGCGTCGCTATGGCTTCCATGGCACGTCTCACCGCTACGTGTCTCGTCGCGTGTGCGAGTTCCTCGGCGTGGACATCCACAAGCAGAAGATCATCACTTGCCACATTGGCAACGGCGCGTCGGTAGCAGCCATCAAGTATGGCAAGGTCATCGACACCTCCATGGGTCTCACACCTCTGGCCGGTCTGATGATGGGTTCCCGCTGCGGCGACATCGACCCATCTGCCGTGTGCTACATGATGGAGAAGAGCGGCATGACTCCTCACGAGATGTCTGAGTATCTCAACAAGAAGAGCGGCGTGCTCGGCGTGGCTGGCATATCAAGCGACATGCGCGACAACGAGAACGCTGACAACGAGGGCGACAAGATGGCTCACCTCGCACTGGCAATGTACAACTATCGCATAAAGAAGTACATCGGTGCCTATGCCGCGGCCATGAACGGCGTAGACATCATCGTGTGGACGGCAGGCGTAGGTGAGAACCAGGAAGGTGTGCGTTGGGACAGCTGTCAGGGTCTTGAATACCTCGGAGTAAAGATGGACAAGGAGCGCAACCACGTGCGCTCAAAGGAGCAGATTCTCTCTGCTGATGATTCCAAGGTGAAGGTCGTGATGATTCCTACCGATGAAGAAATAGTAATCGCACGCGACACACTTGCTCTCGTCGAGGGTCGCGAGCCTGAGATTTAAGTCTTGGACGACACGTTTTTAGGCATACACAAATATATTTTAAGGGCGGCTCTTTTTTGAGCCGCCCTTATCCGTTTTCCTAAGTTCTCACGCTATTGTTTCTTGTCTACAACTTGCTTTCCCCTTCCACATACTCTTCAAGGAAGAGGTGCTCGCCATCAAAGACGGCATAAGTGAACTGGCTTATCCAGTCGCCAAGGATGAGCATGCGTGGCGTATGACCGTCCACGCGAGGCAGGTTCAGGTCAAGTTCTATGTGGCGATGACCATAGATGTAATAGTCTATGTTTGGATGATGCTTCTCATATTCTTTCGTCCACAGCACGAGGTTCTCCTTGTTCTCGCCCATGAAAGGTGGCTCCTTGCCGTCCACGCGTTTCAGCCGGCTATGCTTTGCCCATTCAAGGCCGAGCTGCATGCCCCAACGGGGATGAATGGCGGAGAAGAGCACTTGACAAACGTGGTTGTGGAAAATCCATCGCAACAACTTGAATGAGCCGCTGTTGTCGCCCAGACCGTCGCCGTGGGCAAGATGAAACACCTTGCCATAGATCTCGGTGGTGAGGGGCTGATAGTGCATCGTCACGCCGCATTCCTCCTCAAGATAGTGGTATGCCCAAATGTCGTGGTTGCCAGTGAAGAAGTGAACCTCAACGCCCATGTCGGTCAGCTCCGACAGTTTGCCGAGAAAACGTGTAAAGCCCTTTGGCACCACATATTTATATTCATACCAGAAATCGAACATGTCGCCAAGGAGATAAACGGCAGCCGCCTTGTCCTTGATGGAGTCGAGAAATCGCACAAGCCTGCGTTCCTGCATCCTGCGGTGTGGTACCGCAAGCGAGCCGAGATGCGCGTCTGAAAGGAAATAAACCGTCTTTCGCATAAGCCTTCCTTTGAACAGGACTTTGTCCTTATATCATTCAAAACCCAATTCCACGCGAGCCTCCTCCGACATCATGCTTTGGTCCCACGCCGGCTCAAACACGAGGTTCACGTTGGCAGTCTTCACCCCGTCCACGCTGTCGAGCTTGGAGCGCACGTCCTCGAGTATGTAGTCGGCGGCGGGGCATGATGGAGCCGTGAACGTCATGTCCACGTTGAGCGTGCCGTCATCGTGGAGGTCTATCTTGTAGATCATGCCAAGGTCGTAAATATTTACAGGTATTTCCGGGTCGTAAACCGTCTTGAGCACGTCCACGATGCGTTCTTCTATCTTTGTCTTTTCTTCTTGTGTCATTTCTCTTTCTTTTTTTGCAAACTTACGAATAAAAAACGATTTGTACAAGCCTCACGCTTTTTATTTTCTTCACTTCTCCCTCTTCCCTCTTCACTCTTCCCTCTTCCCTCTTCACTCCCAACTCTTCCCTCTCCACTCTCCACTCCCCACTCTTCACTCTTCACTCCCAACTCTTCCCTCTTCACTCCCAACTCTTCACTCTCCACTCTTCACTCTTCACTCCCTACACCCTCCCCTCTTCGCGATAGCTGTAATAAGCGCCATCGGTCACGATCACATGGTCGAGAAAATATACCCTCATTATTTCACAAGCCTTTCTGATGCGCTCGGTGAGCCTGTCGTCATCTTTCGATGGTTGAAGGTTCCCACTCGGATGATTGTGGCACGCCACCATGACCGTGGCATTGTTTAGTATAGCCTCTTTCATTATTATACGCACGTCGACAGCCGTCTCCGTGATGCCACCATGACTCAGGCGAATCGCCTTGATGAGCCTGAAACGCTGGTTCATCAGCAGCACGTGAAACTCCTCCACGTCCAAGTCTTGCATAAGAGGGTGCATATAGTCGTATATAGCCATGGCCGAACCCAAGTCGGCCCGTTGCTCGGCCTTCTCCCTCGCGCGTCGCTTGCCCAGTTCGCACGCCGCGAGTATGGTAATGGCCTTAGCGGGGCCGATGCCCTTGAAGCGTTCCAGGTCGGTTATCGACATCTTGCCAAGGGTATTAAGATTATTGTTGCACGAAGCCATCACTGTTTTCATCAGCTCCACGGCACTCATCTTTGGCGTGCCCGAGCCGATGAGTATGGCCAGCAGCTCGGCGTTGGACAGGGCAGCTGGGCCAAGCCTCTCAAGTCGCTCGCGCGGGCGGTCTTCCTCCGCCCAGTTTGCTATGGTCAGGTTTTGCATAGGCCAAGTTTTTAGGTTCAAGTCAATAGGTTCACAAGGCTCTCAACGCGCAAAAGCCTTATCCTTTATCTCATCAAAGGCATCCTCTCCATCGTTGGCCGCCGGCTTGATGCCCAAGAGATGACAAACGAAAGGATATACCGCCGTGTTGCTTATCTTCCCGATGCTTACGTCCTGCCTGATGTCGGGTCCCCATGCCCTGAACACCGCCTGCATGTCGCTATATCCAGGATCAAAACCATGGACACCGCCATCGTGGGTGTCACCGTCATAGAATATGTAGCCCTCGTCTGGCAACACGAGCACGTCGCCAATATTGGCATCGGCTTGATAATGCAGACATTGCGGAATGTCCGCCTTGCGCCAAACTCTCATGTGTGGCACGTGGGCGAGGGCGTTCACTATGCTGTCTTGTTGCCACCGCTCTGGCGCATACACGTTGCAGGGCAGCTCACCCTCCAGCGCGTCGTACCACTCCTTGCGCAGATAATCGGAAGGCTTGATCTGTCTCGAAGGCGTGAACCACGTCATGCCATGGTCGGAAACCACCACGAGGTTCACCTTGTCTTTCATGCCCACTCGCTCTATGCGCGCCCATAGCGAGGCAAGCAGCGAGTCCATCGTCTCCACTGCGCGACGAGTGTTTTTCGACTGTGGCCCGAAGGCATGGCCGCTGGCGTCTGGCTCCTCAAAATAAGCCATTACCAAGTCGGGCGCGTTTTTTTTCTTCAGGTAGGCCACGATGCTGTCGGCACGTTGGGCGAATGTTAGGTGCGGCTTCTCGTCATATTTGTGCCACACGTCGGGGCGCTTCCCATTTATTGCCACGTCGGAGCCAGGCCAATAAAACACGGCCGTGTGCAAGCCCTGCCGCTGAGCCGTGAGCCACAAAGGCTCGCCATGGTAAAAACGCGGGTCGAACTTTGTCTTGGGGTTGCCTAATGAGAACCTGGCGCCCGTGGCGCGGTCGCGGAAGGTGTTGGCTATTATGCCGTGATGCTCTGGACGCAAGCCCGTGGCAAGGGTGTAATGGTTGGGAAATGTCTTTGAGGGAAACGACGGTATGAGCGAGCCTTCCACGCCGTGGGCGGCCATGCGGTCAAGGAAAGGCGTGTCATAATATAATGGATAGTCCCAGCGGAAGCCGTCAAAGGAGATGAGCACGGTGACAGCGCGCCCGTAAGAAGACGTGGCAGAGAGCGAAACCACCAATGCCACAAGGCACAAAAGCGTTCTTTTCAACATAAATGGATATGAATGTTAAATATAAAGACAAAATTAAATAAAATAGCCGTAACTTTGCAGCGTATTTTCCATAAAATAATCTCAACACGATGAAATTATTCCCACGGGGCATTGTCGCGAAACCGTTTCGCTTGTGCCTTGCCGTTCTTTTTTCCTTGGTGGCCGCTTCGTGCAACGGCTTGTTCTCATCGGTCTACGACGATGCCGACGACAGCGGCAAGACAGAGGTGGCGGAATCGCAAATAAGCATGGACGCATCAAGTTGGCAAAACTGGTACTACATTTCTTTCGATTCCTTGGAGACCCTGCGCGAGCAGGGCGACATGGAAAGGCTCAAATACGCGCAGAGCCATTTCGCGCCTTATCCCATACCCATGGCTCCCACTGGCGACAAGACCACCTCGCACCCAGCCCAGGGCACGACGGGGCTATACACTTATTGGTACGACATTTTCGGCCAAGGACTGTCGAAAAACGAGTTCAGGGCGTTCACGCCGACGGCTTCGCAGCAGGAACCAGAGCAATGGGACATCGCCATCCACTATGCCGACGCGCGCACCAATGGTGGAGCGGTGCTCAAGACAAGCTACACGAACATCGACGACCTGCCGGCTTCCTCGGCCGACTTCTCTGGCGTGGAGTTCACGCCCGACGAGTGGTCGGAGAGTGACGTGTGGGCAGACCAAACCGAGCAACTGAACAAGCTCCTCGGATGCCAGGGGATAAAGATCAACAAGGTGCTGTCGTCGTGGTTGCAAGTGGAGATGAAGAGCTTGCCGCCGCTTTTCACGCTCGACTCCCACGTCTTCCTTGTCAAGCTGAAGAGCGGACGCTACGCCGCCGTGCAACTGCGAAACTACATGGACGCCAACGGCGACAAGGGACACCTCACCATAAACTATAAATACCCCTACTGACATCCGCGAAGGACATGATGAAAAGAAAACGCATAGCACTCTTGATAACGGCAATGGCACCACTCGCCATCGCCGCGCAGACCGACTCGCTGCTCATCGCCGATGACCTCAACCAGGTGGTCGTCACGGGGACGCGCACGCCAAAGACCTTGCTCAAGACTCCCGTGATGACAAGGGTAATCACCCATGCGGAGATAGAAAAGGCTGATGCCACCACGCTGCAAGACATCTTGAAACAGAACATACCCGGGGTTGAATTTTCCTACTCCATGAACCAGCAACGCCACATGAACTTCTCGGGATTCGGCGGGCAGAGCATGCTCGTGCTCGTGGACGGAGAGAGGCTCGCGGGCGAGACTATGGACGACGTCGACTTCGACCGCCTCACGCTCAGCAACGTGGACCACATAGAGATCGTGAAAGGACCAGTGTCGGCCCTCTATGGCAGCAACGCCAATGGTGGCGTGATAAACATCATCACCAAGAACAACGACAAGCCGTTCAAGCTCAACGCGAACGCGCGAGTGGGAAAACACCACAGCCAGAGATACGGACTGTCGTGGATGCAGGGCTGCGGCAAATGGGCCAACAGCCTCGACATGAGCCGCAACAGCAGCAGCAACTACGACGTCAGCAGCGCGAGCGACCCTGCCACGAGGGTCTTCTCCACAATCTATGGTGACAACACCTACAACTTCAAGGAGCAATTCGCCTTCCGCCCCACGAACGACATAAACATAAAAGCGCACGCCGGCTACTTCTTCAGGCAGACGAAGCGCTCGGTTGACACGCCTGAGCGATACCGCGACTACAACGGGGGCGTGAAGGCCGACTGGCGCATCACGGCCGACGACCACATATACGGCAGCTACGCCTTCGACCAATACGACAAGTCTAACTACCAGACCCTGAGCAAGCTCGACATCCGCTATTACTCCAATGTGCAAAACGCGTTCCGCATGCTCTACAACCACTCGTTCGGCAAGGGCAACATCCTCACCGTGGGCTCCGACTACATGCACGACTTCCTGAGAAACAACCGCTTGACCGACGGCACGCACCACCAAGACTGCCTCGACGCCTTCGCGCAATACGATGGCGAGATAAACGATATCTGGGAGGTGGTGGCGGCCTTGCGCTACGACTATTTCTCCGACGGCTCGTCGCTGCAACGCCTCACGCCAAAGCTCAGCATACGCCACACGCCACTGAAAAACCTGAACGTGCGATTCGGCTATGGCATGGGGTTCAGGGCTCCTTCGCTGAAGGAGAAATATTACCAGTACGACGCGGCCGGGATCTGGATCATACAGGGCAACCCGGAGCTGAAGCCGGAATACAGCGACAACTTCAACCTGTCGCTCGAATATCACTGGCGAAACTATGAGTTCCTGCTCGATGGCTACCACAACCACGTGAAAGACAAGATCGCCTCCGGCGTGCCTTACTATGCCGACAAGGCGGACCGCACGCCGACGCTCCCCTATGTGAACCTCGACACCTACTCGGTGAACGGACTGGAGGCTTCGGCAAAGGGGCACTGGAAGAACGGTCTCTCGGCAAGCGTGGCATACGCGCTCACCTTGGAGAAAATGCCAAAGGACAAGGACGGCAACACGGCAAACAACCAGTATATACCTGCAAGAAAGCACGCCCTCAACGTGCATGCCGACTGGGAGCACAGCTTCAGCAAGAGCTACGGACTGGACATAATCGTGGATGGAAAGGTGATGTCGGGCGTGGACAACGTGGAATATGTCAACTATTACGACATATCACAAGGCGTGGCAAACGTGAGCTACCCTGCCTACACCTTGTGGAGGTTGATGATATGCAACCGCATAGGGAAAACGGTCAAGCTGAACATCACCGTTGACAACCTGCTTAACTATAAGCCAAAATACTATTATCTCAATGCGCCTCTCACAGATGGCGTGAACCTCATGGCTGGCTTGTCGATAGACATCGACAAGCTCTTCTGCCACTAAAAAAAACATCGTTTCGCGATTCAAGCGTAAAGGCGTCGGGATTCAACTTGAATCCCGACGCCTTTACGCTTGAATCGCGATGGCTTTACGGTTGAATCGCAACGCCTTTACGCTTGAATGCCTAAATGCCTCATTCTCAGCGGTTTATTTATAAAAATTCTTCTTGTATGCCTCAAACTCACCCTTGCCTTGCACGCATCGTTGCCACCATGCCTTGATGAAACCACAGCCATAACCCATAAGCTGGGTATACGCTGCGCGAATAGACAGCAGGCCAATGCGAACACTGTGGTTGTGAAGACTGGAGTCTATGAAAATGAGAGCGGAATAAAGCACGAGCGGCGCCAAGGCCATGACGCAGAGCGTGCCACCCAACGATTGGCAGCAGGCTTGGCCAACGACGACACCCACCACGAAGAGGGCAAGGAGGAAGAACACGCCCACCGTGAACACCATGGGCAGGAGATGGACAAGCTTCAGGCTCTCGGGGTATTTCTTGTAGAGGTTGATGCGCGCTATGCCGCTGTTGAACACTTGCCGCCAAAACTTGCGGAAGTCGGTGCGGCGCTTGTGATAGACCCAAGCCCCGGGAAAGAGGCGGCAGTGGCAGCCCGCCTTGAAGATGCGAATGGAGAAATCGATGTCCTCGCCGAAGCGCATCTTGGAGAATCCGCCCAGCTCATTGTAGACATCGCGACGCACGCCCATGTTGAACGAGCGTGGGTAAAACTTGTCGAGCTTCTTCTTGCCACCGCGTATGCCGCCCGTGGTAAAGAAACTTGTCATCGAATAGGATATGGCCTTCTGCGTCGGCGTGAACGAGTCAGCTGCACGGTCTGGCCCGCCAAACGCCTCGCACGGCTCGCGCCGCAGCTCGTCGTCCACGGCACGGAGATAACCCTCCGGCACCACTACGTCGGAGTCGAGGATGAGCACGTAGTCGCCCGAGGCGCGCTCCACGCCATAGTTGCGGCTCTGGCCAGGGCCACTATTGGGCTTCATGAAATACCTTATCGCCAAGCGACCGACATATTTGTCGCAGACTTGCTTGCAAGGCGTGGCTGAGCCATCCTCGACGATTATCACCTCAAAGTCTCTACAGGTCTGCCGCGTCAGGCTGTCAAGAAGCTCGTCCACCTCGTCTGGACGATTGTAAACTGGAACGATGATGCTGTATTTCATTTGCCTTTGCAATTTAAAAGGAAACCGTCCGCAATCACATGGCATCTGTGGCTGCGGACGGTTTCAATATTGAATATAAAAAGATGTGACTTTTGCCTTACTTCTTCTCAGTCACGCGACCAACATAGCTGCCATCCTCGGTGTTGACAGTGATGAGGTCACCTTCGTTGATGAAGAGAGGCACGCGAATCTCGGCACCTGTCTCCAACGTGGCGGGCTTGGTGGCGTTGGTGGCGGTGTTGCCCTTCACGCCTGGCTCAGAGTGGGCCACCACGAGGTTTGTCTTTGGAGGCATCTCGGCAGAGAGGATTGCGCCATCGTCGGCAGAGAGCTGCACGTCTACGACATCGCCCTCCTTCATGAACTCACCGCCAGTGATGAGGTCGCGGCTGATGGGGAACTGCTCGAAAGTCTCCTGGTTCATGAAGATGCAGCCTGTGGGATCCTCATAGAGATACTGGTAAGGACGATGCTCCACGCGAACGTCGTCGAGCTTGAAACCTACCTGGAACGTGCGATCCAGTACACGACCGTCGGCAACATTCTTCAGCTTGGTGTTCATAACGGTATTGCCCTTGCCGGGCTTGCGATGCTCAAACCAGATGCACTTCCAAATGCCGCCATCCATGCGGATGCAAGTGCCTTTCTTGATTTCCTGTGAATTAATCATGGTAATTGTATGTTTACTATATTATTATGCGTTGTAAGTGGGTGCAAAGTTACTAAGAAATCAGAAAAAAACATCGAAAAATGATATAATTCTTTGTCAGTTCGATTTTTATGAGTAATTTTGCACCCCGAAAGGGTTTAGTTTGCCCTTGAAGCAACAACTGATAACAATTAAATTACGAATAAAAGATGAAAAGAACATTTCAGCCTCACAATCGCCGCCGTGTGAACAAGCATGGCTTCCGTGAGCGTATGGCCACCAAGAATGGCCGTCGCGTTTTGGCTTCTCGTCGCGCTCGTGGCCGCAAGAAGCTCACTGTTTCTGATGAGAACCACGGAAAGTAAGCTTTCTCACAACGTCAGCACGCAGCAAAAGGCAGGCAAGGGTACACCTTTGTCTGCCTTTTGCATTGAATAACGCTTTCGCGTTTGCATTAGGCAATTCATAAGCGAGAGAAAAAAACGCATTTTCTTTTGCTTTCCAGCCTTTTTAATTACCTTTGCACATCATAGGCCAAACCGCGGCTTATTATATAATGTGAAAATAGCAACCGATGTCGATTAAAGAGTTTATAGGCAAATTCAAGAGCAAGATGCTTTGGGGCAACCTCATGGCAATGGCAATGGTCGTCGTGGCCCTTGCCGTCGGGTTCAAGTTTGCCGTAGACATTTACACCCACCACGGCGAAGCTGTCACCATCCCTAACCTTACCCACAAGACTTTCGACAACTCGCAGGAGGTGCTCTCACAGCTCGGACTAAGCATTGAGGTGAGCGACACTGGCTACATCAAGACGCTGCCTCCAGGGTGCATACTAGAGCAATATCCAGCACCAGGAGAGCGCGTGAAGCCCGGGCGCACGGTGTTTGTGACCATCAACGCCACTCACACGCCCACGATAGCCCTGCCAGACGTGATAGACAACTGCTCGCTGCGCGAGGCCATGGCCAAGCTCACGGCAATGGGATTCAAGCTCAGTCCGCCACAGTTCGTGCCGGGCGAGAAAGACTGGGTGTATGGCATACTCGTCAACGGAAGGCACGTGGCTTATGGCGACCGCATACCCGTAGACGCAAGGCTCGTGATACAGGCTGGCAACGGAATGAGAAGCGAAAGCGACTCGGTGGATTACGTAGACCCAGAACTCAGCGAGCCAGACAACGGCGAGGGCGACGTGGATGAGTTTCAGGAGGTGAGCGCGCCCGAGGAAGAGGAGCACGCCAAGAAGAAAGAAGAACCAGAGAAAGATCCTTTCACGCCCGTGGAATAACATCAAGGACGAGAACACAATGACCGACGATTTTATCATAGACGACATAGAGGAACTGCAAGACGACACCACGCAAGAGGAGCCGGGACAGTTTGAGCACTGGCGAATGACAGTGGATGCCGGGCAGCAACCGGTGAGAATAGACAAGTTTCTCGCCGAGCACATGCAACACTCCTCGCGCAATCGCATACAGACGGCAGCCAGCGCGGGATGCATACAGGTGAATGGCAAGCCCGTGAAGAGCAACTACAAGGTGCGCCCCGAGGATGTCATTACGCTCATGCTCGACCACCCCAAGCACGACTCCACGATACAGGCTGAGGACATACCGCTCGACATAGTTTACGAGGACGACGACGTGCTCGTGGTGAACAAGCCCGCCGGAATGGTGGTTCACCCGGGAGCCGGCAACTTCGACGGCACGCTCATCAACGCCGTGGCATGGCACCTGCGCGACCTCAAAACATTCAACGCCAACGACCCAGCCGTGGGACTCGTGCACCGCATAGACAAGGACACGAGCGGACTGCTCGTGGTGGCGAAGACCGCCGACGCGAAGACATCGCTCGGCAAGCAGTTTTTCCACAAGACCACGCATCGCGCCTACAACGCCCTCGTGTGGGGAAACCTACAAGAAGACTCCGGACGGATAGAGGGCAACATAGCCCGTGACCCAAAGGACAGGTTGCGCATGAAGGTGTTCGCGCCCGACTCTGGCATAGGCAAGCCTGCCGTGACACATTGGCGGGTGCTGGAACGCTTTGGCTACACCACACTCGTGGAATGCGTGCTGGAGACTGGACGAACACACCAGATACGCGCCCACATGAAAGAAATAGGCCATCCGCTGTTTGGCGACGAGAGGTATGGAGGCATGGAGATTTTGTGGGGGCAACGCAGCTCCTCGTACAAGGCTTTCATACACAACTGTTTCGAGTTGTGCCCACGACAGGCACTGCACGCCAAGACTCTCGGGTTCAAGCATCCGCGCACGGGCGAGGAGATGGACTTCGATTCGCAGTGGCCCGACGATTTTGAGGCATTGATAGATAAATGGAGAAAGTATATTAACAGCAAATGGAAAATTTAAAAAGAAACATTGCCATCGTCTGTGGTGGCGATTCATCAGAGCACGACGTTTCGCTGCGCTCGGCACAAGGACTTTACTCCTTTTTCGACAAGGAGCGTTATAATATCTACTTGGTTGACATCAAGGGTACCAATTGGCACGTCAGCTTCGACAATGGCAACGTGGCCCCCATTGACAAGAGCGACTTCTCCTTCATAGGCGAAGACGGCAAGGCCGTGGTGTTCGACTACGCTTATATCACCATACACGGTCAGCCAGGCGAAAACGGCATGATGCAAGGCTATTTTGACCTGATACACCTGCCCTACTCCACCTCTGGAGTGCTGGTAGAGGCTATGACATTCGACAAGTTCGTGCTCAACAACTACTTGCGCGGCTTTGGCGTGAACGTGGCCGACAGCATTCTCCTGCGTCGCGACGACGACTACGACCCGGCGGCCATCGAGAAGCGATTGGGCATGCCTTGCTTCGTGAAGCCGGCGGCCGACGGCTCCAGCTTCGGCGTGAGCAAGGTGAAAAACGCCGACCAGCTCGCCCCTGCCCTGCGCGTGGCTTTCATGGAGAGCAACGAGGCAATGGTGGAGAGCTACCTCAAAGGTACCGAGATCTCACAAGGAGTGTACAAGACGAAGGAGAAGAGCGTTGTTCTTCCTGCCACGGAAGTGGTGACGGAGGATGAGTTCTTCGACTACGATGCCAAATATAACGGCAAGGTTAAGGAAATAACCCCCGCACGCCTCTCGCCCGAAACGGCAAAGGCCGTGGCAGCGGAGACAAGCCGCATATACGACATCCTGCACGCCAATGGCATCATCCGCATCGACTATATCATCACCAAGGACGAGAACGGCAAAGACAAGGTGAACATGCTTGAGATAAACACCACGCCAGGCATGACCGCCACGAGCTTCATACCACAGCAAGTGCGCGCGGCTGGTCTCGACATCAAGGATGTGCTCACCGAAATCGTGGAGAACCAATTCGCGTAAACAGGGAACATTCCCAATAATCAGATAAAGCTATGGATATTCGGCAATTATACGCCATATACAAAAAGTGCCCAATGGCCACGACCGACAGTCGGCAGTGTCCAGCGGGCAGCATTTTCATCGCGCTGAAAGGCGCGTCGTTCGACGGAAACAAGTTCGCGGCAGCGGCCTTGGAAAAAGGATGCGCCTATGCCGTCATTGACGAGAAAGAATATTGCGTAGAGGGCGATGACCGATACATCCTCGTGGATGATTGCCTCACCACCTTCAAGGAGTTGGCGCGAGAGCACCGTAGGCAGTTCAACATTCCCGTCGTGGGAATCACGGGAACCAACGGCAAGACCACGACAAAGGAGCTCGTGTCGGCAGTTCTCGCGGAGAAATACGACGTGATGCACACCGAAGGCAACTTCAACAACGACGTGGGCGTGCCAAAGACGCTGCTGCGCCTCAACAAGGAGCACGAGATTGCCGTCGTGGAAATGGGAGCTTCACATCCTGGTGACATCAAGAAGCTCGTTGAGTATGTGGAACCTACCTGCGGATTGATTACGAATGTCGGCAGGGCACATCTTCAGGGATTCGGTTCTTTCGAGGGCGTGAAGAAGACCAAGGGCGAGCTCTACGACTTTTTGAAAGCCAACAATGGACTGGTTTTCTTGAACACGGCAAACGACAATCTCGTGGAGATGGCGCGCGAGCGTGAGCTCGACCGCATAGTCAGTTATGGCAACGACGACAGGGCTGAGGTTCAAGGCAAGGTGACGGCAGCCGACCCATTCATCACAATCGAATGGCGATGCGGTGGCGACGGCGAGTCTATCCCCGTTGCCTTGAATGAATGGCATGAGGTAAAGACAAAGCTCATTGGCTCCTACAACCTCGACAACGTGCTCGCGGCCATCACCGTGGGCCTACATTTTGGCGTGACCGCCGATCAGGTTTGCCATGCCATAGAGAGCTATGAGCCAACCAACAACCGCTCAGAACTCGTGAAGACCAGCAACAACACGCTTATCGTGGACGCTTACAACGCCAACCCAACGAGCATGGCCGCCGCTCTCGACAGCTTCGGGCAGATATCGACGCCATTGCCCAAAATGGCCATACTCGGCGACATGAAGGAGCTCGGCGACGTGAGTGAGGATGAACACCAAAAAGTGGTCGACACACTGAAAGCCAAAGGCTTAAACGACGTATGGCTCGTTGGCGAGGAGTTTGGCAAGACGCGATGCAGCTTCCGCAAATATAATAATGTAGAGGAAGTCAAGAAAGCCATTGCCTGCGACAAGCCTTCCGGCAAATGCATTCTCATAAAGGGCAGCAACGGCACCAAACTATTTGAGCTACCCGAGTTGCTATAATCTTGAAAACAAACATGATACTGCAAAAGCTCCTTGGCTTCAATGCCAAGACCATGCGCAAACGTACGGAAGTGGTGGCTGGTGCCACCACTTTTCTCACTATGTGCTACATTCTCGCCGTGAACCCAACAATTCTCAGTACCACGGGAATGGATCGTGGCGCACTGTTCACTGCCACGGCAGTAGCCTCGGCCATAGCCACGCTGCTGCTTGCTTTCATGGCCAAGCTCCCGTTCGCCCAGGCTCCAAGCATGGGACTCAACGCGTTCTTCGCCTACACGCTCTGCCAGGCGATGGACTACACTTGGCAACAGTCGCTCGCCATAATGCTCATGGAAGGCATAGTCTTTCTGCTTATCACGTTCATCAACGTGCGCGAGGCCATACTCAACGCCATACCTGAGAATTTGAGATACGCCATATCCGTTGGCATCGGCATGTTCATAGCCTTTATAGGATTGAAAAACGCGGACATCATAGTTTCCTCACCTGCCACGTTCGTGACGCTTGGCAAATTCACGCCAGGGGCGATATTGGGTGTCATTGCCATTTTACTGAGCGGCATTCTCATGGCAAGGAGGGTGAAAGGCGCGCTGTTTGTCAGTATCATCGCCACTACGATAATAGGAATACCTCTTGGCGTGACACAGATTCCAAGCCATTGGACTCCAGTATCCATGCCGCAAAGCCTGTCACCGATATTCTGCCAGTTCGACTTCACTGGCATCATCAATTTCCGCACGCTGATGGTGGTCATCTCCCTGCTTTTGGTAAACATCTTCGACACCGTGGGCACGCTCGTGGGCCTCGCCTACAAGACGAACATCGTGCGACCCGACGGAACGATTCCTAAAATCAAGGAGGCCATGATGAGCGACGCCATAGGCACAACCTGTGGCGCGTTTCTCGGTTCCAGCACGCTGACCACATACGTGGAGAGTGCCTCAGGCATTGCCGAGGGAGGGCGCAGTGGCTTGACATCGTTCATCACTGGCACCCTATTCATCTTCGCCCTCTTCCTCTCTCCATTGTTCCTGCTCATTCCGAGCGCGGCGACCAGCGGTGCCTTGGTGCTGGTAGGCGTGCTGATGCTCGACTCGGTGAAGCGTCTCAACCTATCTGACGTGAGCGAGGCGTTCCCCGCATTCATCACGATGATAACAATGGTGCTCTGCTATTCCATCGCCGATGGAATCTGCCTTGGCATACTGAGCTATGTCATCTTGAAGATATGCACGGGCAAATGGAAACAGGTCAACATGACGTTGGTCATCCTCAGCCTCATCTTCATTGCCAACTTCATATTCTGCTAACCAAAAACGCCTACCGGCTTTTAAGGTCCATTTCCACGAAAACACCTTTGTGGTCGGTAGGCCAAGTGCCTGCAGGCTTGATAATCGGCTCCACAGGCAGGTCTGCAACTGGCTTGCTACGGCAAACGCAACTGTCAGGACCAAAGACCTTTGCCGACACAGCCTTCAAGCCCTTACCTTTATAAAAAACAAAGTCTATTCGGTCGCGCTCGTCGGCCTTGGGCGCCCACGTAATTTTCTCGCTTGGCACGGCGGCGTTATAAGAAGGATAAGTGAACCCAGGGAAACGCAACACGTCTGGATGCAGTTCCCGATAAGCGTCCTTGAAGCCAGAATCCGTAAGCAGTTTGGTGACCGTCCAAGGCACAACGAAACCATGATGATCATAAAGTTGCGCCGTGCTCGCGGTCCAGTCTTGCCATGACGGTTCATTGAAGTCGCCACCGATAATCACTACGTCGCCCGCCGCAATGTCGTGACGCGCCTCATTGAGAAACACCTTAATGGCATCGTCGCGCCACGAACGGTCGTTGAGCTCAAGCAATTCCTTCACTGTCGCCGGAGGAGTCACTTCTTTCCATGTGCTTCCATCGTAGCCGCGCACATTGTAATAGGCATCGTTAAGGTAATCGAGGTGTGCGGTATAAACATTTACCTTCCTGCCATCAACCGTGGCTGTCAACTTATGGATTGTCCCATGGTCACAGTTATGTGGAAAGACCACCAGCGAATCCTCTATCGGGTAGCGGCTCAGCAATCCCGTGTCATAACTCTTGAATGAATAATATTGTACACATTTTTGCCGTAACGACTCGCATAGCCGCTCCGTGAAGTTGGTGTCATGGTAGTTTCTCACCTCGCTAAGCGTCACGAAGTCGGGTCGCAATCGTGCAATCTCAGCAACGATTGCCTCATACCCACCTTTCACCATCGTTCCTTCCTGCCACACGTTCCATTGCAGCACGGTAATCTTCCTTGCAGCAACTGGCAAAAGCAGGAGCGCGAGCAAGAAGATAAGCAATAGTTTTTTCATGATTGAGACAATTTTGTTTGGGTATAGTAAGAACTACATTTATCACCCCTTTCTCTTTGCGTCAATCATGCTCTTCAGACCGTCGCTGTAGTCGGAGACAACTTGCCGGAAGAACATCTTGTCGCTGTCGCATACCGCCTGGAAATCATCCTCTGTGAGAATCTTCGAAGCACGGCGGCCATTGAAATACGTAAGAGGCATTAAAAATGACTCGTCATAGTCCTTTCCCCTAACCAGCATGCACTTCGACGCGAAAGAGGAATTCAACGCCACAGTAGGCACAAATGTCTCCACAGGACGGTAACTCGTACTGAAATATTTCCTCAAATGACTGTTCTCGTCCCACTCTCTTAATATCAGGCTGCCCAGCTCACGGCTGACTGCCCACGACGTGCCTCCTTTGTATAAGGTATAAGTCTTCAACGGGCAATGTATGCGAAGAGTCTTATGAATATGGCTACCCGAAAGCACGAGCCGCGCGAGTTTGCGAGCCTTGCCCTTGAACGAGCCGCTTGCCCACGCATGGTCATTGAACAGCTGAAAGTCGGTATACTTGTATGCCACCCTGCCCATGCCTGGCATGGCAACGCCCGCCAGCAATTGCCGACCGTCCAAACCGGCGAAACACTCCTTTATGCGATTGTTGCTCCAAAGAGGATAGTCGAGGCCGTCTATCGCCACGAGATAATCAGCCTCGCCCGAGAGGGCTTCGCGAATCAGCAGCATCTGAGCACTCACTTCGTTTAGCCCGCCAGCAAACATCCGAACCCTACGCGTGAGGAAATGAACATTGTCGCCATTCAGCAGCCTCGTGAAATGACGCAAGTCACGACTGCTATCCACGTGTATGTAATACTCAGCGTCAACAGGAAGGCTGCTTACGAGATCGCGCAAATGACACGCGTCTTTCTGCACGTTAATCAAAAAAGCGAGTTTCATAGTCGTATCGATTAATCTTGATTCCAATGGCAAAAATACTAACATTATTCCAAACATCCAAGGAAACATAGTTGCAAAAAATGCTTTTTCTGTTTGTCGAGATGCCTAATATGTTAATTATTTATAAATAAGTGCGATTCACCATTGAATAATGTCTTAATACTCATCCTATATGCGTAACTTTGCACATTGGATTGCGATGGCACTCTTAGAACCATCGCAGCATTGGCGTGTTAATAGTGTCGCGTAAGGCCATGCGTCACGGTTAGTGAATCGTCCATGCGTTCAGGGTTAAAGCCATGGATGGTCTCTTTTAGACTGGAGGCACCGCGAGGCCCCTGTTCATCTGTCGCAATTATTAAACATTCATTTTACTATTCATTCAGTTCAAAAATGGACACATTAAGTTACAAGACCATCTCCGCCAACAAGGAGACGGCAAAGAAAGAGTGGGTCGTCGTGGATGCCACCGACCAGATTGTGGGTCGTCTGTGCTCTAAGGTCGCAAAGTTGCTCCGCGGCAAATACAAGCCCAACTTCACACCTCACGTAGACTGCGGTGACAACGTCATCATCATCAATGCAGCCAAGGTCGTTTTCTCTGGCAAGAAGGAAACTGACAAGATTTACACGCGCTATACTGGTTATCCTGGTGGCCAGCGTTTCAACACGCCTGCCGACTTGCGCAAACGTCCAAACGGCATCGACAAGATGCTGCGTCATGCCATCAAGGGCATGCTGCCAAAGGGTCCCCTTGGCCGCTCACTTATGGACAACGTTTACATCTTCGAGGGCGCTGAGCACAACAAGGCTGCCCAGAAGCCAAAGAACATCGACATTAACCAGTATAAATAATCAATAGAGATGGAAGTTATCAACGCAATCGGCCGCCGCAAGAGCGCCGTAGCCCGCGTTTACCTCACAGAGGGTACCGGTAAGATCACAATCAACAAAGAAGATATAGAGAAGTATTTCCCATCAGCCATCCTCCGCTATGTGGTGAAGCAGCCTCTGCAGTTGCTCGACGTGGCTGAGAAATACGACATCAAGGCCAACCTCGATGGTGGTGGCTACACAGGCCAGAGTCAGGCTCTGCGTCTTGCTATCGCTCGCGCTTTGGTGAAGATCAACGCAGAAGACAAGAAGAACCTCAAGGACAACGGCTTCCTCACACGCGACAGCCGTGCCGTTGAGCGTAAGAAGCCAGGTCAGCCAAAGGCTCGCCGCCGCTTCCAGTTCAGTAAGCGTTAATCCGCGGTTTAGCATCCAAACAGGCAGGATCCGCAAGGCTACCTGCCTGCTGGTTCTAATCAATGAGATAGAATTAACAAGGAAAGTAAACAAATTTAAAACAAGAAAACAAAAATGTCAAGAACATCTTTTGACCAGCTGCTTAAGGCTGGTTGTCACTTTGGTCACCTCAAGCGCAAGTGGAATCCTGCAATGGCTCCTTACATTTTCATGGAGCGCAACGGCATTCACATCATTGACCTCAACAAGACTGTTGCCAAGATCGACGAAGCTGCGGAAGCACTCAAGGCTATCGCTAAGAGCGGCCGCAAGATTCTCTTCGTGGCCACAAAGAAGCAGGCCAAGGACGTTGTAGCTGAGAAGGCTGCAAGCGTAAACATGCCTTACGTTATAGAGCGCTGGCCAGGTGGTATGCTCACCAACTTCCCAACTATCCGCAAGGCCGTGAAGAAGATGGCCAACATCGACAAGATGATGAACGACGGCACATTCTCTAACCTCTCAAAGCGTGAGTTGCTGCAGATTAACCGTCAGCGCGCCAAG
>DJQL01000047.1:25995-28722 GCA_002437565.1 Prevotella sp. UBA6387
AGAAGAACCTCGGTTCTATCGCAGACCTCAACCGTCTGCCCTCTGCCCTCTTCGTAGTTGACGTGCTGAAAGAGCACATTGCCGTGAAAGAGGCAAACCGCCTGGGCATTCCTGTGTTCGGTATTGTTGACACCAACTCAGATCCACGCAACATAGACTACGTGATTCCTGCAAACGATGACGCAAAGGATTCTGTAGAGACTATCCTTGACGCTTGCTGCGCTGCAATCGCAGAGGGCCTGGAGGAGCACAAGGCTGAGAAGGCTGACGACAAGGCCGCTGCCAACCAGCCAGAGGAAGCTGCTGAGGGTCGCCGCCGCACACGCCGCGCACGCCGTGAGGAAGCTCCAAAGACAGAGGCTCCAAAAGCAGAGGAAGAGGCAGCTCCTGCAGCTGAGTAAGACACAAACTATAAAATAGAAAACAACATTATGGCTGTTACAATTGAAGACATCAAGAAGCTGCGCACCATGACTGGTGCCGGCATGAAGGACTGCAAAAAGGCCCTTGCCGAGGCTGATGGTGATATAGACAAGGCTGTGGAGCTCGTCCGCGAGCGTGGTTTGGCTATTGCCGCCAAGCGTTCAGACCGTTCCACTTCCAATGGTTGCGTTCTCGTGAAAAACGACAATGGCTTCGCTGCCATGATCGCTTTGAAGTGCGAGACCGACTTCGTTGCAAACGGTGCTGACTATGTGGCGCTGACACAAGAGATTCTCGACCTTGCCATTGCCGCAAAGGCTCACACTCTCGATGAGGTGAAGGCTTTGAAGACAAAGGACGGCATCACGGTTGAAGAAGCTGTGACACGTCGCTCTGGCGTTGTGGGCGAGAAGATGGAGCTTGATGGCTACAACGTGCTTGAAGGCGAAAACATCTCGGTTTACGACCACATGCGTCGTCACACCTTGGCTACAATGGTTCAGCTCTCCGAGGACAACGAAGAGGCTGGCTACAAGGTCGCCATGCAGGTGGCTGCCATGAAGCCAGTGGCTCTCGACGAGGCAAGCGTTCCTCAGAATGTGAAGGATGAGGAGCTCCGCATCGCCATCGAGAAGACCAAGGAGGAGCAGGTTGAGCGCCAAGTGAACGTTGCCTTGAAGAAGGCTGGTATCAACGCCAACCTTGTTGACAGCGATGACCACATCGCAAGCAACGTTGCCAAAGGATGGCTCACACAGGAGGAGGCCGACAAGGCTCAGCAAATCCGCAAGGAAGTGTCTGTCACCGCTGCCGCCAACCTGAAAGAGCAGATGATACAGAACATCGCCAAGGGTCGTATGGCTAAGTTCTTCAAGGAGAACTGCCTCGTGGACCAGGAGTTCCAGTTTGGCGACGAGGGTGCCAAAGAGAGCGTCTCTCAGTGGCTCAACAAGCAGGCAAAGGGTCTGAAGGTCGAGGCCTTCAAGCGTTTCTCTCTGTCTGGCGACTAAGCTATAGCTTAAATTATAATCAATATAAAAGCCGTTGGGAATC
Organism: Prevotella sp. UBA6387; assembly: GCA_002437565.1. Classification (GTDB taxonomy): domain Bacteria; phylum Bacteroidota; class Bacteroidia; order Bacteroidales; family Bacteroidaceae; genus Prevotella. Next base: position 27,472 of record DJQL01000047.1, read on the forward strand.
AACTCCCAACGGCTTTTTTTATTGCTGAATCAAACGCATATCTTAACAGACTTGCTACTTAAAAAAACTTTCTCATGGCAGAAATCTCAAAAGACAAGCGAAGCAAGATGATGGCCACCGTCCATTCGAGAGACACGAAGCCAGAATTGACGGTGAGGAAATATCTCTGGCGACTCGGTTTCCGCTACAGGCTGAACCTCAACCGTCTGCCAGGGCACCCCGACATCGTGCTGCGCAAATACCGCACGTGCATCTTCGTGAACGGCTGCTTTTGGCATGGCCATGACTGCAAGGCTTTCCGTATGCCCAAGACGCACGCGGAGTTTTGGGAAAAGAAGATAAGGCGCAACCGCGAACGCGACAAGGAAGAGCACCGCAAGTTGGCGAAGATGGGGTGGCACGTCATCGTGGTGTGGGAATGCGAGCTAAGTCCAGACCGACGCGAAGACACGCTGAGGGCGCTCGCCTTCACGCTCAGCCACATCTACCTGCAAGACCGCGCCGTCCGCTACAAGCCGATAGAGGAAGACATGGACATGGCGGCAGAGCCTACGCCCGACGATACCAACAGATGACGTTGCCATCGAAGCACTCCCGCCGCGCGAGCGCTATGCCGGAAGGCAACCGTGGAGCCTCAACGCCCTCGCCCACGACCATAGGCGAGGTCTCCACGCGAATCTCATCCCACAACCCACGGTCAAGAAACGCTTTCAATGTCTGTGCGCCGCCTTCCACTATCAAGCTCTGGCGATGTTCCCCCACCAAATGGGCAACGACGGCTTCAATGCTATCAAGGCACACGAAACCTTCGGTTACGCTCTTCATGCTACGCGACAGCACTATCGCCTCAGGGCTCTTGCCGCTCCACTGCCTCACGTCGAGGCGTGGATGGTCGGTCTCCAGCGTGTGGCGACCCACGAGAATGGCATCGCTCTCCGCGCGCAACTTATGCGTCAGCATCTGGGTGAATGGCGTGGACACGCGAATAGGCACGCCGCCCTTTCCACTGATGAATCCGTCGGCGGTATGCGCCCATTTCAGCACTATGTATGGTCTTCCCTCTTGATTGAAGACCATGAAGCGGCGGTTCATCGCCTTGCACTCTTCCTCAAGCACGCCCACGGTCACCTCTATGCCAGCGTCGCGCATACGCCGTATGCCCCTGCCCTGCACCTTGGCAAACGGGTCAACGCATCCGCACACGCAACGCTTCACGCCCTTGCTGATAATCAAGTCGCAGCATGGTGGCGT
>DJQL01000047.1:28823-30278 GCA_002437565.1 Prevotella sp. UBA6387
ACGCGAAGGCGTTGACCTCGGCGTGGGGGCCGCCCACGGGCGAGGTGAACCCCTCGCCTATTATCCGCCCGTTTTCCGACACTATCACCGCGCCCACCATAGGGTTGGGCTTGGTGGTGAGCAATCCGTTGGCGGCAAGCTGAAGGCACCGCCGCATAAACTTTTCGTCTGTCTCTTTCTGCATAATAATCAAGCTGTTTGAGGCTATACCGCCACAATACTATGCAAATTTAAGCATTTTAGGCGAATAGCTCGGCAAAAGACAAAAATCAATGGCAAAGAACAAAAAAACACGAATATATTTTGCCGTGTTAGCTTTTTAACCTATCTTTGCCATTGGGTTTAGTCGCAAGCGTGCGACGACAATCCGTTTTCGTGGAAAAAAATAATAAGCGTTTGCTGTTTATTCATAAAACGTTCAGAAACTTGCAGGTAGAAGAACAATATACAGAATAAGCGAGTAGACGTCCACCTATAGCGTGGACGTTTCTCTTGTCTGTATATTAGGTTTCCTGCAAGTACCTTGAACGTGGACAAGAAGCGTCCACGTTTTTTCGTATAGGTGCTTGCAGGAAACTTTGTTTTCAAGAATATTCATCCGACCAAGAGTCCGCATATGCGCATGATGCGAATAGTGAGAATTACGCCCATCAGATTTTAGCAAGCCTTAAATTCTTAAGACAGATTTTTATATGATTATTTACTAAGACAAGATGATTAGAAAAATGTTTTTGGGAAGGGGCAGATTGACCTCTTTCTTGATGCTCATATTGGGCATGATTATGGGATTGCAGACCGCAAGCGCACAAGAACAAGTGAAAGAACAAGCCTACGTGACCTACGCCAATGGCACGCTGACCTTTGATTATGGCGTGAAGCCCACTACGGGCAACGTTTATGACCTGAACACAGCTGCCAACGAGCCCGCTTGGAATACAGTGAACGATAAGGTGACCAAGGTTGAGTTTACAGCCAACTTCAACAAGGCGCGCCCCACTAGCCTGTCTTATTGGTTTGTGGGCTGCACGAATCTCACCGACATTGATGGCATAGAGAATCTCAACACCTCGAAAGTGGATCACTTCTTCTACACATTTCTCAATTGTGAGAAGCTCAAGACTATAGACGTCAGCCACTTCGACACATCGAACGCCATCATCATGGCAGGCATGTTCTCGGGCTGCAAGAGCCTTACCTCGATAGACGTTTCACATTTTGACACGAGAAAGGTGCTGGTGACTTATTTCATGTTCTCGGGATGCGAAAGCCTCACCACCCTCGACCTGCGCAGCTTCGACACGCAAAACGTCAACTACACAAACCACATGTTCGCAGCATGCACAAAACTCAAGAACATATACATCAGCGACAAGTTCGACCTCTCAAAGGTTCCAGAGAATTATAGCAATTTCATGTTTGTAGGATGCGTGTCCATAGAGGGTGCCATCGCTTACG
>DJQL01000007.1:0-5460 GCA_002437565.1 Prevotella sp. UBA6387
ATGTCGCGGAACACATACTGGCGTATGCCCTTGTGGGCTCCGTCCTGCTCGGTCTTGAAGAAGAGGTGATACTCTCCATGCTTGTCTTGCACGATGTCGGTGTCGATGGCCGGCGCATGGAAGTCGAAGAGCACCTGTGGCGTAGTGGCGAGGTCGGAGAAGTCGTCGTTGGCGTATGCCCAATACACGCGGTCGTATGGTATCGTGCCATCGTTGGTGAGCAGCGAGAAGTAGACCATGAACTTGCCCGCCTTCTCGTCGTAGATGGTCTGCGGCGCCCACACGCGGGTGACGTTGGCAAGGTTGGTGCCGGCATATCTCTCAGGGAAATGCACGGCGTGGTGCTCCCAATGCACAAGGTCACGCGACTTCATGAGCACCAACCCGCGGTTGCTCGACCAGCCGAGCGAGGAGCGCATGTCTGTGGCCACCATGAGATATTCGCCACTGGGGGCGCGCAGTATGTGGGGGTCGCGCACGCAACCGGTGCGAGCTATGGTGTCGGAGGCCACGACGGGACGGCCACCGTTGAGAGGCGTGTAGTTGAAGCCGTCGTCGCTCACGGCATAGGTTATCTGCTCCTGCTCTGGAGCGTTGCCCGTGAAATAGACGAAGAGGTACTTGTTGCGCGCGCCTGCCGACACGGCAGCGGCAATGAGCAGCACGAACGTGAAAAGAGAGATTAATGTCTTGCGCATATCGCCTTGTCTTATTTTTAGTTTTTATTCGTTGTGAACGATAGTGCAAAAGTAATATATACGCATGAAAAAGATGTACAAGAATCAATCAAAAAGGGGTATTATTCGACAAAACCAAAAAGGGGGCGTGCCTCACGGCATGCCCCTTTTCAAGAAACCTCATTTCTTATACTAAAACTACTAATCAAAAAACCATTTACATAAAAACCAAACTATTAACTAAATCACTTATGCAAAAAACATCAAATATCTTCTAACAATCTATTTGTCTTGTCTAAAATCCTATCAAAATCATCCTTGAAATACAATCTTTTATACCTTATCCGAAGAAACTCATACCCATTGTAATTTGAAGTTTTTTTAGTCTATGCCGACAAGTCAACACCATCGGCTTTCTTTGTTTTCTGCTGCAAAATTACAACCGCGTCATTAAATCGAGCGCCAAAATACGTTCAAAAAAAAGGTTGTTTTTATCAAAAAGCCTATTCTGAACAAAAAACGCACATCTTTGACCAATTTTTACACATTATCTATCAAGGCTGCTTACCACAATGATTAAATCCTTAAGCCACTCTCCGTATCACTATTATTCAATTTACGCCTATCCGCCTTGTATTTTCTACCATGGCTAAAGGTATAGCCCAGTGTAAACATGAGCATATTACCATTATTCTTGATATAAGTTACCCCTCGGCTGACATAATATTTACTATTCGTACTGTTCTTATAGTCAAACCCCTGTGGATAGCCCAAAAGTAAACAGCTGAGACCTAAACGAAGCGCCTTATGCTTATAAGAAACCGTGAGGGTAGATTGTTTCTCTCCCGCACTCCGTGTTTCACCAGAGAGACGCTCCCAAGCATTGGCAAAATAATACTCAATATACCATTTCCTCAGGCTCAAAGATGCCGTTAAGCCATAATGCAAAGGCTCGAAATCATGCGAATAATCCAAGCCTCGACTTCTTAGGTGCTGATATTGCAACTCACCTTGAACATCAAAGATATCAGGTATGACATGAAAAACCAAAGTCGTGTAAGCAAAATAAGAAGTAAAACTCTTTTGGTTCTCTGGCTTCCAAACATATAAATAGCTACCATCCGCTTGCAGCTGTGGCAAGATACTTGTCATGATGGCATTTGGAGTGTGGCTCATATTACCGCCCCAATAAACATCGAATTTCTTATTATTCCAGGTAAAATCCAATGATCCATTATAGGTGGATGTCGCCTTCAAATTGCTATTGCCATCGTCTGCTTGCATCGCACTGCCCTGCTGTCGCACCTCGCTCAACTGTGAGAGCGAAGGTACCTGAGGATTGACGGAACCGGTAAGTCTTATCCTAAGGTTCTTAATGGAATTTGTGGCAAACGTGAGCTTTGGTCTAAATGTCCACTTATGAAAGCCCACATTGCCTTGAACTATTGAAATATAGTTGGCGCCAAGACCTAACTGGAAGTTGGCAATCTTGCCCAAACGTCCATCCAACTGAGAAAACAGATACACATTGTTGGAATTCAAGACCGTAGTGGCATTCTGGCTTCCGGTATATTCATTATCTGTCCTACTAACAGCATAGTTTGCGCCACCGGAAAAGCCCAATGCCTTATTCAACACCTTGGTGTAAATAGCCTCCGTTATCAAGGAATACTTACTACCATCGACATTGTAACCATAGTCGTGCAAAGGACTGGAAGTCAGCGTCTCATCAACATCATCCAGTAGCACATACTCATTCTGCCTATGGGTATTGTCTGAGCCTAAATGCGTACCAACAACATTGAAGACAAGACTTTGCTTTTTAGGAAGATTCAAACTATAATAAATATCCAGCACCGGACTTCTACCATGTCCATAATCATTGGTAAAAAGCAATAAATCTTGACGACCAGTCTCAAACACCTTTTACACTTTCTTATTGTAAGGAAAATTTGACCAGTCCAAGCCAAATCTCACATTCAGCGAATACTTATCAGGTTCAGCCAAGTTGTAGCTAAGCTGCAAGTTATGATTATTATACGTCATCTCCGCATCTTGACCAACATAATCCACAGTACGCTTCAATCCATCAGGTTGTAAATATACAGCATGATTGTCCTTTCTTCTCTTATCATACCCTCGATAGTTCAACCCGTAAGATAGCCCAAACTCAGACTTCTTGTAATTGTATCTAAAGAAAGCATTGCTATTATTAAACTTTTCCCAAAAAGCCTGAGTGGTATTGACCCCACTTATATAACCAGCGTATCTTTTCTTTACTATATAATTGACAACAACGGCAAGGCTTGCGTCACCATAGCGCACCCCTGGATTATCTATATACTCAATACGGGTAACGTCCTCTGGCTGCAAAGCCAAGATGTCTTGTACCGTAGCCTTTATATCATTGATACGGACTTGCACCCCACCAAGATAACTACTGATGCTCTGTTGAGCCTCATTTACATTGAGATTAGGCAAGTGCAATTTCTTCAAAAGGTCATAGCCATTGGAAGAGTTTTCCTTTGTTTTGGCCGTAGGCAAGATAATATCCCTATCAACTTTATGAATCACGCGAGCAGCCTTAATTACCACGTCGCTCAATTGGAAGGTTGTGTCAATTGATGCTTTTTGTTTTTCAATTCTCACACTGTCTCCATTATAACAGCGCTTCGACTTGCTACCTACGACTTGCATATCTTGCGGCATCTTTGAATTTGGACATAAGGCTATACCTTTAAAGGGTAAGCCTGTCTTGCCCCACACATGGCAGGTTAAAAGAAATGACATTAATAGCAATACGAAAAGTTTATTCACGTGAATCATCTTGTTATTCTGTAAAGGTTTAATACTGCAGCCTTCGGATAAGCTGCCGCAATGTCAAGCGACAACATGGATTCGGTATCAGAAGCCGTATGTCTGACTGTACGTGCGGCGTATTGCCTGCCGTCGAGCTGCTCAAATCCAACTATGAGCGGCACGTTATGGCACATTGAGCGATTGTTCATTACGAACGTTACGAGCATTCATCACGAACGTCGCGAGTGTTTATCACGAACGTTGCGAGCGTTCATCACGAACGTCGCGAGTGGACGAAAACAACTCTTTCACATTACAAAGAGACTTGCTTGGCATTACCATATCTGCTTATTTCCTTGTCTCAACAGGCTTTATCGTGCCATCGGCATTGAACTCCATGCGATCGATGCACACCTCGCGGTGAACGCCAGGGTTCTTGTCGGCATTGACGTAGTGGCGGTTGATGCGGTGATAGACGATGTACCAGTCGTCGGTGCCGGGAATGTTGATCACGGAGTTATGGGCCGTGCCGTAGATGGCCTTCGAGGGGTCTTGCCGCAAGACTACCGGCTCACGCGCCACGGTGATGGGCCCAAGCGGCGACTTGGCCGTACCGTATGCCACGTGGTAGTTGGGCGAGCCGGTGTCGTCGACAGACCACATGAAGTAGTAGGTTCCCTTACGGTAGAACACGTATGGTGCCTCACGGTAGGCATAATCGTCCAGCGTGCCACCTTCGGGAGTGAGCACTTTCATGGTCTGCGGCTTTATGGCTGTCATGCTCTTCCGCAGTTCCGCGCCAGCCATATAGCCATTGCCCCAGTAGAGATAGGGCTTTTTCGAGCGTGGGTCCACAAACACGTCCACGTCTATCTGCTGTCCATGGCAACCCTTTGGAGCGGCGCTGATTAGAGGTTTGCCATAGTCCACGAATGGTCCTGTTGGCGAGTCGCCCACCGCCACGCCAATCTGCTTGCCGTCGCCAGCCTTTGGGTTGGCACTGTAGTAGAGATAATACTTGTATTTGCCCTTGCCTGTCTTTACCTCTTGTATGGCCGGTGCCCAAAGGTTGCCGTCGGCCCACGGTATTTGCCCGTCCTTGGCGTTGAGCACGTCGCCCTCGTCGCGCCACTCCTTTAGGTCGGCCGATGAGAAGCATCTATATGTGTAGCCTCCCCATCCTGGCGTACCGTCGGTGGTGGAATATATATAGTAACGGTTGGTGAGGTTGCTGTACACAATCTCAGGATCGGCATGGAAACCCGGCAGTATAGGGTTCTGTTGCGCGCGTGCCCGTATGTGGCACATTGAAAAAACCGCGAGCGCGGCGAATAGAATAGCGTTCTTCATCTATTGCTTGTTTTAGGTTTTGACTATAATCATGTCAAAATTACAAAAAGGCTTTTACAACAAAGGGTATTAATCGTGACAAAATAGGGATTTATCGTGAAAACACTCGTGTGGTGATAATATTCCCTGACCCCACGGCAAATCATGTCTATATAAACCGCATTTAACCATAAACACCCTTTTTTTGCCGACTTTCATACACTTTTTTATAATACTTCTTTATAAATTTGCATATAACTTATACTTAAAAACGCCAATTCATGAAGCTGACACTACGTACATCATTATCAGCACTTCTTCTTGCGTCCATTGCCATCGCCTCGCAAGCCAAGGAAAGCAAGGTGATTTCACCTGACGGACATCTCACTGTCTGCGTGGAAGACCGCGACGGCCAACTCTATTATAGCGTCGCCTACGACGGACGGCAAATGCTCGAGCCGTCGCGCCTCGGGGTAATAGCCAACACCGGCGACTTCAGCCAGAATCTCACGTTTAAGTCTTCTGCCACGTCCACCGTGGCCAAGGACTACGCCATGCACACCACCAAGGCATCGCGATCTTCCTACCGCGCCAACCAGCTAAGCGTGGTCTACGAGAACGCCGACCAGCTGCCGATGACCGTGCGCTTCAACGT
>DJQL01000007.1:5535-5957 GCA_002437565.1 Prevotella sp. UBA6387
ACACATATTATTATAGACGAGGAGAAGACTTCCTTTCTTTTTCCAAACACGACCACGACATTCCTGTCGCCACAAAGCGACCCGATGATAGGTTGGAAACGCTCAAAGCCAAGCTACGAGGAGGAATACACGCCCGACGCTCCCATGACGGCAAAGTCGAAATACGGACAAGGCTTCACCTTCCCATGCCTATTCCGTGTGGGCAACGACGGATGGGTGCTCGTCAGCGAGACCGGCACCCACGGCAACTACCCTGGATGCCGATTGAGCGACTACGACGCGCGCGATGGCTACTCCATAGCCTTTCCCATGGCTGGCGAATGCGACGGTCGCGGTGCCTCAAGCGCGGCCTTCCCACTGCCAGGTGCCACGCCGTGGCGCACAATCACCGTCGGCACGACGCTGAAGCCTATCGCCGAGAC
>DJQL01000007.1:6057-6605 GCA_002437565.1 Prevotella sp. UBA6387
TGGCAAGACAACTCCGCCAACTACGACGACCAGCGGCAAATGGTGGATCTCGCGGCGACCATGGGCTATGAATATGTGCTTGTGGACTGCCTATGGGACCAGCAGACAGGGCGTGAGCGCATTGCCGAACTGAGCCGATACGCACAGCAGAAAGGCGTAAGCTTGATGCTCTGGTACAACAGCAATGGCACAGCCAACGAGGCTCCGCTGACACCGCGCAACTGCATGAACACCGCCATCGCCCGTAAGCGAGAGATGGCTTGGATGCAGTCTATCGGAATAAAAGGCATAAAGGTAGACTTCTTCGGGGGTGACAAGCAACACGTCATGCAACTCTACGAGGACATACTGAGCGACGCCAACGACTACGGGCTGCAAGTGATCTTCCACGGTTGCACACTGCCACGCGGTTGGGAGCGCATGTTCCCTAACTACGTGTCGAGCGAGGCCGTGCTTGCATCGGAGAACGTCTTCTTCCAGGAGCACCACGCCAAGCGCGAAGGTTTCGAGCTGACAATGCACCCGTTCTGCCGCAACGCCGTGGCAGC
>DJQL01000007.1:6702-31828 GCA_002437565.1 Prevotella sp. UBA6387
CACCGCCGCTACACGTCGGACGTGTTCGAGATGGCCGCGGCCATTGTCAACCAGACAAGCATACAGTGCATTGCCATTTATCCCAACAATCTCTCCGAACTGCCTGCCCACGAAATCAACTTCCTGAAGCAAGTGCCATCCACATGGGACGAGACGCGCTTCATCGACGGCTATCCTGGCAAATACGCAGTCTTGGCGCGCAGGCACGGCTCACGCTGGTACGTAGCAGCACTCAACGGCACCGACAAGCCTCTCCAGCTGAACCTCTCGCTGCCCATGCTCGCCGGCAAGGATGTGGACTTCTATTATGAGACTGCCGACAAGAAGAGCCTGTGGCCTAAGTCGGCGGTAAGGAAGACCAAGGTCGGAAAGGACGGGAAGTTCAAAATCATGATACAGCCAATGGGCGGCAACATCATAAACAGCCTGTAAGAATTATTTAAAGTCAATAAAAAAAATACCTCCATGAACATTATTAAACTTGCATCAATCAGCTTTGCTACAGCGGCATTCACTCTATCGGCATGCGCAACGGGCAAGGCTGCACGTGAAACGATATCAGGACTAAACCATGAACGCTTCGACTCAATCATAAACAACAAGAAGACAGCACTCTATACGCTGAAAAACAAACACGGAATGGAAGTGTGCATCACCAACTATGGAGGGCGCGTGGTATCGCTCGTGGTGCCCGACGACAAGGGCAAACCGACCGATGTCGTACTCGGATACGACAACTTGAAGCAATATGCCGACTCGGTGAACTCGCCAAGCGACTTCGGCTCAGCCGTGGGACGCTACGCCAACCGCATAGCCAACGGCAAGCTGACTATCGATGGAACCACCTACCAACTCCCCCGCAACAATTTCGGGCACTGTCTGCATGGCGGGCCATCGGGCTGGCAATACCAGGTGTTTGACGCGACACAACCCGACGACACGACGCTCGTGCTAACCATAGTGTCGCCCGATGGCGACAACAACTTCCCCGGCACGGTCACCGCACACGCCACATACCGCGTGCTTTCCAACAACACGCTCGACATCAACTTCGACGCCACGACCGACAAGCCGACAGTAGTCAACATGACCAATCATAGCTATTTCAACCTCAACGGCGACCCATCCAAAGAGGGCACAAACCAGTGGCTATACATCAATGCCGACTCATTCACTCCTGCCGACTCCACCTACATGACGACTGGCGAGATACGCTCCGTAAGCGGCACGCCAATGGACTTCCGCAAACCACACGCCATAGCCGAGACCATCGGCAGAACCGACTACGACCAGATAAGGAATGCCATGGGATACGATCAGAACTGGTGTCTTAACACCTACGATGGCACGAAAGGCGACGACAGCCGCGTGTGCGCCGTGCTATGGTCACCGACTACAAGAATCGGACTGTCCATGTACACCAACGAACCAGGCGTACAAGTATACACAGGCAACTTCCTGGGCACGGGCATTAGCTGTAAGCATGGCGTGAAGTATCCCAAGCATGCGTCAGTATGCCTCGAAAGCCAGAAATACCCCGACTCGCCCAACAAGCCAGCATGGCCATCGCCACTGCTGCATCCGGGCGAGAAATATCACAGCCACGTGGCATACCGCTTTTGGACTGGCGACTTCGATATCAACAAATAATCGCGAATAAAAACCTAAACTAAAAATGAACTGGAACTCACATGAATTCGTATGGCTCGACTGGGCCGTACTCACAATAGGAATCCTCGGAGTGGTGTGGGCCGTATGGCACGCCATCATGAAGGACAAGAGAGCTTCGGCAGAAGAGAGCTCTTCCGACTATCTGTTCGGCAAGGGAGAGCCTTGGTATGTCATAGGCATGGCCATCTTCGCGGCCAACATCGGATCGGAACATCTCGTAGGTCTCGCCGGGACAGGCGCGAAAGACGGCGTGGGCATGGCCCACTGGGAAATGCAGGGATGGATGATCCTGTTCCTCGGGTGGTTGTTCGTGCCGTTCTACCAACTGCTCAACAACAAGCTGGGCAAGATCATCACCATGCCCGATTTCCTCAAGTTCCGCTACACTCATCGCACTGGCTCATGGCTGTCGATCATCACCCTCGTGGCCTATGTCCTCACCAAGGTCAGCGTGACGGCATTCACCGGAGGCATCTTCTTCGAGTACCTGCTCGGCATACCATTTTGGACTGGGGCCATCGGGCTGATAGCCGTCACCGCCTTCTTCACCGTCTTCGGCGGCATGAAGGGCGTGATGACACTATCGTCCATACAGACGCCAATACTCATCATAGGCTCCTTCCTCGTGCTTTTCCTCGGGCTCAACCTGCTCGGCGACGGCTCCATTGCGGCCGGATGGACGGCCATGATGGACAACGCACGCGCCATGCACGACGGATACGGCATCAACCACATGTTCCATACCGACCCCCACGACCCCATGTACCCCGACTATCCGGGCTACGCCGTGTTCCTCGGAGCGTCTATCATAGGTTTCTGGTACTGGTGCACCGACCAGCACATAGTGCAGCGCGTGCTCGGACAGCAGAAGGGCGAGGACAACGCCAAGGTCATCGCACGCGCCAGGCGTGGCTCCATAGCAGCCGGCTTTTTCAAGGTCCTGCCATGCTTCATGTTCCTCATTCCAGGAATGATTGCCATCGCCCTGCAAAACAAGGCTGGCTCTGGCTTCGACATGGGCACCACCGCCACAGGGCAGCTCAACACCGACGCGGCTTTTGCCGTGATGGTGAAAAACGTCCTGCCCACCGGCATCAAGGGCATAGTGACCGTAGGTTTCGTGTGCGCGCTCGTGGCTTCGCTCGCGGCGTTCTTCAACTCATGCGCCACTCTATTCACCGAGGATTTCTACAAGCCTCTGAGGAAGGGCAAGAGCGAGGTCCACTACGTGCTCGTGGGACGCATCGCGACGGTCGTCGTGGTGCTGCTCGGACTGGCATGGATGCCCGTAATGATGTCCATGGACACACTGTACACCTATCTACAAGGCATTCAGTCGCTGCTCGCACCTTCGATGGTGGCCGTATTCACGCTCGGCATCTTCTCGAAGCGCATCACTCCGAAAGCTGGCGAGTGGGGACTCATCGGCGGCTTCGCCATCGGCATGCTCCGCCTGCTCACCAATGTCATCACCGACTCGGGCAAGGCCGCCATGGACGGTGCATTCTGGCATGCCACGGCTTGGTTCTGGCAGACCAACTGGCTCATCTTCGAAATATGGCTGCTCGTGGCCATTATAGTCCTGATGATTGTCGTGTCGTGCTTCACCCCAGCCCCGTCAAAGGAACAGGTGGCGGCCATCACGTTCACGGCAGACTATCGCAAAATGATACGCGGCAGCTGGAACGTGTGGGACATCATCGGCTCGCTCGCGGTAGTGGCATTGTGCGCCGCATTCTATTGGTATTTCTGGTAAACTATTCTTAAACAAACAAATAACATGACAGATATAGCACAACTCAAGGAATCCGTGTATCGCGCCAACCTCGACTTGGTGAGACACAATCTCGTGATATTCACATGGGGCAACGTGTCGGGCATAGACCGCGAGAGCGGCCTGGTGGTAATCAAGCCGTCGGGCGTGCCCTACGACAAGATGACCGCGGCCGACATGGTGGTGGTAGACCTGAACTCAGGAAAGGTTGTCGAGGGCAATCTCAACCCATCGTCAGATACACCTACCCACCTCGCCATATACCGCGCCTTCCCGGAAGTGCGAGGCATCGTGCACACCCACTCCACCTATGCCACGGCATGGGCGCAGGCCGGCAAGGACATACCGAACATAGGGACGACCCACGCCGACTACTTCCACAATGACATTCCTTGCACCGACGACATGACCGAGGCTGAGGTGAAAGGCGACTACGAGCTGGAGACGGGCAACGTAATAGTCAGGCGTTTCGTGCGCGACAACATAAACCCTATGCACACGCCAGGCGTGCTCGTGAAAAACCACGGCCCATTCACTTGGGGCACGTCGCCCGACAATGCCGTATACAACGCTGTAGTGATGGAGCAAGTGGCGAAAATGGCTTTCGTCTCGCTCAGCGTCAACCCCAACACTACGATGAACCCACTGCTCATAGAAAAGCATTTCAGCCGCAAGCATGGGCCCAACGCCTACTACGGACAGAAAAAGCAAAGCAACAAATAACCACTAAAAACTAAGATAATCATGATCAAGGCATTTGACAATTTCGAGATTTGGTTTGTAACAGGAGCACAACTTCTATACGGAGGCGATGCCGTGGTGCAGGTAGACAACCACTCCAAGGAAATGGTGGCTGGACTGAACGACTCTGGTCGCCTGCCAATTAAGGTGGTCTACAAGGGCACCGCCAACAACACCCACGAGGTGGCCGACGTGATGGCCGCCGCCAACAACGACAAGAAGTGCGTGGGTGTCATCACATGGATGCATACCTTCTCGCCCGCCAAGATGTGGATTCACGGCCTGCAGATTCTGCGCAAGCCACTCCTCCACCTACACACGCAATACAACCAGCACATTCCATACGAGACGATGGACATGGACTTCATGAACCTTAACCAGAGCGCACACGGCGACCGCGAGTATGCACACATCCTCTCGCGCCTGCGCAAGCCGCGCAAGACCGTCATCGGCTACTGGAAGGATCAGAAGACACAGGACCACATCGCCGTGTGGGAACGGGTGTGCGCGGCTTGGGCCGACGCGCAAGACTGCCTCATCTTGCGCTTCGGCGACCAGATGAACAACGTGGCCGTGACCGACGGCGACAAGGTGGCTGCCGAGCAGGTGCTGGGCTACCACGTCGACTACTGCCCGTTCTCAACCGTGATGGAATACTTCGACAAGGTGAACGACGATGACGTGACGGCTCTCGTACACGACGTTTACTTCAAGCAGTACACCGTGGCCGACGAACTGAAAGACGAGACATCGGAGGCTTACCGCAAGATATGGAACGCCGCAAAGGCTGAACTCACGCTGCGTCTCGTGCTCAAGGCTTTCGGCGCAAAGGGATTCACCACCAACTTCGACGACCTTGGCGACTACAACGTGGAGGAGACCGGACGCGGCTTCGACCAGATTCCAGGACTTGCGTCGCAGCGACTGATGCACGACGGCTACGGCTTCGGCGCCGAGGGCGACTGGAAGAGCGCGGCCCTATATCGCACCACATGGTTCATGAGCCAGGGACTCGAAGGCGGCACGTCGTTTCTTGAGGACTACACGCTCAACTTCGATGGCGACAACACGTCCATCCTTGAGTCGCACATGCTCGAAGTCAACCCCGACATCTCCGAGGAGGAGAAACCACGCCTGGAGGTTCACTTCCTCGGCATAGGCATACGCAAGACACAGACCGCGCGCCTCGTGTTCACCACGAAGCAGGGCCACGGCATCACCGCCACTGTCGTAGACATGGGCAACCGCTTCCGCCTCATCTGCAACGACGTGAACCTCATCAAGTCGAAGCCACTGCCGAAACTCCCCGTGGCATCGGCATTGTGGATTCCAGAACCCTCGTTCGAGATTGGCGTGGGATGCTGGATGCAGGCTGGCGGCACGCACCACTCATGCTTCAGCTTCGGCCTGACAGACGAGTATTGGCGCGACTACGCCGAGATTGCCGACATAGAGTGCTGCGTCATCAACAAGGACACCGACTACGAGCGCTTCCGCCAGGACTTACGAACCAACGAAATCTACTACATGCTGAGCAAAGCTCTGAGATAACATAAAATAATATCATTTCAGCTATGGCCAATCCCAAACAGACAATACTATCAGGGCATGCCGTGCTCGGCATCGAGTTTGGCTCAACCCGAATCAAGGCCGTGCTCATCGACGAGACAAACTCGCCCATCGCGCAAGGCGCGCACGAGTGGGAAAACCGCTATGACGACCGGCTCTGGACATACGGCATCGACGACATCTGGAACGGACTCCAAGACTGCTACGCTGACTTGCGCAAAAACGTGAAAGAGCAATACGGCACGGACATAACATCGCTCGCCGCCATTGGCATAAGCGCGATGATGCACGGCTACATGGCTTTCGGCAAAGATGGCAACATCCTCGTGCCGTTTCGCACATGGCGCAACACGAACACTGGCAAGGCAGCGGCCGAGCTCTCCAAGCTCTTCAACTTCAACATTCCACTGCGCTGGAGCATCGCCCATGTCTACGAGGCTATCATCGATGGCGAGAGCCACGTGAAATCGATCGATTTCCTCACGACGCTCGCTGGTTACGTGCACTGGAAACTCACGGGCAAGCGCGTGCTCGGCATTGGCGACGCCTCCGGGATGTTCCCCATCGACTCCGCGACCAACAACTACGACGCGACCATGGCCGCAAAATTCGACCGACTCATAGCGCCGAGAAAGCTTGGATGGAGCATCCTCGACATCCTGCCGGAGGTGCTCCTCGCCGGCGACATCGCGGGCGTGCTTAGCGAAAATGGCGCACGGCTGCTCGACCCCTCGGGCAACCTGCGGGCGGGATGCCCGCTCTGCCCACCAGAGGGCGATGCCGGAACTGGCATGGTGGCCACCAATGCCGTGCGCAAACGCACGGGCAACGTGTCGGCCGGCACGTCGTCGTTCTCCATGATCGTGCTCGAGAAGCCCCTGAGCCGACCATACGAGGTCATCGACATGGTGACGACTCCATGCGGAAGCCCAGTGGCCATGGTCCACTGCAACAACTGCACGAGCGACCTCAACGCCTGGGTCACGCTGTTCAAGGAGTATGCCAAGCTCCTTGGCGTGGACGTGAGCACGGGCGACGTGTTCTCCAAACTCTACAACCACGCCCTCGAAGGCGATGCCGACTGTGGCGGCCTGCTCGCATACAACTATTTCTCTGGCGAGCCCGTAGTAGGCCTTGAGGAAGGACGGCCACTCTTCGTGCGCTCGGCTTCCGACCGTTTCAACCTTGCCAACTTCATACGCTCAAACCTGTATGCGTCGGTTGCCGTACTGAAAATCGGCAACGACGTGCTCTTCAAGGACGAGCACGTGGAGGTTGACCGCATCACCGGACACGGCGGACTGTTCAAGACTCCCGTCGTAGGACAGCGCATCCTCGCCGCCGCCATCAACTCGCCAATATCCGTCATGGAGACTGCCGGTGAAGGCGGCGCATGGGGCATCGCGCTGCTCGCCGGCTACATGGTGAACAACGTGGGACAAGAGACGCTTGCCGACTGGCTCGACCACTGCGTGTTCGCAGGCGACAAGGGAGTGGAGATAGTGCCTACGGCCGACGACGTGGCTGGATTCGACGCATACATCGAAGCCTACCAACAAGGACTTGCCATAGAGAAGGCTGCCGTGGAGAATAAGGAATGATCATGTACTCCCAATATGTCAAGTAGAGGGAAACTCATGCCCAAAATAAACCATAAACGACAATAGAGACAACATTGCCAAAGATTGTCTCTATTGTCGTCAATAAAAAAATTATCCTGATTAGGTAATCATATATGAACATCAACAGATTCCTGTCGTGCCTCATTGCCGCCTCATCGCTATTCGGGGCTCATGCACAGACGCATACC
This sequence comes from Prevotella sp. UBA6387, assembly GCA_002437565.1. GTDB lineage: Bacteria > Bacteroidota > Bacteroidia > Bacteroidales > Bacteroidaceae > Prevotella. The sequence continues at coordinate 14,268 of DJQL01000007.1, forward strand.
CTCGACGTGAACACGAAGAAGCTCGGAGCCGCGGTGCAGCCCACGATGTATGGCGTTTTTTTCGAAGACATCAACTTCGCCGCCGACGGCGGGCTCTACGGCGAGCTGGTGAAGAACCGCTCGTTCGAGTTTCCGCAATCGCTCATGGGATGGCAGACGTTCGGCAACGTCAGCGTCAGGGACGACGGCCCATTCAACCGATGCCCACATTATGTGCACCTCGGCTATTCTGGCCACAACGAGCGACGCACCGGGCTCCAGAACGAGGGATTCTTCGGCATAGGAGTTGAGAAAGGCGAGCCATACCGCTTCTCGGTTTGGGCGAAAGCCGACAATGGCGACGCCAAGCTTAGGGTGGCTCTCGTCGACGAGAGCACACAGGCCGAGAACCAGGAATTTGCCACAGCCGACCTGATTGTAAAGGGTGGCGAGTGGCGAAAGTATGAACTCGTGCTGGAGCCTCAACTCACTGTCGGCAAGGCGAAGCTACGCCTCCTGCTCGACGGCAAGGACGGAGTGTCATTAGAGCACGTAAGCCTGTTTTCCGTCAACACGTTCATGAACCGCACCAACGGTATGCGCCACGACCTCGGACAGGCCCTTAAAGACCTGCGCCCCGGCGTGTTGCGCTTTCCTGGCGGCTGCATCGTGGAGGGCGAGACACTCGCCCACCGCTACCAATGGAAGAACACCATCGGCCCAGTGGAGAACCGACCGCTCAACATGAACCGCTGGCAGACAACATTTACCAATAGGCTCTTCCCTGACTATTTCCAAAGCTACGGACTGGGCTTCTTCGAGTATTTCCAGCTTGCCGAGGACATCGGCGCGGAGCCGCTGCCCGTGCTCAACGTGGGCATGGCGTGCCAGTATCAAAACTGGAACGATGCCAAGGCGCACGTGCCAGTCGACTCCTTGCGACCCTACATCCAAGACTGCCTCGACCTCATAGAATTCGCCAATGGCGACACCACTACCACATGGGGGCGCAAGCGCGCGGAGATGGGGCACCCCAAACCATTCAACATGAAACTGCTGGCCGTGGGCAACGAGCAGTGGGACACACTGTATTATGAGCGACTGCGACCATTCATCAAGGCCATCAAAGCACGCTATCCCAAGATTCGCATCATCGGCACGTCAGGCCCCGACCCCGAGGGCAAGATGTTCGACAAGGGATGGAAGGCGATGAAAGAGCTGAAGGCCGACCTCGTGGACGAGCACTTCTATCGCGACGAGAAGTGGTTCCTGTCCCACGGGCTGCGCTACGAGCAGTACGACCGCAAGGGGCCGAAAGTTTTCGCCGGCGAATATGCCTGCCACGGCAAGGGCAAGAAGTGGAACCACTTTGAGACAGCCCTCTACGAGGCCGCCTTCATGACCGACCTTGAGCGCAACGCCGACATAGTGGACATGGCCACCTATGCCCCGCTCTTCGCCCATGTCGACGGATGGCAGTGGCGACCCGACCTTATCTGGTTTGACAACACGCGCGCCGTGCTCACGTCAAGCTACTACGTGCAGCAACTGTATGCCCACAACAAGGGCACCAACGTGCTGCCACTGACGATGAACGGGAAAACCGTTGCCGGCCAGGACGGACAAGACGGCCTTTTCGCGAGTGCCGTCGCCGACCGACAGAAAGGCGAGACCATCGTGAAGGTGGTCAACACTTCCAGCCAGGCGCAACCCATCACGCTAAACCTACACGGCATGAAAGGGTGCCACTCCGCCACCGTCACAACCTTGCAATGTGACGACATGGACGCGGAAAACACGCTCGACACGCCCAACCGCATACAGCCAGTGAGTGGTAAGGCTCAATGCGTCAGCGACAAACGCAACACAACCCTCATCGACGACATACCAGCCAAGTCGTTTCGCGTGTATGTCATAAAATGATGCGAAACACACAGTAAAATCAGGCATGGCCGCGCCCCCATTGACATCGCGTCGGCCTTACGCTTGAATCGCAACGGCTTTACGCTTGAATCGCAACGGCCTTACGCTTGAATCGCGACGCGATTCAAGCGTAAGGCCGAAATGCTGCAAAAACGGTCTTTTTCATCCCCCATTTTTCACCTGAGAAGCATGGGCAGAGCACGTGCGATGTCGTCGTAGGTGCGCTCGAAATCGCCCGTATACCATGGATCCGCCACGTCGCGCTCCTCGCCCACGAGCGACATCAAGAGCCTCACCTTGTGGCATCTGTCATCAATGCCAATCATGCGGAGCCAACGCAGGTTGTTCCTGTCCATCACGAATATCCGGTCATAGTGGTCATAATCGGCCTGGGTGACTTGCCGTGCCTGCCTGTGCGCGAAAGGCACGCCATGGGCGCGCAGGCACCGCTTGGCGGGCGGATACATGTCGTTGCCTATCTCCTCGGTCGACGTGGCTGCGCTGTCTATCTCAAACTCCTCTTCACGGCCCTGCTCCCTGACGAGCTTTTTCATCACGAACTCCGCCATCGGACTTCGGCAGATGTTGCCGTGGCAGACGAAAAGTATCTTGTGCTTCATTATATGGGTTACTTTAATGTTTGGTTATTACATACAGACAATGAATCATATTGCCAACAACAACGCGAGAAACGACTTCAACTTCTCTCCCCATCGTGGCTCAGCAGCCATATCTGCTTTGCCGATTGTCTGAATTATCTTGCGCCGGACGATATAATCTTCCAACCGTTTTGAATATTCATTATTATTGAGCAACAGACACGACTCCTCATCCACATAGGCATAATCCATGTTTCCGCCGAGCGATGCTCGTGTTGGCGAGTTGGTTTTGCAAAAAACTCAAATAAGGAGCATCTGACATATGGCAAAGGTAAGCATAAAATCCGAGAAGCTCACTCCGTTAGGTGGAATTTATTTCACGAGCAAGGCATTTAACGCCCTTTCACTTGGCAAGGTAATCAACGAGGCACTTGAGCGTGGAGGATGTGAACAGAAGCGAGTGCCACCTGCGTGAGTCTCCCAACGCCCACATACCGACAAGTCACACTGTCGGGCGTGCCATAAAGGAACTTGCGCGTGAGAACATTGAATACAAGTCATCTCCCCTGAGCCTAAAAATCGCCCTTTTGAAATCAATAGACAGATTTTAGTGTCATTTTACCACGAAAAATTTGCTAAATTCAATAATACAGTGTAACTTTACACTCCAAAGTTAAAGTCCAACGACATCAGTCAGTGAAATGAGAAAGACAAAGACTACACTTTGCGCCGCGAGCATCGCCATTGCGATGTCAGGAATACAATAGCCACTTGGCTTACACGTTTTCCATAAAACAGCAATAACACAGATAGAATCATACCAAAAATTATGAATGACATTAAAACAATGAATCATGCCGCTGACAACATCCGCATTCTTGCTGCCAGCATGGTAGAGAACGCCAAGTCTGGACACCCAGGCGGCGCAATGGGCGGCGCTGACTTCATCAACGTGCTCTTCTCCGAATATCTCGTGTGGGATCCAGAGGACCCCAAATGGACAGGACGCGACCGTTTTTACCTTGACCCAGGCCACATGAGCCCCATGCTCTATTCTACCCTTACCTTGCAAGGCCGTTTCAGCATCGACGATATCAAGCAGTTCCGCAAATGGGGCTCTCCATGCCCGGGACACCCTGAGGTTGATGTCATGCATGGCATAGAGAACTCTTCTGGCCCCTTGGGGCAAGGCCACGCCATCGCCGCCGGAGCCGCAGTAGCCGAGAAGTTTCTTGAGGCACGCTTGGGTCACGTCATGATGAGGCACCACATCTATGCCTATATCTCTGATGGTGGCATCGAGGAAGAAATATCACAGGGCGTGGGCCGCATAGCCGGAGCACTGGGATTGGACAACCTCATAATGTTCTACGATGCCAACAACGTGCAGTTGTCAACAACCGTCGACGAGGTGATGGCCGAAGACACTGCCGCCAAATATCGCGCGTGGAACTGGACGGTCATGGAGATTGACGGCAACGACGTGAAGCAAATACGCGAGGCCCTCGACAAGGCCTTGGCAAGCACAGGACACCCCGTGCTCATCATTGGCAAGACCGTGATGGCCAAGGGAGCCTTGAAAGCCGATGGCACAAGCTATGAGAACAGCGTGAAGACACACGGTGCCCCACTCGGTGACGGAGCGTATGTCAATACTATAAAAAACCTTGGTGGAAACCCAGAGAAGCCATTTGAGATATTCGATGACGTGAAGAAGCTCTATGCCGACCGTCGCGAGGAACTCAATAAAATCGTGGCAGGGCGCAGGGCGGAAGAAGCAGAATGGGCCGCTCAAAACCCAGGGAAGAAGAAGCAAATGGACGACTGGTTCTCCGGGAAGGCTCCAGCCATCGACTGGAGCAAGATTGAGCAAAAGCCAGATATCGCCACGCGCGCGGCCTCTTCGACTTGCTTGAAGCTCCTCGCGCACGAGGTTGCAAACATGATTTGCTCCTCAGCTGACCTTTGCAACTCCGACAAGACCGATGGATTCCTTAAGGAAACCCACGACCTGGTGAAAGGCGACTTCTCAGGAGCTTTCTTCCAGGCCGGCGTATCGGAGTTGACAATGACAGACATGTGCATCGGCATGATGCTGCACGGCGGCGTCATCAGCGCTATGGGCACGTTCTTCGTCTTCTCCGACTACATGAAACCTGCCATCCGCTTGGCCGCACTGATGGGCACACCCGTGAAGTTCATCTGGACTCACGACGCGTTCCGCGTGGGCGAGGATGGACCAACACACCAGCCAGTAGAGCAGGAAGCACAAATAAGGCTCTTGGAAAAGCTCCAAAACCACAAGGGTGAAGACAGCGTGAGAGTGTTCCGGCCTGCCGACAGCAACGAGACTACGATTTGCTGGCAGATGGCAATGGAAAACATGGAAACTCCTACCGCTCTCATTCTCTCACGCCAAGCCATCAACAACCTGCCCGAAGGCAACGACTACGAGCAAGCACGAAAGGGCGCTTATATAGTGAGCGAATCAGACGACAACCCTGACGTAATACTCGTGGGCAACGGCTCTGAGGTTTCCACGCTGGTGGCTGGCGCAAGACTGTTGCGCAAAGACGGCATCCGCGTGAGGGTAGTGAGCGCGCCTTCAGAAGGCTTGTTCCGCAGGCAACCTGTCGGATACCAAGAGAACGTCTTGCCTTACAACGTGAAAAAGTTTGGCCTCACCGCTGGGCTGCCATGCACGCTTGAGGGCCTCGTTGGCATCGGACCAAACAGCTACGTATATGGAATGAAGAGCTTTGGCTTTTCGGCGCCATACAAAGTGCTCGACGAAAAGCTCGGCTACACAGCTGAGAACGTATACAAAATGGTAAAGCAATTTGTGGAGCATTAAAGGCCAATACAAATAAGCAAAGAGCCGGAGCCCATACGGGTTCCGGCTCTTATATTAAGCGTTCTACTTGTTTTTTCTACTAAAAGGATGGAAAAGGCCGTGTGCCTTATCGCGCCATCCTGTCCATAATAAGTGCTGTCATTGCGATACATACGAACATTACGGTAGCCGTAATCGTGAAAGTTTCAATACTCATCTTATTACTCCTCCATTTTAAAATTATTCTACATTGCTGGCATAACTCTTTAGCCAGTGTTATCCTAAATCTCTGTTATCCTAAAAAATCCTTATCCTGAGGAACTTAATTCTATACAATACTTTTAAATGTTATCCGAATACATATCTGTTGCCTTTTAGAAGGCTCCTTATTTTCTTATTGACACTGCAAAGATAGACATTCCCCACTGTGTGCGCAAACAATTGGTACTACAAATGGATAATTTGATGCCAATATTTGATACTCATCAAACAAGTTGACCTGCGTCAACCCACATACTTGACACAAATCAACGGTCGATGAGGCGGGAACAGACCGATTGCCCATGCTAAGTAATGATAAAGTTGGTGCCATTTCCATAGTAAGTCAAAATAATTTTATAATTTTGCAAGGCAATGGAATCCAAGAAGACCATAAACACGATCATACAGGTGGCAACATCCGTACTTTTGGGTGGAGCCATACTCTATTGGATGTATCGTGGCTTCGACATCAAGAGCATCGGCGATGTGATGATGAACCAGATGAACTGGACATGGATGCTCCTCTCGTTTCCTTTTGGCATCCTGGCTCAGGCGTTTCGAGGCTGGCGATGGCAGCAAACCCTTGAGCCACTGGGGGAAAAGCCTCGCCAAACCGTCTCCATAAACAGCATCTTCGTCTCCTACGCGGCAAGTCTCATCATACCACGCTCAGGCGAAATCGTGCGCTGCGGAATATTGAAGCGGTGGGACGGCGTGTCTTTCCCAAAGTCGTTGGGCACTGTGGTGACAGAACGAGCCATTGACACATCGCTAATAATCATAATAACCGCGCTCACGTTCATTTGGCAGTTGCCAGTGTTCCACAAGTTTTTCTCAAGCACAGGCACTCGCCTCGACGAGATACTATCGAGGTTTTCAGCGGCAGGATGGTGGGTAACGGCCATTTGCGCCATAGCCGCGTTGTTGCTGGTTTGGCTATTGCTTCGACGGTTGTCGATATATAACAAGGTGAGAACCACATTCACCGGGCTTCTCGCTGGTGTCATGTCGGTAAAGGACGTGCGCAACATTCCCCTGTTCATATTTTTCAGCATCGGGATATGGGCGTGCTATTTCCTGCATTATTACCTGACCTTCTTTTGCTTCTCCGCGACATCCCACTTGGGCATGGCATGCGCGTTGGTGACATTCATCGTGGGCTCCATCGCCGTCATCGTGCCAACGCCAAATGGAGCTGGTCCTTGGCACTTTGCCGTGAAGACCATGCTCATTCTCTACGGCGTGGCATCAAACGACGCATTATACTTCGTGCTGATAGTACATAGCGTGCAGACACTTCTCGTGATGCTGCTCGGCTTCTATGGATGGGTGGCTCTGACATTGACAAGAAAGAGACAAGCCGCAAAAGGCGGAAAACGACAAGAATAACATAACACATATATTTAATAACCAAAAACTATGAGTGAAATCCGTAACCTTCAACCTGCCGCCGTCTGGCGCAACTTTGATGACCTCACACAGATTCCACGTCCCAGTGGCCACGTGGAGAAAGTGCAAGAATTCCTTCTCGACTTCGCAAAGCGCGTAGGCGTTGAGGCATTCAAAGACCCGGCAGGGAACATCGTCATGAGAAAGCCCGCCACGCCCGGCTTCGAGAACCGCAAGACCGTGCTGCTGCAAGCCCACATGGACATGGTGCCTCAAAAGAGTCCAGACTCCACCCACAACTTTGAGACAGACCCAATAGAGACATACGTAGAGGACGGATGGGTTCACGCCAAGGGTACCACGCTTGGCTCCGACGACGGCATCGGCGTTGCCGCCATAATGGGCATCATGGAGGCCGACGACATCAAGCACGGCCCCGTGGAGGCACTTATCACACGCGATGAGGAGACAGGCATGTACGGAGCCAACGAGCTGCCTGAAGGCGAACTTCACAGCGACATTCTGATGAACCTCGACTCGGAATTATGGGGAAAGTTTGTGATAGGTTCCGCTGGCGGCATCGATGTCACCTCAACTCTTGAATACAAGCCCGTCGCCAACGATCAAGAGAGAGCCGTGAAAGTAACACTGAAAGGCTTGCGCGGCGGACACTCTGGCCTTGAGATAAACGAGGGACGCGCCAACGCCAACAAGGAAATGGTTCGCCTGGTTCGCAAAGCCGTGGCGCAAACAGGAGCTCGCTTGGCACAATGGCATGGTGGAAACATGAGAAACGCCATCCCATTCAAGACCGAGGTGGTGCTCGCCTTGCCACAAGACCAGATTGAGAATCTCAAGAAGCTTGTCGAGCAACAACGCCTCGCTATTGAGGATGAGTTCAAGGGCATTGAGAGAAACGTGGAGTTCTTCGTTGAGGATACGGAAAGTCCAAAAGAGTTGCTGCCTTGCGAAATTCAAGACAACCTCGTGGATGCCATCTACGCCTGCCACAACGGCGTGATACGCATGATTCCTTCTTATCCCAACGTGGTGGAGACATCATCAAACCTCGCCATCATCGACATAGAGGCTGGCAAGGCAACCATCAAGATTCTCGCACGCTCAAGCCGTGAGGACATGAAAGAATATGTGGCAACAATGCTTGAGAGTTGCTTCAACATGGCAGGCATGCGCACGGAGCTCAGCGGCAGTTACGGTGGTTGGGATCCCAATCCCGACAGCGAGATTCTCAACTTGCTCAAGAGAGTATACAAGGAGCAGACAGGAGAGGATGCAACCGTACAGGCCGACCACGCCGGACTGGAATGTTCTGTCATTCTCAGCAAGTACCCGGGGATGGATGTCGTAAGCCTTGGCCCGACATTGCTTTCCCCCCACACTACGAGCGAGCGTTTCAAGATAGACACAGCAGAGCCTTTCTGGAAGTTGCTGACCGCAACGCTTGAGCAGATTCCTGAGAAATAAGAATCTTTGACTTTCTGAAAGACAATACATATAGTTTTGCACGAACATTGAATACCCAATGTCCGTGCAAAACGCTTAAATATGGAAGATTGGCACAATAGACAAATGTATCAACGCAAATTATCATCATCCCTGCATCTTAAAATAATTTGCGAAATGAAACATGGGCATGTAAAAAACATGCCAAACTTTTGCGTCTAAAAAATATTTTCTTTACTTTTGCACCATAGAACAATTCAGTTAAACAATATGGACGATTATCACGCGGACAGTTACAATAATTAGCGTGAGGATTGAGCATTACCGCCAATCTTCACAACCTGTTCATGTTAAAAAGATTGGCTGCAATGAAAACATACTGGAGCATTGAAAAGCAACTGAGAGTCATCAACGAGTGGAAATCCGGATGCTGGATTCAAGTCACATGTCCAACTGATGACGACCAGCGAGAGCTGGAAGAGAGGTTTAACATTCCCGACTATTTCATGAGCGACATCAGCGATACCGATGAGCGCGCGCGTTATGAGTACGACGATGGTTGGACTCTTATCATTCTGCGCATACCTTATGTCAAGGAAATAAGGTCGCGCACACCTTATACCACAGTGCCATTGGGCATAATCCATAAGCGCGACGTCACCATAACAGTTTGCTTCTATGAGACAAACATGATGCTCGACTTCGTAAGCTACCAGCAGAAACGTGGCGTGGGCTTCACCGATTATGTGGACATGACATTCAGGCTTTTCCTGTCTTCCGCCGTTTGGTACCTAAAGCGACTGAAACAAATCAACGCCCTCATAGAAAAAGCCAAGCACAACCTCGACCATGAAGTGAACAACGAGAGCCTCATTGGGCTTAGCCGCCTGCAAGACTCACTCACCTACTTCATAACCTCCATCCGGGGTAACGAGAACTTGCTGCAAAAATTGAAGTTCAAATTGCAAGTAGACGAGCTTGATGCCGACCTTATTGAAGACGTAAACATCGAGATGACACAGGCAAGGGAAACCACGAACATCTATTCCGACATTCTTGAGTCTACAATGGACACGTATTCGAGCATCATCAACAATAACATGAACACCACGATGCGTACCCTCACCTCGCTCAACATAATCCTGATGGCACCTACGCTTATATCAAGTATATACGGAATGAACGTGGTAAACGGTCTGGAGGCATCAAAGTATGGCTTCATAATCTGCATAGCCGTTTCCGTGCTTGTAACAGGTGTGAGCTGGTGGATTTTGCGGCATAAAAAACTTATTTAGCTCATATACAATAAAAAACATTCCAAAAATTAGCATAATACAATCTTTTTAGCTAAGTTTGCATCATATTTATTAACAATTGGAAGCCATGCCCGTCTGAGGCGTTAGCTGACATGCAGCAGCATGGCCATGGAACTCCGAGTCATAAACTTAAATAGAGTGAAATGATGGACTCTCAAGAAAACAGTACCCCAAAGGGAATCGAGGAAGAGCAGAAGGCCGAGGCCGCTGCCCCAGTAACAAACGGCGACAATAAGAACGACGTGAAAGAAGAGCCAAAAGCCGACACGCAAGTGCAAGAAGCCGTGGCGGTTGAGCCAAAGGCTGAAGAAACTGCAACAGACGACCTGGCGAAGAAAGTGTACGCCTCAAAGAAAGAAGTGCTTGACCGCATTGAGGAAATCGCCAAGAGCGATAACACTCCTGAAAAGGATGAGGTTGACCACTTGAAGGCTTCTTTCTATCGTTTCCACATAGCAGAGCGCGACAAAAGACAAAAGGAATACCTCGAAGCTGGAGGTGACCCTGAGAAATACCAGATTCTCCCCGATGAAGACGAAGAGACTTACAAGGCCAACATGCAAATCATAAAGGAGAAGCGCGCAAAGGCTTTCGAGAAAGCTCAGCAAGAACGCGAAGAGAATCTCAAGCATAGGGAGGAAATCATTGAGAAAATAAAGAACATGGCAACGTCGCCAGACGAAGCCAACAAGTCTTACAACGAATTCAAAGCCCTGCAACAAGAGTGGAAAGGAATTGGAGCCGTACCACCAGAGAAATCAAGCGAGACGTGGCGAAACTATCAACTCTACGTTGAGCAATTCTACGACCTGCTCAACCTCAACCGTGAGGCTCGCGAATATGACTTCAAGAAAAACCTCGAAGCCAAGACAAAGCTCTGTGAGGAAGCTGAGAAACTGGCCGACGAGCCTGACGTGGTGAGCGCTTTCCACCAGTTGCAAGACCTGCACGAGCAATATCGAGAGATTGGTCCCGTGGCAAAGGATATGCGCGAGGACATCTGGACAAGGTTCAAGAACGCGAGCACCGTCATCAACAAGAAGCACCAAGACCACTTCGAGAAACTCAGAGCCAATGAGGAGGAGAACCTCGCAAAGAAGACAGAACTGTGCGAGAAGACGGAAGCCGTGGCGAAAGAAGACAACAAGAACGCCGCCGACTGGGAGAAACACTCGAAAGAGATTATCGCCATTCAGCAGGAGTGGAAAACCATAGGGTTCGCACCAAAGAAGAGCAACGAGGAGATTTTCCAACGCTTCCGTAAGGCTTGCGACGACTTCTTCGGCCGTAAGGCAGAATATTTCAAAGAGGTCAGGGCGCATCTTTACGAGAACGCGGAGAAGAAGAAAGCACTGGTAGCCAAGGCACAAGAGCTTTCCGACTCTACTGACTGGAAGACAACTTCCGACAAGCTCATACAGCTTCAGAAAGAGTGGAAAACCATTGGCACTGCCCCAAGAAAGATAAGCGACCAGCTTTGGAACGACTTTCTCTCAGCTTGCAACCACTTCTTCGACGCACGTAACGCAGCTCATGCCAGCGTGCATGATGAGGAGCGTGAAAACCTCCAAAAGAAGCGCGACATAATAGAGCAACTGAAGAAGGTAACCGCCACCGACAGCGACGCACGTGAGAAAGTGCAGGAGCTGGCCGACAAGTACAACGCCATCGGCCATGTGCCTTTCCGGGAAAAGGATAAGATTTACAAGGAGTACCACGACGTGATGGACAAGATATTCGAGGAGCTACACATTTCCGCCGCTCGTCGTCATCTTGACAACTTCAAGAACAACCTCCGCGGAATGGCAAAGAAGGGCGAGGATGCCATGGACAACGAGCGCGCACGCCTTGTACGACGTCTCGAACAACTCAAACAGGAAATCACGACTTACGAGAACAACCTCGGATTCCTCAGTATCTCAAGCAAGAAGGGCAATAGCCTCGTAGACGAGATGAACCGCAAGGTGCAAAAACTCAAAGACGATGCCCAACTCATAAAAGAAAAGATCAAGGCTATTGACCAGCAGAAGTAATCTGGCAATAACGAGACAACACCACTGAGGGTGCACCAAAGCATTGAACTTTAGCGCACCCTCATTATTTTGCAAATGTTTACAGCATCAGGATTCTTACCTCCGCATTGTGCATCTTGGGTATTTCGCTCATCGGCTTCTTGAAATACATGCTCTGTATTGCCTTGTTTATGATGCCATGACCAACTGCGAGCACAACCTTGTTGGGATAAGCAGTCTTTATCCATGTCAAGAAGTTTTGAGCACGACTTTTCATGTGCTCAAGGCTCTCAACATCATCAGGCCATTCCACGTTTTCGAGGTCTGGGATAAACTTGCCAGTGAATGATCCCCAATCACGCTCCCGAAGTAGTGGAGTCGTCACTATATCCTCTTGATTCACACCCTTTGCCGACGCGATTATCGTACAAGTCTGAATGGCACGACGCAAGTCACTTGCCACGAAAACGTCAATTCTCTCGTTTCTCATTTTTTCCGCGACATCATGAGCTTGGGCCTTACCCGTCTCATTGAGTTCCCCACCTTGCCAGCCCTGCAATATCTGGGCGGCGTTAGCCACGGTCTCGCCGTGACGTACAAGATATAATGTTGTCATAATTAAAATGTTGTCCTGATTGAAAACATTCCATGTTCATGGCACAAAATTACAAAAAATAACACGGTTTAATTAAATGTTCTGATAAAAAAGCCTATCTTTGCACAAGATAAGCTGCATCTCAGCATAAAATTCAAGCAAGCTTGATTTTCTGCGTTCGATTTGCATTATCTTTGCAATCAGGAAATCATCGTAGTCTCAAGCAATAAATGAGAAAACGACAAAACAATTAACATGAAAGTCTTCCGTAGCAGTATTTTTCGTGCATTGTGTGCCATTGTCATTGGCGCATTGTTGGTAAAGTATCGTGAGCAAACGGTAACATGGATTACCATTGCCATCGGTTTAATGTTTCTCGTAAGTGGCATAATCAGCATTACCGCATGGTTTTCAGCCAAGCGTAAAGGCGGCACGGACGGAGTAGACATTTATGACGCCAATGGCAACCTCATCACGATGCCAAATCAGCCCTTCCCTGTCGTTGGTCTTGGCAGCGTCATACTTGGAGCCGTACTCGCGTTGTTTCCAAACAGTTTTGTCAATGGTTTGACCTATGTGTTGGCTATAATGCTTATATTAGGTGCCTTGACACAGTTTTTCAATCTCACCGTCGCCCGTCGCTTCGCTCAAATAGGCATCGTGTGGTGGATATTTCCTACCTTGGTGCTGCTTGTCGGCCTTGTAGCCATAGTAAAGCCGTCATTCATAGCCAGTGCCCCACTGCTCGTACTTGGCTGGTGCATCATGGCCTATGGTGTAGTAGACCTGATAGACTCTATCAAGATACATCAGTGCCGCAAGCGGATGGGAAACGCCAACGGCACCAATGATGCTACCGCTGAAGAAATCAAAGAAGAGACGTCGCAGGAATAAGCGTCTTGATGTAATCCGTCAGCATACCTATGCCTTTCAAATTCTCACCACCTTCAGGGATAATCACATCGGCAAAACGCTTAGTGGGTTCGATAAATTGCTCGTGCATCGGCTTCAATACCTTCAAGTAGCGATCCACGACCATTGATACGGTGCGTCCCCTGTCGATGGTGTCGCGTTGGATGTTGCGTATGAGCCTTTCGTCGGAATCACAATCGACAAAAATCTTCAAGTCCATCATGTCACGTAGGCGCTTGTTAAGTAATGTCATGATGCCCTCTATGATTATGACAGGTTTAGGTTCCACGTGAATGGTCTCAGGCAACCTATTACTGAGAATATACGAATATGTAGGCTGCTCAATGGCCATGCCGTTGGCAAGCTCATGAACCTGCTTTATCAGCAACTTCCAGTCGAAAGCGTCTGGATGGTCAAAGTTTATTGCCTTGCGCTCTTCATCAGTAAGACCAGTCGTGTCGTTGTAATAAGAATCGAGAGGCACGACTGCTACATGGTCTGGAGGAAGCGACTCTACTATCTTCTTAACTACTGTGGTCTTGCCAGAGCCTGTACCTCCAGCAATCCCGATAATTGTTGGTTTCATTGATTTATCTTGTTTTTAAGTATATACACCAAATTTATATAAGTTATATTCTCTATAAAATCCCCAACTCCTTAAACATATGTCCATAGTACGTTGCCTTGTCTTCAAGCCTCATGGGATAAGCCCTACTCGAACTTGGTTGCCTGTATAGGCTTATCTCCCTGCCGTTGAACACGAAATCTACATGGCCACCCATTTTCAGGTGCTTGGCCTTTTCGCCAATTCCATAATGTTCCATGAAAATTTTTGTGGCAAGTCTACCTGCGGTGAGCACGCCATGACAAAGTGGCAACGCCTTGAGCATACCATCAAGGCCCGACGGCTCCACCACTTCCAAGTCTTTGTCCGATGCAGTTCCCTTTGTACGTTTAACACGCAAGCACGTGTCGAAAATGGCAATGCCTCTCTCCGACAAAAACGACTTCAATGCATCAAGGCGATAAGTCTTGTTGGCCTCATCCACGAAATGAAGCTTGTCACCAAAGAAGCACAAGCCCATTATGCGCCACATGTCGTTGGTATAGTTGGGATAATACCAATCCATGCACCAACGCTTAGGTGAAGGTGGAAAAGTGCCAAGCATGAGCAGCCGAGCCGTCTTGGGCAAGAATGGCTCGAAAGGATGGGTTTCTATATCAAGTGTTGACATCGTGTCAATCATTGTTTCTTTTCGTCTTTTTCCATCCTTGCCTTCTGCTCGGCCTCACACGAGGCAATGTTCTTGAGCTCGGCCTCCGTATACTCCGGCAATGCGAACAGGTTTTCTTTCAATGCCTTGCCTTTCTTCTCACTCTGTTCCTTCACGAGATACACTACTGTGGGCAGGTGGTCAGAGAATCCGTCGAGCCAGACACCGCCAGCCGTAGTGCGCTTGGTTCCACCCTTGTATTTGCCTTCCGTCTGGAAGAGGTAAGGCATGCGCTGAATCTCGTTCTTGAAAAATTTAAGCGTCGTGTAATCTTTTTCTCCATTCTTGTTTATAAGGCTTGGCGACAAGATTATCTGGTCAAAGAGATTCCACGAGCCTTGATATTGCAGCGTGCCCGTGCCTTGCTTGGCAAGCACGTTGTACCATGGGTTGTACATATCTTCTTTGCCGACCATAGCGACATCTTCCTTTGCGGATAGAGCCTCATGCATACTCTTGTTGGTTGGGTCATCGTTCATGTCGCCCATCACTATGACTTTGGCTTTTGGGTCAAGATTCAGAATTCTGTCTTTCAGCGATTTAATCTGCGCCGCCCCCACCTCTCGATAGTAGCTGCCATTGAATCGGCTGGGCAAATGGTTTACGATGATCACCACGTGTTCACCCGCCATCTCGCCACTCACGGCAAAGAAGCCGCGAGTACGGAAAAGCGAGTCTTGCTTCTCTGTTGGCACATAGGGATAAAGCCTGAAAGCCTTGACAGCGAAAAGCGAAGGGTTGTAAATCAGCGCACAGTCTATTCCACGGTGGTCAGGCCCCTCTACATGACAAAACTTATATCCGCGCTTACTGAGCTCTGGCTGGGCGCACAAGTCTGTAAGGCATCGGTCGTTTTCCACTTCTGACACGCCAATGGCGGAGCAGCCCACGCCAGGAAGCATCGTCGTGCCCATGTCGCCAAGGGCGCGCGCCATGTTGTGCAACTTGTGTGAATATTTCATGCCATTCCACCTGTATGAGCCTGACGGCAGGAACTGGTAGTCGTTCTTGCCAGCATCGTGGCACGTATCGAAAAGGTTTTCAAGGTTGTAAAAACCCACGGCATAAGCATGGAATTTCTTCTGCGCGCCTATTGAGACACAGAAGAACAGCAGAAAGAAAAACGCGGAAAAATACTTTTTCATCTTGTCTATATGATGTCTTGTAATTTGTTTTTGCAAATATCGGAATAAATTTCGATATTTCATCATTCCTTAATTAAAAAACAACCATGATTATGTTGATTTTTATTATCTTTGCAACCATTATTAATATATCATACTTTATTTATGCAAAAGAAGCTTATCATGGCCTTGGCTGCCTTAGGCTCTGTCTCGGTGGGTTACGCCCAGCAAGACTCGGTCAACATCGGCGAGCAGGCCTTTACCTTCACAGAGGCTCAGCTTGGGGAAGACGAGAACGTTACGCAAAGCGTGTCCATCATCTCTTCCGGCACCAACGCTTACGCCAATGAGGTGGGATACCGTTGGAGTCCCGTGAGATTCAAGTACAGGGGCTACAATGCCAAGTACAACGAGATGTACATTAATGGCAACCCCGTGAACGATGTCGAGCGTGGAGATTTCCGCTATTCATTCGTGGGAGGACTCAACAACCAGACTCGTAACATGGAATCGGCCTTGCCATTCGAGGGCAACAACTTTTCCATGACCGCACTTGGCGGAAGCAACAACTACAACTTCCGGCCATCGGCAATGCCTGTCGGACAGAGAATATCAATCGCGGGTGCCAACCGCAACTACACTGCTCGCGCCATGTACTCATACAACTCCGGTCTCAACGACAATGGATGGGCATGGTCGGCCGCCTTGTCGTACAGATGGGCAAACCGCGGCTACGTGGAGGGTACGTTCTACAACTCGCTGAGCTATTTCCTTGGTTTGGAAAAGGTCTTCTCAAATAAGCATTCGCTCTCACTTGTCACATGGGGCAACCCTACTGAGCGTGCCACACAGAGCGCGTCTACTGATGAGATGTACTGGCTTGCAAACAACTACAACTACAATCCAAACTGGGGATACCAAAACGGCAAGAAGCGCAGTTCAAGAGTGGTCAACGATTTTGCTCCTGCAGCTTTGCTGACATGGGATTTCAAGATTGACGACAATACTAAGCTCACCACCTCGCTGCTCGGCAAATACGCAATGTACAGCAGCACCCGCCTAAACTATAACAACGCCACAAACCCAGCCC
Organism: Prevotella sp. UBA6387; assembly: GCA_002437565.1. Taxonomy (GTDB): domain Bacteria; phylum Bacteroidota; class Bacteroidia; order Bacteroidales; family Bacteroidaceae; genus Prevotella. Next base: position 31,039 of record DJQL01000007.1, read on the forward strand.
CAGACTATTACAGCCTCATGCCAAGCTATTTCTATAATGTCTGGAACAAGGACGACAGCGACACGAACACGTCGTCGGCCCTCGATTCTTGGCAGGCCGCCGTCGACTTCTTCAGGTCATCGAAGGCCAACCGACAGATAAACTGGGACAAGCTGTACTACTCCAACAAGATGGCATCGGCACAGGGTGCCGATGCCATGTACTACCAGCAGGCTTACCACGACGACCAGCTCGCATTCAGCCTGTCGTCTTCATTGCACAAGGATCTTTCAAACAAGAGTTCTCTCAATCTTGGCGTAAACCTTAGCACCAACAAGGGCATGCATTACCAAACCATGGAAGACCTGCTTGGTGCCACATCTTTTCACAACTCCAACTATTATGTCATCGGCACTTACGCCGAGACAGCCCCTGAGGTGTTCTACGACCTCAACGACGGCAACACCCCAAGGCTCGTGAAGGAAGGCGACCGCTTCGGCTACGACTACAATATCTTTGTAAACCGCGCACAGGCATGGTCGGGATATGAGCTCTCTCTCGACAGAGCACATGTATTCGTCAGTGGACGCATAGGCGGCACATCGCTTCAGCGCGAGGGAAAGATGCGCAATGGCCTTGCACCAAACAACTCGTATGGCAAAGGCAAGACAGCCTATTTCCTCGACGGTGGCGCAAAGGCAGGTACAAGCATCAATCTCGGACATGGCAACACAGTGGCTCTTGGAGCTGGCTACGAGTGGAAGGCTCCAACGGCAAACGTGGCATTCGCCTCACCACAGATCAACAACGA
>DJQL01000007.1:31976-32246 GCA_002437565.1 Prevotella sp. UBA6387
CGTTCTCTTACGTATCGCTCTCCGGCATAAGTAAACACTATTATGGTGTTGAGCTTGGGCTTGACTTCAAGGTGACATCATCGTTCAACATCAAAGGACTTGCCACTATAAGCGATGCCAAATATGCCAACAATGCCAACGTGCGCTACATGCTTTCCAACGACGGTAAGTACTACGACGACATAGTGGTCAACAAGGACATGCGTGAGGGCGGTACGCCGCTGTCGGCCTACTCCATCGACCTGTCATATCATTCCAACGGATGGTACA
>DJQL01000134.1:0-11521 GCA_002437565.1 Prevotella sp. UBA6387
TCTTTCCGCTTTTATTTCAAAGAGAAATAAATCCGCATCAAATTAGGGCTTTGAGTATTTCCGCGACATACGGAAATACTCAAAGCCTTTTTTATGTCCTTTAAAGTTTTACTTTCCTCCCCCGATTAACCCATGATGGGCGCATCGGCGGGTACGTAAAGTTACAAACAATATGTATCTCTGAGAATCAATTAGTTATATATTTACTGAACAGCCTTGATATAACGATATTAACTACCCATCATTTTAAGGGATTCCATCCTTGCGCAGTAATGTCAAACTCCTTTCCATCGCCACGTGAGATCAGTCGGCAACCGAGTTCTTCCTTTGTGATGTATCCTATCTGCTTTATGCCACGGCTCTCAAGTGCGTCGAGCTTGTCGTGGTCCCCAATGGGGCAGGTGAAGAGCAGTTCGTAGTCCTCGCCGCCATTCATGGCACATGTGGTGACATTCATGTTAAACTCCTCTGCCGTGACAGCCGTCTGGTAGTCTATTGGTATGTTCTTCTCATATACACGGCAACCGCAGTGGCTTTGATGGCAAATGTGGAGCAGCTCAGACGAGAGTCCATCAGATATGTCCATCATGGCTGTCGGATGGATATTGTTCTCTTGCAAAAGCTTAATGATGTCGCCTCTCGCCTCTGGCTTGAGCTGTCTTTGCAACAGATACTCACGCCCGGCAAAATCGGGTTGGAAGTCGATTATCTTCATGCCTTCTTGTTGCAGGTGCTTCACGAGTTCTTCGTTGCCGTCTTTTTTTGCCTGCCTTATTTTGGCGTTGAGGTCATCAATCTGCTTATAGTATACGGTCTTCTCACGTTCAAGGAGCTGAAGTCCCATATATGCGGCTCCCAAATCACCCGTTACGCAAATAAGGTCGGTCTCATTGGCACCATTGCGATAAACTATGTCATCTTTTTTAGCCTCACCTATGCAAGTGATGCTTATGGCGAGCCCTGTCAACGATGAGCAAGTGTCACCTCCCACGATGTCAACGTCCCACTTGTCGCAAGCCTCTCTAAGGCCAGCGTAGAAGTCGTCAAGATCCTCTACCTTGAAACGCTTGCCCAGGGCAACGCTCACGAGCAGTTGACGTGGCATGCCATTCATGGCAAACACGTCACTCAGGTTGACCATGGCACTCTTGTATCCGAGCTGGGCCATACTGTTATAGGTAAGGTCAAAATGCACGCCTTCCATCAGCATGTCTGTGGTGACGAGCACTTCCTTGTCTGGATACGTCAAGACAGTGCAATCATCACCAACGCCCTTCAACGTGGAGGGGTTCTTGGGCTGTATGTCCTTTGTGAGGTGACGGATGAGGCCAAACTCACCGAGTTCCTTTATTTCCATTCTTAATCGCAACGTTTAATCATCTCACGGAATATCTCCGCCATATTTGGCTGCGAGGCGTTGGCTGCCTCTTGCACTTCCTCGTGGCTCACTTCCACTGGAACGTCAAAACCACCAAGGTCTGTTATGACGCTGATTCCAAAGACTTTCATGCCACAGTGACGGGCCACTATGACCTCAGGCACCGTGCTCATGCCTACCGCACTGCCTCCCAAGAGGTGATACATACGATATTCGGCAGGTGTCTCGAATGTAGGGCCCTGAACGCCTACGTATACACCGTGAACCAGATGTATGCCCTTTTCCTTGCCTATCTCGTCGGCGAGGTCACGCAGATGCTTGTCATAAGCCTCGTGCATATCCGGGAAGCGTGGCCCCGTGGGGAAATTCTTTCCATGCAGAGGATGCTCCGGGAAAAGATTTATATGGTCATCAATGACCATGAGGTCACCAATCTTGAAACTTGGATCCATGCCTCCAGAGGCATTGCTGACAAAGAGCGTCTTGATTCCGAGCTCATACATGACTCTCTCCGGAAACGTCACTTCCTTCATGTCGTATCCCTCATAGTAATGGAAACGCCCATCCATCGCCATGATTTCCTTGCCACCTAACTTGCCGAAAATCAACTTTCCAGCGTGCCCCTCCACTGTGGATACCGGGAAGTTGGGTATGTCCTTATAAGCAAACTCTGTGGTGTCAGTTATCTCGGAAGCTAATTGTCCCAGTCCTGTGCCCAAAATTATTGCGGTCGTTGGCTGTGCGGGCATTCTTTCCCTTAGCCAAGATGCTGTTTCTTGAATTTTTCCGTACATAGCTTATTATCTTATTATTGAACAATTCTTCATCTTGATTCAACATGAACCTCACCTGTATGGGAAGCACATACAATGCCGACTTGATGGCATCTGTCAGTTTTGCTTGCAACAGCCGAGTTGAGTCTTTTTCCGTTGTGACTATTATCTTTGGCGAATCCATTTGCGCGAAAGCGTCGCTGATAGCCTCTATATCCTTAGGGGTGAACACGTGGTGATCCCTGAATGTCATGGTCGTCAAAGAGCGACATTTAGTCTTAATATCGCTTTCCATCTCTTCTGGCGATGCTATACCTGTGAGCATAAGCACGTTATGGCCTTTAAGTTTCGGTGGCTCGTCATTGCTTCCCTCGAACAATGGATACAATTCACCATATTCCATTGTGGTGAAAAAGAGCTCCTGATAAGGGTAAAGCCCCATCGCCTTTGTCAACACCCTGATGTCCATGGGCTTCAAGTCGGCTGGGCATTTTGTCACTATCACGAAGTCCGCCCTACGCTTTCCCGACAGTGGCTCACGCAATCGTCCGGCAGGAAGCAGCTTGTCGTAGATGATGAGACGATGATAATCCACAAGCAGTATGTTTATGCCAGGCTTGACGTAACGATGCTGGAAAGCGTCGTCGAGAAGAATCACGCCCACGTCATTGGTGCTCTCGTCCGTGGTCAACCGCGCAATTCCCTCCCTTCGATTGGCGTCAACGGCTACATATATGTCCTTGAACTTTCTTGTCATCTGGTAAGGCTCGTCGCCAATGGTCAATGCCGTAGAGCTGTCGTCTGCCAATACATATCCCTTTGACTTTCGCTTGTAACCTCTCGACAGCACGGCCACCTTGGTAAGCTTATGGAGCAACCTCACGAGATACTCCACGTGCGGTGTCTTGCCTGTGCCGCCAACGGTGATGTTACCGACAGCTATGACAGGTATGTCGTAGCTCTGCTGATGGAGCAAGCCCACGTTGAAGAGCCAGTTGCGCAAGCTCACTGCCAAGCCGTAAAGCCAGCTTAGCGGCGAGAGCCAATCGCGTGTTTTTATCAAATCTCCCTCCATGGCCCTAATTGTTTATTATGACATAAGGCAACCGCGCCTGGATTCTTCCCATCGACTGTGCTTGGTTCATCAGCACGAAAGGCACATAATACTGTCCAAGGATTTGGCGCAGCTGCTCATCAAGCATTGTGCCGCTTGCCTTGCCGCTGCCGTCAATCAACTTGGACAGGAAGTCTTTCTTCGCAGGATAGTCTGCCGTGTGGTAGTCGTCCAACTTGGCCAGTTCCGCAGCCTTTGCCACAGCCTTGTCCATTCCGCCCAAGCCGTCAACGAGTTTCAGTTTCAAGGCATCCTCACCAAGGAACACGTGCCCCTGGGCACGTTCTTCCACGGCATCCATGGAAAGGTGTCTTCCGTTGGCCACGCGCGTCTTGAAAAGCTTATAGCCACGGTTTATCGCGGCTTGAAGTTTCGCTCCTTGCTCTTGGTTGAGAGGAGACAGCATGAGTCCGTAAGCCGACATTCCCATGGATGCATTACGGTTAGTCTCTACGCCGTCAAACTTCAACCCGAGTTTCCGCGCCATCTCCGCGCCATCTTGCACCAATCCGAAAATTCCGATTGAGCCTGTGATGGTGGTTGGCTCCGCAAGGATATAGTCGGCTCCACAACTGATATAGTAACCACCCGAGGCGGCATATCCGCCCATGGAAACCACAACTGGCTTATGGGCTTTCTTCAGCTGCTCTATCGCATGCCATATCTGTTCTGAGTCGTAGCTTGAGCCACCAGGCGAGTTCACACGGATTACCACTGCCTTGACATCATCGTCTTCTGCCAGGGCAGCCATGTCTTCACTCATGTCACGGCCAACGATATAGCTTGCGTTTTGGTAAAGGTTGCCCGAAGGCTCTTGGTTGACAATGTCTCCACAAGCATAGTAAACCGCTATCTCATCTCCACTGCCATCGCCTGGTTCCGCGCAAAGGTCTGCCACAGTTGCTTGCGGTATGTCGTCGTCCTTGCCGATACCGAGCTTTGCCTTTATCACGCCGCGTATCTCATCGTTATACTTGAGCCCATCAAAGAACTTGTCCTTGACAAGAACGTCTGCGCTTTCAAATGTCATCATCTCGTCGGCATGGCGATTAAGGTCTGCCTTGCTTATCTTCCTGCTTTCAGACACGGCCGTAAGGATAGTGTCCCAATAGCCATCAAGGAAACGCTGCGCCTGCTCCTTGCTTGGGTCGCTCATCTTTTCCTCCGTGAAAATCTCCGTGGCACTCTTGTACTTACCACATTTGAATGCCATGGTGTTTATGCCAACCTTCTTGAACAAGTCTCGCAAGAACACAAGCTTGGTGCCCAGTCCTTGCCACTCAAGTCCCCCCTGTGGATTGACGTATATCTTGTCGGCTACAGAGGCTATATAATAGTCGTTGGTGTTAAACTGCTCTCCGAAAGCTATTATCCACTTTCCCGACTTCTTGAAATTTGCCAAGGCATCGCGCAGTTCCTGAGCTTGAGCCAGGTCAGATCCCATGCCATTGGCCTCAATGTAAATACCTTTTATCTTGTCCGAAGACTTGGCTTTTTTCACAGCAGAAAGCATGTCGGCAAGTCCGGGATTGCTCGCGCCATCACCTTGAAGCATACTTAGCGGCGACGCGTCAGTGGCTCGCTCTTGCAGCGTGCCGTGAAGGTTCAGCACCAGCACGCTACCGTCCTTTACGGTTGGCGTGGAGCTTGCGGCCGCAGCCATTCCAAGAAGACCAACGACGCTGATGGCAGAGGCCACGACCAAGAAGATGATGATGCCAACAACCGTGGCCAAGACGTTTTTCAGGAAGTTATTCATGTGAGTTCAGATTGAATTGTTGAGATTTAATGGCCGTTGACAGCTCGTGTAGCCATTATTCGTAATCATCGACCACGCTGTTTACAAAGTCCATCATCGGCTTGGCCACCTTGCAAATCTCCGCGACCTTGCGCACCCAGTCTGGTGCCTCGAATATCGCCTCGTCCACACTGTGCCAAGCACAATAGTCCTTCATTTTCAAGTAATTAATGAATTCGTAATCTTTAGGGAAGTCCTTGGGGGCTTTCTTCAGGCAGGTTATGCCAAATCCCTTTTCCGCCACAGGCACGTCACCTTCCCACGTAGACTCGTTAGGATAACCGAAATAGTGGATGAACTTGCCGTCTTCCACTCGTTTCCGCCATTCATCTATGTTTCCCATTATCTCATTGCGCATTGCGGTCAGAATGTTTGTGGGCAACCAATACGAGCCTACCGCCACGAGACAATGGCCTGGCTGGATGTGCAAATAATAGCCACCCCGCAGCGACTTCCTGCCATGAGCGCAAATATAAGCCCCGAAGTGTCGCTTGTAAGGCGACTTGTCGGCTGAGAATCTCACGTCGCGATAGAAACGATAGCAACAGTCCTTGACGGTCAAGTGGCTAATCTCCGGGTCGAACGTCGTCAGCTCTTCCATGAGATTGGCTACCCCGCCCTCAAACTCTTGCTTCGCGCCTTCATATTCCGCCTTGTGCGCCTGAAACCAAGGACGGTTGTTGTTGGCGGCCACGTCAGTGAGAAACCTTTGTATCAATTCGATGTTCATGTCTATTCAAGTTTACTTCCCTTCAACAGTTTTGGGCAAATGTCACCGAACGGGCATTTGTCGCACTTTGGCTTCGCGCTCTGGCATATATAGCGACCATGAAGAAGCAGCCAATGGTGCGCTCGGGGTATGTCTTCCTTTCTTATGCTTCTCTCAAGCACTTCCTCCACTTTAAGCGGCGTGTTGGCCGTTGGCGGCACCAGTCCCAAGCGGTGTGCCACCCGGTAGACATGTGTGTCGACAGCCATCACGGCCTTCCCGAACCATACGGCCTGAAGCACATTGGCGGTCTTGCGCCCCACGCCGGGCAACTTCACGAGTTCGGCGGTAGTATTCGGTATCTCGCCTCTGAAGTCGGTCACTATCATCCTCGCCATTTCCACGAGATGCCGCGCCTTGGAGTTGGGATAGCTCACGCTGCGGACATACTCCAGCAAATCCTCCGGCTCGGCCTTGGCCATGAGCTCGGCGGTCGGGTATTGGTGAAAGAGAGCGGGCGTGATTTCATTCACGCGCTTGTCGGTACACTGGGCGGAAAGAAGCGTGGCACACAACAGCTGAAACGCCGAGCCAAATTCCAACTGGGTCGTCACTTCTGGCTGGTGCTCCTTGAAATAGTCTATAATGTATGTGTATCTCTCCTTTCGTGTCATTTATTCAGACTTTGACTTTCAGGGGTGCGACTTGTCAAGCAAGGTTGACTTGTCCACTTGCAAAGATAGATAAAAAAAATGGCACGACAAAGAAAACGATGTTTTTATTCAACGCTTTATTTTCTGCCACGTAGAATCATGGGGGAAAGCGCGAGAAACAAATACATAACTGAAAACGGGCGTCAAGCAACACCCACGAATGTTGCTTGACGCCCGTATCTACACTTTGCCTTATATGGCAGTTATTTTATCAGCTCCACGCTTCTCTTGAGGAACTTGTCGAGCGCCTCACCTTTCAGCATGCCGTTTTGCAGCAGTGCGAGGTCGATGAGCTGATGCACCACATTGTTGCCCTTGGCATAGTCGGCAAGAATCTTGTTCACCTTGTCGCGCTCGTCGTTGATAACCTTCTCGGTGTTTTGCAAGTCCTTCTTCTCCTCCGGTGTCACTTCCTCAGGCTTCTTGCCCGACTGACTCTGGTGCAGTGCCGCAAGACGCGCTTCCTGACCCTTGAGGTCGCTCTCAATCGGCTTCAACTCGCCCTCCACACTGTTCTTGGTGTCTTCGAGCACTTCCTTCACGAGTTTGTGGTCGGAGTTGAGCACCACCATGTAGGAGTCGGGCATCTGGTTGTAGAAGCTCATGCCTGGCTGGAACTTGCTCATCTCTTTCATTCTGCGCATATACTCGCTCTGCGTGATGATGACAGGCGAGTTGGTCTCACCAAGAGCCTGCACGTCCACTGCGTAAGTGGCCTTGCCTCCCTCCGGCATCTGAGAGCGGAACACCTCTGTCAGTTTGTCACGGTCATCCTTGGCCATTTCCTCCTTCTTGTTGTCGTCCTTGGCAATGAGGCGGTCAATGATGTCGGCATCGACACGCGAGAAGCGGCTCTTCTCAAACTTCTGCTCCAGCATGTTCACCATTGGCACATCCAGCTCGCCATCCAAGAGCAACACACTGTATCCCTTGTCCTGTGCAGCCTTGATGTAGCTGTACTGTTCCTCCTTGTTTGTGGCATAGAGATAAATGAGGTTGCCTTCCTTGTCGGTCTGGTTGTCCTTGATGAGTGTCTTGTACTCCTCGAAGGTGAAGTGCTTGCCCTCAACGTCCTTGAATAGCGCGAACTCCTTGGCACGGTCATAGAAGTCTTCCTGCGACAGCATGCCGTAATTGATGAAGAGCTTCAAGTTGTCCCACTTGGTCTCATAGTCTTTGCGGTCCTCCTTGAATGTCTGCTGCAAGCGATCGGCCACCTTCTTGGTAATATACGTGGAAATCTTCTTCACGTTGGCATCGCTCTGGAGATAAGAGCGGCTGACGTTAAGCGGTATGTCCGGCGAATCGATGACACCATGGAGCAATGTGAGGAAGTCTGGCACTATCCCCTCCACCTGATCGGTCACGAACACCTGATTGCAATAGAGCTGTATCTTGTTGCGCTGCAGGTCGATGTTGCCGTGTACGCGTGGGAAATAGAGTATGCCCGTGAGATGGAATGGGAAGTCCACATTGAGGTGAATCCAGAACAGTGGCTCATCCTGCATCGGGTAAAGCTCGCGATAGAACTTCTTATAGTCCTCATCTTTCAGCGTGGACGGTGCCTTTGTCCATAGCGGCTCCACATTGTTTATGATGTTGTCCTCGCTTGTCTCCACTTCCTTGCCGTCTTTCCACTCAGTCTTCTTGCCGAAGGCGATAGGCACAGGCATGAAACGACAATATTTTGTCAGCAGGCCCTGAATCTTGTTTTTCTCCAAGTATTCCTTGCAATCGTCGGAGATATGCAGGATTATGTCGGTACCACGATCTGCCTTCTCTGTCTCTTCAAGAGTGAACTCCGGAGAGCCGTCACAAGTCCAGTGCTCGGCCTGCGCGCCGTCACGATAGCTCTTGGTGATGATTTCCACCTTGTCGGACACCATGAAGGCGGAATAGAAGCCCAATCCGAAATGTCCTATGATGGCGTTGGCCTCATCCTTGTATTTGGCGAGGAAGTCGGTGACGCCGGAGAAAGCTATCTGGTTGATATACTTGTCTATCTCCTCAGCCGTCATGCCTATGCCACGGTCACTGATGGTCAGCGTCTTGGCGTCGGTGTCGAGCTTCACGCGCACGGTCAAGTCGCCCGCCTCGCCCTTGAAGTCGCCTTTCTGCTGGAGGGTTTTCAGCTTCTGCGTGGCATCAACGGCGTTAGATACCATCTCGCGAAGGAAAATCTCATGGTCTGAATAGAGGAACTTTTTAATGACGGGGAAGATGTTCTCGGTAGTAACCCCGATATTGCCTTTCTTCATATTGTTCTGTTATATTATGAATTATATGTTTCCGACTTAACAAATACAATAATTATGCCAACTTGAAATAATAAGCTTATAAAATGATGAAAAACGTGAAAGAATCTTATATTTACGCCTCGAAAAGCAACTTTTCTGAAAGTTTGACAAAAGTATCAGCTTTTTTTGCTATTTTTGGGGCGTTAATTCATTTCAATAGGTTTAGGTTAGTTTTTAAAAGGTTAAAAGGTGCCCCATCTCGTGTCGTGAGACCAAGGGATGGGGAGTTTTGTTTATATGTCTCTCCCCTGCCATGAACCCATTGCCCTAACGCAAGAGCCCACGCTTGGATATTGTCAACTGAAAGCCATGGTTGTTGCCAAGCAAGGAGCCCCTGTCGAGTCCGAACGCCCCTTTCACCTCCCATCCCTTGTCAAGACCGTATTTTGCCTCCGCCAAGACGCTGGTGTTGTGGTGTGGGTATGTGTACGGCTCGTCGTAAGTGCCGTATCCACGCTGCCAACTCACGAGCACGCGATAGTCGAGCCGTGGCAACGGTGTCCCCTCCACGCCCATGTGCCACGCCACGAACCGGTTGTCTTCCACGCGCAAGGTGTGGTTGGCGTTGTAAGCCGGCGAGCGATAGAGCGGATTGCCCATCACTTGCCCCCAATGCTGCACGCACATGTAGTTGCCGTGGTTGTAATAGTTGTCGCGGCCTCCAATGTGGTCGGGGATGGTCGACGTGCGGTCGTGATACACTGGCCCGCTCTGGTACGTGGTATGGAGATATTCCACCACCACGTCCCTCAGCCATTGGCAGTGCTTGAGCTTGAGCTCGCCACCAAGCAGCATGTCTTTCAAGGGATAGAGGAGGTATCGGTTTTTCTCTTTATTCTGGTAGTCGGCGCCATTGCCATAACCATCATAATCGAGATGGAACTGTTGGGAGTGGTCATCAAAATAATGGTCGGCATACACCGACGCGCTCCATGCCGGAGCGTCGTAGTTGACACGGGCGAGCCATGCGCCACATTGGTTTCCCTCTATGTTGCCATAGCCTTCGCCATCGGTGATGTCGGAGCCGGAGGGTATGAAAATGCGCCAGAAATCCTTTACCCCCTTGCCACCGAGCTTGAGCTTCGTGAGCTTTCCGTCTTTCAGCGAGACTTTCGAGCCAGCGAACTGGGCCTGCATCTCCAATCCCAGTTCCACGCTCAGCGGCTTCTCGCCAGGCTTGCCTATTCTCAAGTAGCCGGCCTTGGAATGGTAGAGCACGTTCTCGTTGTAGGGCGACACGCCGCCACCCGTGAACTGGCGTTGCCATCGTTGGTCGGTGAACATGCCGTAAGCCATGTGAACCTTGACGGCGAACCACCTGCCGAGAGCTGGCACCGTCCAATATTCCGGCACGGCCAATCTCACTTGCGGCACTGGCCGCGCGTTGATGCCAAGAGCCTGAGAGCCACTGGAGAGCCGCTGGTTTTTCAGCTCCATGGGCCACGCCTTGGCACCTATGGTGAGCACGCCATGCAGCCAACGCCCCTCGACGTATGCCTGCTGGATGAAAAACTTGCTGGTGTAATGGCTTGCCACAGCCGCGTCAACCCGATAGCCCAATCCCCAGCGACGGGCGGAGTCGGTACTAAGCGGCCTGAACAAGGCCCCTCGCAGATAGCCATTGTCCGGCTCCAAGGAGCTAAGCCCGTGCTTATTGGCGTTGAGCCACAGCGGTGTCGCACCAGATGACAGTGAGCCTTGAATCTCCGCCTCGTAGCGCACATCGTAGAATGGGCGCGCGACACCCTTCCCCTCTCCGCTCCGCCATGCGTATTGGGCAGGGCAAGCAAGCCATTGGAGCGACGCGAGTGCCAAAAGTAAGGTCTTAGCCCTCTTGAAAGCCATGCGTTTCTAACTACCTTTCCATGTCATGCCACAAGAAATGGCCAACCGTCATTTCTTGTCTTGTGGTATTATTTATATTCTACTCTTTCAGGATTTTCACTCCATCAAAGGTACTTGTCATTGTCAAGGCTGGTGGCATTCCTTTATACTTATAATCGTTGACCAGCTTCACATTGCTTCCGTTGAACGTGACCGTGAGCACACCCGACACAATCTCGTAGTTCGCCTTTGTGCCGTTGAGCGTGACGTCGACCCTTACCGTGCCGCCGTAATCAAGGTAATAGGCGTTTTTGGCCGTGTCGAAAGGCACGTTCTTCACCACGTAGCTACCCTGCAATATCTGGTTGAAAGGTGAGCCTTGTCCAGAGAAGTCGAAGTTTTCCTCTGGGAAGGTGACATTCAGTGAGCCGTCCTTGTTTTGCGAGATGGTGTATTTCACGCCTCCCGCCGTCGCGGAGTAAGCCTTGCCAGAGAATGCTATTCCCAGCGCGTCGTTGCCCATGTAGCTTCCCGTCAGCGATTCAGTGGATGGTTCGTTGGGGTCGTCGTTGTTGCCTCCACATGACGTGAGGACCACAGACATAATCATTGCCGCGAAGAGCAACATGGCTGATACTATCTTTTTCATTGTCGTGATATTATAAAATGCTTTATATAAAAAATGTGTATTTACAAGTCATGTGCAAAGATACAAACTTTTCATTCCACCACAATGGCATAGGGCAAATAAATGTCTGTCGCGACGCAGTTATGCCGCAAGCATAGCACCATTATGCTGCCATGCCTATCCAATGACAGCCACATCCTCACCATGCAGGGGTCGGCATAAAACCAGCCCCTGCATGGTGATAAAAATATTTTACAAATAGTCTTGCGAGAATCGTTTTTTTTCAA
>DJQL01000134.1:11649-14498 GCA_002437565.1 Prevotella sp. UBA6387
CTATATCGCATCGGCTTTACGCCGTAAAGCCAACGAAATATGCCCCTAATGGCAAAACAACATGGCCACAAACTGACTGCCGGCCTTGCCAAAGGGTAGCCTCAAGCCGGTTTTCCGCCCTGGACTCATCTACTTTCAAGTGTTAAATTCTGGCAATAATATTTTACGTTTAAACGTGAACACGGAAGATCACACGAAAGCATTTCGGATTTTATGCATATAGATGGATGAAAATGATTATCTTTGCGAAGTAATTTATAAAGAAACATCATATATGCATAAAAATATGGCAAGAAAATTATATCCTTTGGGAATACAGACTTTCGAGCGAATCCGCAAGGAAGACAAGCTCTACATCGACAAGACGGAATACATTTACCACATGACCCATACCAGTGGTACCTATTTTTTCTTGGCACGACCTCGTCGTTTCGGCAAATCCTTATTGGTATCTACCCTCCAAAGCTATTTCGAGGGCAAAAAAGACTTGTTCAAAGGACTTGCCATCGAGAAACTTGAGCAAGAATGGACGGAATACCCCGTGCTGCATTTCGACATGAGCGGTGGAAAGCACATGGAGAAAGACCAATTGGAGGAGTACCTTGGGTATCGTCTTGAGGAAGAGGAAAGAAGATGGGGAATTGACAATCCTGCTAAAGGCTGCAACAACCGCCTGATAGAGCTCATCAATACCGCCTACGAAAAAAGCGGCAAACAGGTAGTCGTACTCATCGACGAGTATGACGCCCCTTTGCTGGATGTCGCCCATGAAGAAGGCAAGCTGGACGAACTGCGCAATGTGATGCGCAATTTCTACAGCCCATTAAAATATCGAGAGCCTGTCCTCCGCTTCGTATTCCTCACGGGCATCACCAAGTTCTCTCAACTCAGCATCTTCAGCGAGTTGAACAATATCACCTTACTTTCCATGAACGATGACTACGCAGGAATCTGCGGCATCACAAAGGAGGAACTCTTGACTCAAATGTCGGAAGACATAGCAGAATTAGCTGAAAAAAGAGGCATTACCAAGGAGCAAGCCATCGACAAGCTCAAAGAGCATTACGATGGATACCACTTCACAGCCGAATCGCCCGACATTTTCAATCCTTACAGTTTGCTGAATTGCTTCAATGAGAAGAAATTCGGTTCGTATTGGTTTACCTCGGGCACTCCTACTTACCTTATCAATATGATGCGCCATTACGATGTCATGCCAACCGACATCACGAGAGTAGAGGCCGATGCGAGTGAGTTTGATGCACCAACCGAAAATATGTCAACCATCATGCCTTTGCTCTACCAAAGTGGCTACATCACAATCAAGGATTACAACGAGGACTACAATTATTACACCCTCGACATTCCAAACAAGGAGGTAAAAGTAGGCTTGACCAAGTCGCTCATCCCATCATACGTCACTCAGAACACGCTTGCCACCACCAACACGGCTCGTCGCATCGCCCAGGCACTCGACAAGCAAGACATGGACGGTGCCTTGACGCTCCTCCAAACATTTCTGGGCACGATACCATACTGCAACGTGACCAACTACGAGGGGCACTACCAGCAGATGCTGTTCATCATCTTCTCCCTCCTCACCGACTATCTCGTGGATGTGGAGGTACATACCCCCAAAGGCAGGGTTGACATCGTTCTCCTGACCAAGACCGACCTCTATATCATCGAGTTGAAGCTCAACAAGGATGCACAGACGGCGATGCGGCAAATCAACCTCAAGGATTACCGCCAGCGTTTCGCCCTCAGCGGCAAACCGATTACCAAGGTGGGCATCAACTTCGATGGTACGACTGGAAATATCACCGACTGGGTGATAGAACACTCGTAGGGCAAGTGATATTTATTTTTAAGTGTAACCCATAAAAAAAAACATCGGGTCTTGTTTTTATATACGGTTTTGCATACAAAATACATCTCTTTCTGCGATTACGATGATGTCACATTACATAACTACAGAAAAAATCAACCGTAAAAGTTGCTAAAAAACTTACTGTTTCGTATTATTGTTGTATTTTAGCAACCCGAAAAGTATTGTTTGACAGCAAATGTATGAAAATGGCAGAAATTAGAACTGTTGCCAAATCATTACCTCTGTTGAGGTGAAATGCTCATAGATAGCTCATTTTAAGCTATTCAGCAGAATTTAGCGTAATTTTCTGAGAAAAGTTGCGGATTTCTGAGGGAATGTTTGTATTTGCTCATGGCTTTGAGTTTTGAGTAATGTTATTATCACATCTAATTTGCTCATTTTCGCGACATACGGAAATACTCAAAGCTTTTTTTCATGCACTTTTCTACGCGTTTATTCTAAATCCGAAACTTGAGACACTAATCGCATTGTTTTCCGGTCGCTTTGTTATCGCATCCGTATAATCCCAGGCACATGGTCGGTGAATTTCTGGGCATCGTGTTGTTGGCGCCATGAGATGTTTTTGCATCCGCTCAGTAATATTATGAAGTGTTTTCATAAACTTGCATACCACACGAAAATATTTCGGATTTTATGTAGATAGATGGATGAAAATGATTATCTTTGCGAAGTAATTTATAAAGAGACATCATATATGCATAAAAATATGGCAAAGGCAGATCTTAACAGGTTGAAACTCATTCTCGTAGAAAAGAAGAAAACGGGAAAATGGCTTGCCGAACAACTGGAAAAAGACCAAACAACCATATCAAAATGGTGTACAAATTCCAGTCAGCCGGATGTGGCCAGTTTGATTAAAATTGCAAAGTTGTTAGGAGTTGAAGTCAATGATTTGTTGATAACAGATTAAAGCTACTAATAGCTCTAACCTATAAACATATACGACTATGGACATAAG
>DJQL01000006.1:0-4241 GCA_002437565.1 Prevotella sp. UBA6387
GACTCGGAGCGATGCTCAACTTCACCTTCCTCTCGAAGGACGGCAACCACAAGTATCAGCTCAAGAACATCTTCAACCAGTTGGCTACCAGCCGATACACCTGGCGAGATGGCGTGAGCGCACAGTCGAACCTGGAGCGAAGCGCAGAGTATTACTACCGCAGTCGAACTACATATAACGGTCAGCTTACCGGCAAGCACACCTTCACCAGCGACGCCCTTGATTGGAGTATCGGGTATGCGTATGCAAACCGTCATTTGCCTGACCGTCGTAGATACCTCATCGACGATGCTCTCGAATCGGGCGTTTACGCCCTGAGCACCGGCAACGACATATCCCGCGAGTGGACCCAACTCGACGAACACATTCTCTCTCTTGGAATCAATGACAAGCACCACTTCAAGTTTGGCAACTTCGAGCCAGACTTGCAAGTGGGTGCCTACGGGGAGTATCGCTCTCGCCAATACCAGACTCGCAACTTCATCTACAACTGGAATGTTTCCGACAACAACATGCCATCCGACTTCCGCCACAGCGACCTACCTACCCTGCTCAGCAACGAGGCGAACATGGGCTACGACAAGCTGTACCTGCTGGAAGAGAAGCAGATGCGCAACAACTATCGCGGACACAACACCTTGGGCGCAGGATATTTAGCGATGTCTCTCCCCTTTGGCAAACTCGGCGTACACGCTGGTATCCGCTTCGAGCACAACGACATGGAACTCATCTCAAACACCCGTGACTACGAGAAGAGCGAGACGAGCCGCCACTACAAGACCGATGATATTTTTCCATCTATCAACACGACATACAAAATCAGCGACCAGCACCAGGCGCGCCTGTCATATGGCCGCAGCATCAACCGACCTGAGTTCCGTGAAGTATCGTCGTCGGTGTATTACGACTTCGACCTTGCCAGCAACGTGCAGGGAAACACAGAGTTGAAGAACTGTTACGTAGATAACCTTGACCTGCGATACGAGTGGTACCCGTCGCGTGGTGAGATCCTCTCTTTGGCACTCTTCTACAAGCACTTCGACTCGCCTATCGAGTGGACTTACACGGTGGCTGGTGGCACCGACCTCATCTATTCTTACAAGAATGCGAAGAGTGCCAACAACTACGGTGTGGAGCTGGACATCCGCAAGAACTTAGACTTCATTGGCCTAAAGAACTTCTCATGGTCGTTCAACGGAGCCCTGATCAAGAGCAAGGTGCAATTCGAGAAAGGCGCGAAGGAGGAGAACCGTCCGATGCAAGGACAATCGCCATATCTCATCAACACGGGCATCTTCTACAAGAACGAGCCTTTGAAGATGGACATCGCCCTGCTCTACAACCGCATCGGCAAGCGAATCATCGGAGTGGGAAGAAGCGAGGGAAGCTCTGGCGACGACTCCAACGCAAGAGTGCCTCACAGCTACGAGATGCCTCGCAACACCATCGACCTCTCGCTCGCCAAGAAGTTCGGCAGCCACTTGGAGCTGAAACTCAACGTAAGAGACCTCTTGGCAGAGAAGATATATTACAAGCAATTCGCAGATGTAACTTACAAGGACGGCAGCAAGAAAAAAGTGGAAGAGATTTCGAGATGCTACAAGCCAGGCAGGAACATCGGTTTGCAAGCTGTGTACAAGTTTTAAAAGAATTGTATCAGGCTAAAAAATGTATGTTTGTTTAACAATAACCATAAAAGTTATGAACAAGTTTTATTTATTCGGATGCATGGGCATCCTGGCTGCCTCGGCGATGCTGAGCAGTTGCGGCAGTGACAACGACGATCCTACTCCCGCGCCTACCCCAGGAACAGAGACTGCCTACAAGTGGACAACCGACGGTGGCTTGAAGGCTTGCGACCACATTCTCTTCAGTGAGGACGGCAAAGAGAACGCCAACGGAACCGAAATCGGCAATGGCGACCAGGAATTTGTTTTCACAGGCAAGCAAACACTGAAGAAGGGCACTTATCTCCTCAAGGGATGGGTATACATAGCAAAGGGCGCAGAGCTCACCATAGAGCCGGGCACCATCATCAAGGGCGACAAGCAAACCAAGGCTGCCCTCATAGCAGAGCGTGGCGGCAAGCTCATCGCCAAGGGTACAGCCTCCGAGCCTATCGTCTTCACTTCCGAGCAAGCAACAGGAAGCCGCAAGCCAGGCGACTGGGGGGGCATCATCCTCTGTGGCAAGGCCAAGAACAACCAGAAAGAACAACAGATAGAGGGTGGTCCTCGCACCAAGCACGGTGGCGACGATGATGCCGACAACTCTGGAGCTTTGAGCTACGTTCGCATCGAGTTCGCGGGTTATCCATTCCAGAAGGATAAGGAAATCAATGGCTTGACCTTAGGCTCCGTAGGTTCCGGCACACAGATAGACCACGTACAGGTATCTTACTCCAACGACGACTCATTCGAGTGGTTTGGTGGTGCAGTGAACTGCAAGTATCTCGTAGCCTACAAGGGATGGGACGATGACTTCGATACCGACAACGGTTTCTCCGGAAAAGTGCAATACGGTCTTTCAATCCGTGACAGCAAGATAGCCGATGTCTCTCAGAGCAATGGTTTTGAGAGCGACAACAACGCAGATGGTGCGGACGTAGAGCCTTACACCACTGCCACCTTCTCAAACATGACTTTCGTAGGTCCTAAGGTATTGGACGGCAAGTTCCAAAACACCACCGACTATATCACAGGCGGTGACTACAATCCCAACAACGGTTCCGGTCTCGGCAAGTTCCAGGCCGCCATGCAGATTCGCCGTTCATCTCACCTCAACTGCATCAACTCCGTGGCTCTCGGTTGGCCTATCGGCTTGATTGTTGATGGCGAGAAGGGCAGCAGCGTACAAGACGCGAAGGACGGAAAGTTCAAGCTCCAGAATGTGTATTTCGCAGGAATGGATGCCGTGGGCACGGATGCCAACAAGATTTACGACGACGTGCTCTACGACGCGACCAACAAGAAAGTCATCGACCAGAACCAGAAGTCATACAGCAACTCTTTCTTCTTTAAGGAGGGAAGCAACAACAAGTACTTCGACAATTGGACAAGTCTCGTAGGAACCGATGGTTACACCCCTATCGCTGGCAGTCCATTGCTTGGTGCCGCTTCCTTCACAGGCTGGACAGGTTTTGATGTGGTAAGTTTCATAGGAGCTTTCGACGGCACCAACAACTGGACGGCAGGTTGGACAAACTTCGATCCGCAAAACACTAAGTACTAAGAGACATAGCCATTTCGGCATAACTTACACAAAACACATGAACAAAAGGGCTGACACCTCACGAGAAGTGTCAGCCCTTTTGTTTACGAGCATAAGTCACAGCTAATATGCAGCTGTCATTCCTTAATTTTTCATTTATGCTTGCTGTTTTTGTTACCTTTATTATTAACTTTGCACACATGAATAATCTCACGACAGACATGTCCAACAGCTTATGACGACAAGCGCGAAGTATAGTGCTCTGTGGGAGATAGGAGGATAAGCACGACATGAGAGTGGAAACGAAAAGACAACGGGCACTGGGCACCATAGGCATTTCACTATCACACGTCAAAACGGCAAGAGAATATTCAAATAGAAACAAATGATAATCAACAGGGTATGCGGCAAATTGGCAATGCCCCGCTTTTAACCTTTGCTATCACAAGGCATCTAAATAGTAAACCTTTCGGACGAACATTGCATGGCAGGAATGAACCCGACAGACACGACCATCATCGAGAAGATGAGAACCAATCCCAACGAGGGGATGAGAATGCTCATGGACGAATACCAAGAAAAGCTCTATTGGCATGTGCGCAGGCTCGTGGTCTACGAGGACGATACCGAAGACATGCTCCAGGAGATATTCATCAAGATATACTTGAAGCTCGACTCCTTCAAGGGCGACAGCTCGCTCTTCTCGTGGATTTACCGGTTGGCGACAAACGAGACGCTGTCGTTCCTCAGGAAGAAAAAGGTGAACAAGCTGCCGCTGGACAAGGCGAGACTGCAAGCCGCGGATTCGTTTTTCGAATATGGCGACAAGGAGGCCGTTGCCTTGCTGGAGTCCATCCACGACTTGCCGGCAAAGCAGCAGACGGTGTTCAACCTCAGATACTACGACGAACTGAGCTTCAAGCAAATAGCGGAGATAACGTGCACGTCGGAAAACGCGGCGAAAGCAAACTATTGCTTCGCCAAGCAAAAGATAATAGACAGGATGAAACTGCTGGCAGTATAAAGTAATG
>DJQL01000006.1:4329-8856 GCA_002437565.1 Prevotella sp. UBA6387
CTGTTCGGGCGAATGCGGAAACGAGTAATGAAGCGGATAGACGAAATAGGCAAGGAGAGACAGGCCATGAAACGCCGACGTGCGCGCGTCGTCAGGCTGTCCGTGGCAGTCATGGCCGTGGCCGCGTCGGTATGTCTCGTCTTCTTGTTGCGTCTCGGCGACGACAACAGTAATGGCAGCATGTCGAAAGCCGTCAACAGGACTTCCGTGGACAAGGCATACGACAACCTGAGCCAGCAAGAGCGAGAGAACCTTCTCGCCGACTACAAGAACGACATATACATGAGCTTACAGTAACCACAATCCATAAGCATGATGAACAACATGAGAAACCTGATGATGGCGTGCGTCATGATGATGGCATCGATCTGTGTCGCCATGGCACGACAGGAGACCAATGGAGAAGGCAGGAGGAAGCGCCCCAACATGGAGCAATTCACGAGGGCGCAGGCCAATCGCATAGCAAGGCAACTTGACCTTGACAATGCGACAGCCAAGAGGTTTGTGGAGGCATTCTGCAACTGCCGCAGGGAGATAGCCGCCACTCGCATACCCCACCCCACAAAGAGGCCAGAGGACATGACCGACGCGGAAGTGGAAAGAGGCATAAAAGCGAGGTTCCAGCAAAGCCGCAGGATCCTCTACATTCGCGAGAAGTATTTCAAGATTTATTCCAAGTTCTTGACACCCAAGCAAATCCAGAAGGTTTACGACTTTGAGATGAGCGACTTCCAGCACTTCCAGAAAAGGGTCTTCAAGAATGGCGGCAAGGAATTGCCAAAGCCTTTCTGAGCCTCACGGTCAAGCCATACGCAAAAAAGGCATCAGCCTCTCATTGAGAAGCCGATGCCTTTTCTGTATAAAGCCATCACGATTCAAGCGTGAAGCCGACACCTCTTCCAGGGAAGTAAAACGACTGTCTTTTATGCAGCCGCTTTTCATCTCTGTCTCAATGACTTATCTTCTCATGCTTCCAAAGCTCCTGTTGGAAGAATCGTCACCATAATGTCTTTGGTTGCCATTGCCTCGGTTGGCATTGTTCTTTCCAGGCTGCTGTGGTCTTCCAATCTCCACGGGGCGTTGGTTTGGTGGAGCCGGGAGGGTCACGGGCCTGTTATCACGATTGCCACCAAAAGATGGACGTGAGTCTGAATACTTGTCATAGATGTTGTGCACATAGGCATTGCCTCGCCAACTTATCGGACGATAGAAGTAAGACGATTTCTTATATTTCTTCCACTGCGAGGAAGTGAGCACACCCTTGAGCTTATTGTTGCGCAGCCGCCATGTCGAGCCGTTGAGGTCATCATGGCTATTGATGCCATTGAGGTAGGAGAAGTTCAGTTGGTATATCTTCTCTCTCAGCGAACTGTTCAAACCAAGTTCCTCAACCATCTTTTCAGTAAGGAAACGAGCCTCCATGGAGGCATTGCCTATTCTCTGCGCGGACACAGACATTGTCATCAACATCACCGCGACCATTGTCATAATCATTCTTTTCATGACTCATTCGATTTAAAGGGTTACCGTTCTTGTTAAGTCGATCAAGGATATGGTATCTCTTGATTTCTATCGCAAAGTTACGATGTTTATGGGTAGCACGAAAGGGATAATCCATAAACCGCGATAGGATTTCCCATATAGCCATTAGGGGTTTTCCAACAATAATTGGACATTTACAAGAAAAGACATTAAAGTTACCGCAAAAACACTGGATGATTGGTAATCAAAACGTCAACAAACACAACAAAAAGCCCCCAACTGATTTGTTTCCTCGTCAGTTGGGGGCTTTCCTATGATATTTACCTAATAACTTTTCTTTTTAGGAATGAAGAGCTTGGTCTAAGCTCCTAATCGTTAGGAGATATTACTTCACCTCCTCGAAGTCGGCATCCTGGATGTTGTCATCCTGCTTTGCGCCGCCGTTGTTGTTGGCTTGCTGCTGACCGGCGTTTGCGCCTCCTTGGAAGCCTTGTGCGCCAGCCTGAGGACCACCCTGACCATACATCTGGGCAGAAGCGGCCTGCACGGCAGTGTTCAAGGCAGCAGTGGCTGTGTCGATGGCAGCGACATCACCGTTCTTGTGGGCATCCTTGAGCTGCTGGAGAGCCTGTTCAATGGCTGGCTTCTTGTCGGCAGGAATCTTGTCGGCATTGTCCTTCAAGAAGTTCTCAGTGGTGAAGATCATGGAGTCTGCCTGATTCATCTTGTCCACTTTCTCACGTTCCTTCTTGTCGGCCTCTTCGTTGGCCTTAGCCTCAGCCTTCATGCGCTCGATATCGTCCTTTGACAGTGAGCTGCTGGCCTCGATGCGTATGCTCTGCTCCTTGCCTGTGGCCTTATCCTTGGCAGACACGTTCAAGATACCATTTGCATCGATATCGAATGTCACCTCTATCTGTGGCACGCCACGGCGAGCCGGAGCTATACCCTCAAGGTTGAACTGGCCTATCGACTTGTTCTGAGCTGCCATTGGACGCTCACCCTGAAGCACGTGGATGGTCACGGCTGTCTGGTTGTCGACAGCTGTAGAGAACACCTCGCTCTTCTTGGCAGGGATGGTGGTGTTGGCATCAATAAGCTTTGTCATCACACCGCCCATGGTCTCAATGCCAAGGGTCAGAGGAGTGACATCGAGCAACACGATGTCGCCTGCACCCTTCTCGTTGTTAAGGATGGCACCCTGTATAGCTGCGCCAACGGCTACTACCTCATCAGGGTTCACGCCCTTTGAAGGCTCCTTGCCAAAGTAGTTCTTCACCAAAGTCTGCACGGCAGGTATACGGCTTGAACCACCTACGAGAATCACCTCGTCAATGTCAGAAGTAGAGAGCTTTGCGTCGCGTATGGCGTTCTGGCAAGGTACCAAGCACTTCTGTATAAGGTCGTGGCAGAGCTGCTCAAACTGTGAGCGAGTCAATGTCTTAACCAAGTGCTTTGGTACACCGCCCTCAGCAGAGATGTAAGGCAAGTTAATCTCGGTAGAGGTTGTGCTCGACAACTCTATCTTTGCCTTCTCGGCAGCCTCTTTCAAGCGCTGCATGGCCATTGGATCCTTACGGAGGTCAATGCCCTCATCGGCCTTGAAGCCATCGGCAAGCCAGTCGATAATCTTCTGGTCGAAGTCATCGCCACCCAGGTGTGTATCACCGTTTGTGGCAAGCACCTCAAACACGCCGCCACCAAACTCAAGTATTGAGATATCGAACGTACCACCACCAAGGTCGAACACGGCAATCTTCATGTCCTTGTTTGCCTTGTCAACGCCATAAGCCAAAGCCGCAGCCGTTGGCTCGTTCACGATACGGCGTACGTTGAGACCTGCTATTGCGCCTGCCTCCTTTGTGGCCTGACGCTGAGAATCTGAGAAGTAAGCAGGAACGGTAATCACTGCATCCGTAACTTCCTGGCCAAGGTAATCCTCAGCGGTCTTCTTCATCTTCTGCAGCACCATTGCGCTAATCTCCTGCGGAGTGTAAGGATGTGCGGCACCATCAATCTGCACCTTTGGATAACCATTGTCGTTGATCACGGTGTAAGGCACACGCTCAGCCTCCATCTTGCTCTGCTCATAGGTCTCACCCATGAAGCGCTTGATGGAATAAACCGTATTCTTCGGGTTGGTGATGGCCTGACGCTTTGCAGGGTCGCCCACCTTGCGCTCACCGTCTTTCATGAAACCTATCACGGAAGGTGTCGTGCGCTTGCCCTCTGAGTTTGCTATTACTACTGGCTCATTGCCTTCGAAAACAGCCACGCAGCTGTTGGTAGTACCTAAGTCAATTCCAATAATCTTTCCCATAATAGTATGTATTTTTATTTATTATCTAAGTTAATGTTGCTTGGACTTAATGTCCGCCAAATAATAAACAAACGATATGCCAACGCCAATTCACGCACATGCGACTGACAGAATGACACACGCCCATACCTTTATGGTCTTATCACCACCACACTATACGGAGGAATTGTGACTTTCTGGCCATTCACGATTGCCTTCACCTCTGTCACGGTCTTGTCGCCAGGATGTCCGCCAAAGCCTTTGGCCACGGTTCCGTCGGTTATCTCAACGCCTTTCACGCTCACCGTGAGACTTGATGGCAAGGCGTTGACCAGCTTTATTATCACATTGCCATTGGCATCTTTCACCACGCTCTTTCCTACACGATAGCTCACGGCAGAAGGCAAATCGAGCGACGAGCCAACATACTCCGTCCCACTATTGTTGCCCCACAACCTCTGAGCGTAATAGCTTGGCGTGAGAGCCGTGATGCTGTCACCATCAAAATAGATCAGGTCGGGGTTCCAATTCTGGTGTTTCTCTTCGCAAAGCAATGGCGCATAGCTCGCCATCTCCACCACGTCTCCATTGCGCTCAATCGAGCATAGGTGCAATGCCTCTGCCAAGGCGTTCTCCACGGTGCGCCCTTTCGAGGCCCACTCGCCAAGATACACCTTTGGCGCATTGCGGTCGTAGTGGTCGTAATAGTCTTGGTTGTGCAAGAACCATCCAGGCGACTCATAATA
>DJQL01000006.1:8944-11109 GCA_002437565.1 Prevotella sp. UBA6387
CCGGCCGTGCCGCACACCTTTATATTAGGATATTTTGCCTTCACGGCATCGGCAATCATCTTGAAACGTTCCTCGAAGACCGTAGATATGATGTCCTCATTGCCTATTCCTATCATCTTGAGGTTAAACGGTGCCGGATGACCGGCATCGGCACGCATCTTCGCCCATTTTGATGTGGCCGGGTCGCCGTTTGCCCAGTCTATCATGTTGAGGATTTCCTGACAATAAGCTGGCATGTCGGCCATCGGTATGCCTCCCTGCTGACCTGCGTAGCCCGACTTGTCGGCCTCTGAGTTCTGGCATGGCACCCCGGCGGCCAACACGGGCAACGGCTCCGCGCCTATGTCTTCGCAAAACTGGAAATACTCATAGAAGCCCAGTCCGCGTGTCTGGTGATAGCCCCAGATGTTTTTCGCTGGCTTGCGGTCTTGCCATGGCCCGATGCTCTCATTCCAATGGTATATATTGCCAAGTCCCTGACCATGACTCATGCAGCCTCCGGGGAACCGCACGAACCTCGGTTTCAAGGCCGCTATGGCCTCGGCAAGGTCGCGGCGAAGTCCGTGGCTCTTGTAGGTGTCGTGAGGAAAGAGGCTCACCATGTCCACGTCCACTTGCCCATCTTTCAGTGGTGTCAACGCCAAGCTCACCTTGCCGTCTGGCATTTTCTTGTCCACAATGAGCGGGAACGCGTAGCGTTGCCAACCTGTGCCCTGGAGCTTTACCTTGGCCTTGGCATACTCATTGCCAGCCTTGTCCACGAGAGCGACAGCCAACTGGTTCTTGCCTCCATCAGGCACTCGAATATAAACACTGCAATCAAACTGCCTCATCGGACTTGCCTTGATGCCATCATGCCAACCATTATTATACAATGTGTCCTGCCTTGAAATCACGGCATAATGAGGGTTATTGGCCGACAAAGGGTTGTCGGTACGTATCCTGATTGGACGGTTTGAAGTCCACGCCGTCTGCGGTTTCCAACCTTCGTGGTCATCAGGCGAATATTCAAAGTCGCGGTTCTGTATCATTTCGGCATACAGTCCTCCGTCGGCGGCATGGTTGATATCCTCGAAAAACACGCCCATGAGCTTGTCAGAGACGCGCTTGGCATTGCCCAAGTCCACCGTGAGCGTAGAGCTCAAGTTCTTGCCATATTCGGCGAATCGCGTGGCATCGTCTTTCATGCTCTCGGCATACAATTCGTTGGCCTTGCGGAGAGCCTCAAGATAGTTGGCAATATAGTCAAGATGTATTTTGGGCACCTGAAACATGTTTCCAGCCCTCTCCTTGCCTGCTACCGTTGCCGTATCCATGAGCCACGCGTCATCGCTTATCGAACTTGGCTCCTTTGCCTCAACGAAGTGGCGGAAGTCCTTGTCGGCCTTCACGTATCTCCTCGCTCCACCCTTTGTCTTGAAATAAATGTCAAACGTGCCATCGTCCATCTGAAACATCACTGGTGCCAGGCATCCCCTGTCTTCCATCCTTGGGTAATCCTGTGGCCGCCACGTCACGAGGTCTTCGCTATACGCGGCCGCAAAGCATGGAGCATCGTCGTTCACCGAGAACAACAGTCTCCACGTGCCGTCAGCGGCATGGAGCACATAAGGCTTGAACATGCGTTTTTCCTTACCCCATGGACCATAGTCGGACGCACACAGTTGCCCCAAGTCTTCCCAACGGTCTTTGTCGGTGAGATAAGCCACGTGCAGCCCTGCCCTGTCACCCGGACTGTAAAGGAATATCTGGCAAGTGGTGTCCTTGCCCACCACTTCATAGGCGGGCCTGGATTGGGCAAATGCCTCCAATGAGCAAAAAGCAAGTGCCAACGACAGTATTTTCTTCATAAGCATTTCAATTGTTCATGGCATCACGATACGCCATTCATCGCAAAATTAACAAAAAACGCACAAACATGTGCAATATTCTCATTTTTCTTTGCCGAGATGGATTATTTTTCATAACTTTGCACTGTCAAATGCGCTTGTGGCGAAATTGGTAGACGCGCCAGACTTAGGATCTGGTGGTTCACTGCCGTGTAGGTTCGAGTCCTATCAGGCGCACCATAAAAATGCTAAATAGTTTATTATCAACTATTTAGCATTTATTGTTTTTGATAATTGCTGCTGCTTTTGCTACTGTTTGCCGTGACAAGTCTCTTT
>DJQL01000068.1:0-2427 GCA_002437565.1 Prevotella sp. UBA6387
ACGCTTTTTATTATCTTCTCGTCACCATTGGCTATGGCGTTGCACAGCTCTGTGGGTGTCAGGCTGGAAAGCATCATGCGGGCGGTGTTGGCACCAATGCCCGACACGGAGATGAGCATGCGGTAAAGCTCCCGTTCCTGCTTGGTGGCAAAGCCGTAGAGCGTGAAGCTGTCGTCACGCCCGCCAGTCGTCAACTGCTCATGTACAAAGAGTTTCACGTCTTTCTGCCCTTGTATCTTCGTGTATGTAGTGAGCGATATGTTGAGGGCGTAGCCCACGCCGTTAGTTTCCACCACCGCCAACGCTGGCGAAAGCTCGGCCAATGTGCCTTTAATGTATTCTATCATTTGCAAATAATATGTGTTGCCCGTTTCAAGGCGTAATTGTACAATGTTCCTTATTTACAAACGACATTCTTGCCCGTTTATTATGTACGGGCGTGAGAATAATTCGCGCGAGCCGCATTTTTGCTGTCATGGCGCAATAAAATCAACTTATGGAAACGACCATTATTAAATATGATGGTCATGGGCTTTACGAAACCTTTGTCATGCTTGTCCGCTTCATAAACAGCCTTGATATTGGTTATCCCATGCCTACCTATTGGTTTCTTGGAAAATTGCGCACGAAAACAAGAGCACCCAGACGGAACGTCACTAACAAACAAGACGGTATCACTCTCGTTTCTTATCTTCATTTCAATTGTCCAGCGAGTGCTGTTGAAATCATATTTATACTTGACATCTATGACCTTTGCAAAGCTACATGGCTTTTGGCTTAAGGCTTTCCTCGGCTTTGGGGAATTGTAAGCATCGCTCATTTTGTTCCTGTTTTGACAACAGGAACAAAATATTATTGAAATCAACAGCAAGCAAAGTGTTTTATGGATTATTGCCATATACCACTAAAATAAAGGAAGCCTGCTAAATCAAGCATCAGCCAAAATGTTATCTCTCTAAGAGTCCATTTTGTTTCTTTATTATTACATTTAGCCAAGGAATAGACCTCAAGAATAACCATGAAGATGAAAGCCATTAACATGACAATTCTTATCTGGTTATACCATCCAAACTGCTCAGACAGCAACATCATAAAGAATAATATCTCATTGGCTATGGTGATAAAATGGCAAAGCATACCCTATTAGTTAAATTCAAAGATCATTGAGTTGTCTAACGATTCTACTTATTCTGGTTCTTTGGTTATGCCTTCATCTGTTTTCATTTGGTCGGGATGAATTAACGAATCTGGACATTGGATAGAATAAACGCATCCGTGTTTCTTTATACACTGTACGAATTGGTATGTGCAATATGCCAATCCAACCCAGCCAAAAGTCCTTCCTATAAAACTAAGACCTAAATCGAAAGCTGTACTCGCAGTAATTAATCCCCGCGTACCAGATATATAACCAATTATACCGCTAGCAGTATCAAAGCCAAGGGAAAGCGACAGGCAATCTTTTAAATCTGCCGATGTCAATCTTAATGGTTCCCCATCTATTGTCAATGGCTCTTGCTTTTCCACCACTGTCAAAATTGACATATAATAAGCCAATCCTGCCAGGCTTACTTCGTCAAGATTCTCGAAATTCCGCATGTCTTCAGGAGAAACGTTTAGAGTTCCTGCGGATGCGCATCTAATGACTTCATCACGAATCGTGATTCCGTCTTGAACATACGGAGAGAAAATCTCTTTTGCTTTAGCCTCCATTTGCTCATCATCCATTTCTTCAAAATCTGAGTTTGTGGTAAGGTTGGCTCTCGTTTGGAACACGGCCAAGCTGTCCTCTGAGTTTCCAGCAAAAAGAGCTGCGAGTTTCTGATGGGTTTCTGACAGCATTTTCCCGTTAGCGTTTAACGTCACTCTGAAATTTTGTGACTCCTCTGTCGAATCACTGCTGCAGCAACAAAAAGCAGCCAAAATAACTAATGCAAAGATAATTTTGGTTTTCATAAGCAAGGAAATTAAAAAGTTAGTTATTATATTGCAATATTAATAAAAAATATCGCATTTGGAACGATATTATACATAAAATAACAATATTAACCTTAATTGGCCTACAAATCGCTTGTCAGTGTGTTATTGCCTCTGATATGTTACGATTCCATAAAAAGACGGGGGCTATGTCGCTGTTCACGAGATAAACATTTACTTTTGCAGAAGCAAAGACCATGGTTATATACAAGTGATTGTAAACCAATAAAAGTAGACACATAAAAACATTTTAGCTATGAAAAAGATAAGAGCGGCCGTGGTTGGCTACGGCAACATTGGTAAATTCTCGGTAGAGGCGTTGGAGGCGGCTCCCGATTTCGAGATCGCTGGCGTGGTGCGCCGTCAAGGTGACAAGAACAAGCCTTTGGAGCTTGAACCCTACGAGGTGGTGGACGACATAAAAAAACTTAGTAACGTGGACGTTGCCAT
>DJQL01000068.1:2519-11901 GCA_002437565.1 Prevotella sp. UBA6387
CTCGACTATCGCAAGAAGCAGATGGAGAACAACAAGCAGACCGGTACGGTGAGCGTCATCTCCGCCGGCTGGGACCCGGGGAGCGACTCTGTGGTACGTGTGCTCATGCAGGCTCTCGCACCCAAGGGTTTGAGCTACACAAACTTCGGCCCTGGCATGTCGATGGGCCACTCGGTCGTAGCTCGCTCAAAGAAGGGCGTGAAGGATGCCTTGTCTATGACCATTCCACTTGGAGAGGGCATACACCGCCGCATGGTCTACGTGGAGCTTGAGGATGGCGCGAAAGTTGAGGACGTGACCCACGAGCTCAAGGAAGACGACTATTTCGCACACGATGAGCTGCACGTCTTCGCCGTGAAGAGCGTGGACGAATTGAGAGACATGGGACATGGCGTGCACATGACACGCAAGGGCGTGAGCGGAAAGACGCAGAACCAGCGCATATCCTTCGACATGAGCATCAACAACCCTGCTCTCACGGGTCAGGTACTTGTGGCCGTAGCTCGCGCTTCAATACGCTTGCAGCCTGGATGCTACACCATGCCTGAGATTCCTGTCATCGACTTGCTGCCAGGCTCACGCGAGGATACAATCGCCACGCTGGTGTAAGCCATCGCTAACGTAAATCATCTTCATGGAGACGCGTCATTTTCTGAACGCGTCGAGTTTTCGCAGACTTCTCAACTTTGAGACATAATATATCAGGGTGCACGCTATGCCAATCAAGGCATAGGCGCACCCTGTTTCCATTGCGTTGACCTTTATGCCCTCTATGCTCGCACCGGGGAGGGCGGCAATGCGAGTGACGGCAGTGCTCAATAACGTAGCGGAACAACCAAGCACCAAGAGCAACACATGGTTGACGACAGGCAAAAACGATGTGAGGATAACGGCTATGGTACAATAGATGATGATCGTGGCGCATGGTACCACGATGAGGTTGGTAAGAAGGAAATAACACGAGAAACGCCCAAAATAATAAGCCACCAATGGAGCCGTGCCTACCTGCGAGGCAAGCGACACCGACATCACCGACCATACCGCCTTGAGCACGCTATCAATGGCATGGACACCAGTCAGCTCACCGTCATCTGGCAACAACCGTCTTATGGGGCGACAAAGCGTCACTATGGACAGCACGGCAAGAAAAGACAGTTGAAAACCTAAGTCCCACACGCACAGCGGATTGACTACCATCAGGCTGATGGCTGCAAAACTGAGGGTATTGACGGAAACCTTTTCCCTACCCCCAATCATGCAGAGCGAGTAGATGGACAACATTATAGCAGAGCGGATGATGCTTGGTGTCATGCCCACGAGCAGAACGTAAAGCCACAGCGAGAGCAGAATTATCGCTTGCGAAAACCACCGACGCTTGCTCCGCCTACCCATGAGCAAGGTCAGGATAAAGTAGATGATGCTGAGATGCAATCCAGAAAGCGCCAACACGTGTGATGCGCCAGAGACAGAGAACGCGTCTTTAGTGTCTTGGTCGAGAGCCATCTTATCGCCCAAGACCATCGCTGCCACGATGGCAGACTGCCGTCGCTCATCATTGCCAAGGTTGAGCCGTGCCACGAACCCTTGCCTCAAGCCCATGGCCTTAAGCCGAAGTCGCCCAATGGTCGTCATCGGTTTAAGGCTGACCCTCGCGATTCGCCAATCGGTGAGGTAAATGAACGTTGTGGCACGGAAACCATGACAGCGGAGCCAACGCGCGTAGTCGAAGTTGCCATCACGATAGTTTCGCAATGGCATCATGGCCGACCGAGCCTCTATGCCTGTTCCCAACCTTATGGCTCGCCAGTCGCCAGTGATAGTATCGCGAAGAATGTTCGCTTTCACGTTTATGGCCTTGTCGAGCTGCCTCCCTCCTATTGAGACAAGGGCGAGGTCGCATTGCAGCGTCTTCCCCCTAACCCGTGGCTCCGCTGTCACTACCGCCTCATAGGTTATCGTATTTTCCTCGCTGAAAGGAAATGACACCTGGCGATTCGCCTTGCCTGCCAACGCTACACCGGCAAGGAAGACGGCAATGAGCAAAAGCAGACTTTGTGTATAAGGCTTGCGCCTCAGCAACAACTCGGCGGCAAGACACAATGACATCATCGATAGCCAAACCAGCATGGACCATGAAGGCAGGTTTGGCAGAAAACGAAAAAGCCCATCGCCCACTACAATCCCCAGCAACAACATTGCCGCCACTTGCAACAACGGTTGGGTTTGCATATAGTCGGAGATGGACATGATATGTGACTATTAATTTATAAAACCTTACATCTTACAATTCTGTCACCTTGCCGTCCAAGATTGTTCCACCTTCCTTTCCATATTCGCAAGAGGAAAATGGAACCACGAAAGGTAAGCTCCGTGGCCATGGCAATCCACACGCCTCGCAAGCCATGGCTTTGAGACAGCCACCAAGCTAAGGTAAGGCGCACGCACCACATGGAGAAGAGACTCATCATGGCGGGTTTCAAGGTGTCGCCGGCGGCCACGCAAACGGAATAGCTTACTATCGCCGCGGCGAAGAAAGGCTCGGCAAAGGCTTCTATGCGCAGGACCTCAGTACCAAGTTGCCTGATTTCCTCAACTGGCGAGAGGAAGCCTATCATCTCTGGCGCGAAAACGAACATCAACATTCCCATGAAAGCCATCACTATCATGCCAGTGCCAATGGTGAGATGCGCGAAGTTGTAGCACAGTCGGCGACGGCCAGCACCGTAGGTTTGGCCAATGAGCGTGGACGCCGCGTCACCCACACCGTAGCCCGGCATATAGCAGAGGCTCTCGGCAGTGATAGCAAACGAGTTGGCGGCAATGGCGGCATTGCCCAATGGTGCCACGATGAGGGTGGAGACCACCTGGGCAGATCCCATGAGAATGTTTTGCACCGCTATCGGCAGGCTTATCTTGGCGGCGTTTCTCACGAATTTCCATTTCCACACGAATTGAGCATGGTCGAGGTTGAGGGCGAGAATCTTGTTTTTCCACATTGCCTGCCACGACATTGGCATAGCCGTAAGGATATAAGCGGTCATCGTGCCAAGCGCAGCTCCTGTCACACCCAAGCCAAGGATATATATGAAAAGGTAATTGAAAAGCACGTCAAGGCAGCACATCATTATCGACAACGCGCTGGGCACACGCATCTCGCCCGCGCTCTTGAGCATTGCCGCCGTGAGGTGATACACGAGCACAGCTGGCAGGGTAATACTGAAAATTAGAAAGTAGGCAGACGACATGGGGGCGATGTCCGCCTTGCCGCCAAGCCAAAAGGGCAGCATGGGAGCCACTGTCACACCAACGATTGCCATGAACACGCTGAAGCCGATGCCACACGCCAAGGCATGACGGAAGACCTGCCTGGCGTTGGAAAAGTCGTTGGCACCAATGAAGTGGGCAACCTGCACGGAAAAACCGACCGACACGGCGGAGAGAATGGAACCCATAAGCCATGTCGTGGTCTCTATCAAGCCTATGCTTGCCGACTGCGCGGCACCGAGGTGACCCACCATGGCGGCATCGATGAAGAACATCATCACGGTGGTTATCTGGGCGAGCATAGACGGAATGCTCAAGTCTATGATAAGGCTTATTTTCTCCCGTCTCGTCATCTCCTCGCCATTGCGTATCTTGGCAAGCAATATGTCACTCTTCTTCATGTATTTCCGTTTTGGCTTGCAAATTTAACCAAAAAAGCGCAATTTGCTTGGCTCATCATATAAAAATGTTGAGTTAGACAGCATCAAGACAGCTTCATGTCATATTTACATATTTCCGTTGACCTATCAGAACCGATAAGTTAAGAAATAATTATTTCAGTTAAAAAAGCCGCAACTCTCTTGTTGGCTAAGAAATTATATAATAACTTTACGGTGTAAGATGTGATGTTGAATAAAAATTAACCAGCTTACATATTATTAAAACAATAACTAAAAACTCAATTTATGAAAATTGCGAAAAATTTCCCCTGCCGCTTCCCTCGGGGAAAGAGTGGGGTAGCTTCGCTTGCCGTTGGCATGATGTTCTTTGCGACACCCGCATTGGCAGTCAATGAGCTTGCCGACCCAACCAATCTTACTAACATGTCACAGCAGAACGACCAGGTCACCGGTCGTGTTGTCGATCAAAATGGCGAACCGCTCGTGGGCGTGAGCGTGGTGGAGAAAGGCAATAAGGGCAATGGTGCCGTTACCGACCTTGACGGAAAGTTCTCGCTCAGGGTGCCATCTAAAGCAACTCTCATTGTGTCTTATGTGGGCTATACGTCGAAGGAAGTGGCCGTGGACGGTCGCCAGCAACTGCAAGTTACCCTTGCAGAGAACGCCGAGATGCTCAATGATGTGGTTGTAATCGGTTACGGCACAGTGAAGAAAGCCGACCTTGCCGGTTCCGTATCGGTGATGGACAACAAGGCCTTCAAGGATCAGCCACTCACCCAGGCCTCAGACGCGTTGCAAGGCCGCGTATCGGGCGTAAACGTAGTGAGCGACGGCATACCAGGCGGTTCTGTCAAGATTCGCGTGCGTGGCACAAACTCCATCAACAAGTCGAACGATCCTCTTTATGTTGTCGACGGCATGGTGCGCGAGTCGGGTCTCGACGGCATCAACCCCGAAGACATACAGAGCATACAGATACTCAAGGATGCCTCTTCCACGGCCATATACGGTAGCCGCGGTGCCAACGGCGTGGTAATCGTCACCACGAAGAGTGGCGTGAAGGGTGACAGCAAGATAACGCTCGACGCGTCGTGGGGTGTTTCCAACGCCACGCGCTTGCCCAAGATGATGGACACTAAGACGTACGCCAGGGCTCTTGTCGACTATGCCGGAAAGTCGGAAGCAGAGTTGAAGGACTTCCTCGATGGCACCAACCCCGGCATCGACTGGGCCGACCAGATGTTCCGCACGGGCGTGACGCAAAACTACAAGGTAGTGTTCAACAAGGGCACGGAGGGCATGCAGTCGTATGTGTCGGGCAACTACATGAAGCACGAAGGCACTATCAAGGAGAGTTCTTATGAGCGCTACTCGGCAAAGGTCAACATCAAGACATCTTTGAAGAAATGGCTCGACGT
Source organism: Prevotella sp. UBA6387 (assembly GCA_002437565.1). Lineage (GTDB taxonomy): Bacteria > Bacteroidota > Bacteroidia > Bacteroidales > Bacteroidaceae > Prevotella. The sequence continues at coordinate 7,603 of DJQL01000068.1, forward strand.
GACCCTCGACCTCAACGCCTCACGCGGAATAGGAAAGGGCATCGGCGAACTGTCAATGAGCGGATACAACCCACTGTGGATCGCGTTCAACTCTTCTCCCGCGATGAACATGTACGACGAGAACGGCAACTACGTTTGGGACCCATATTGCACCATTCAGGCAAACGCATACGGCACCATTCATGATAACAAGAGCGAGCGCCGCCACGACGTTGTCAACGGACACATCGACCTCAAGTTCAACATCGCCCCGGGGCTCACGTTCACCACGTCAAACGGTATCGACTATTTCAACAACACATCTTATTCTTTCTCAACGCAGAGGGTGCAGGGATCTGGCAATAACGGCATGGGCAACAACAACGCGCAGCGCACCATGTTGCAGTCGACCAACAACCTCACCTACATACACTCCTGGGGCGACCACAACCTCACCGCCACGGGCGTTTGGGAGGCCACGAAGAGCGAAACGCGCTCCATGGGCATCACAGGCAAGTCGCTACAGGTGGAGTCTGTGGGCTGGTGGGACGTGCAGAACGCCGCTACACGCGATGCTTCAAACAGCTATAGCAACTGGGCACTGCTCTCAGGAGTGGGTCGCGTGATGTACAACTACGCCGACAAGTACATGCTCACCGGTACGTTCCGCGCCGACGGCTCAAGCCGCTTCACCAACAACAAGTGGGGCTACTTCCCGTCAATCGCCGCCGCATGGACTGTGAGCAACGAGAAGTTCATGGAGAGCACGCGCGACGTGATCAGCAACCTGAAGATTCGCGCCAGCTACGGTATCATCGGCAACCAAGACATCTCACCATATTCAACTCTCGCGCTCCTCACTGGCACGACGACCTACTTTGGCACCGCCAATGGCGTATCAGGATATTGGGAGAACTCTATAGCCACGCCTGACATAAAGTGGGAGAAGACAAAGCAGTTTGACCTCGGCTTCGACCTCGGACTGTTCAACAACCGCATCGACCTCTCTGTGGACTATTTCAACAAGGAGACTTCCGACGCGCTCCTCACTACGAACCTCGCCAGCTACCTCGGCGGCACAAGTTACCTCATCAACGCCGGCAAGGTGTCCAACCAAGGTGTTGACATCTCGCTCAACGCCCGCGTCGTGACTTCCCCAGACTGGACTTACACCACGTCTCTTAACGGCACTTACCTCAAGAACAAGGTGAAGAAACTCACCGCTCAGCAGCCAATCATCTATGGTGGCTCGTTCCAGTCGATTATCACCGACTGCACCATCATCAAGGAAGGCGAGCCCATTGGAACATTCTTCGGCTATCGCTGGGCAGGCATCGACAGCGAGGGCTACGACACGTTCTATGCGCAAGACGGCTCCGTGACACGCACCCCGACCACCGACGACCGCGTGGTGCTGGGCAAGGCAACGCCCGACTTCACCCTTGGCTGGAACAACAGCGTAAGCTACAAGAACTGGAGCCTCAACGCATTCTTCAACTCAGCTTTCGGCGTGCAGCGCCTCAACGCACTGCGCTTCGCCATGAACTCAATGATTGGAAACTCGCGCATGTTCACCGATGCCAGTTACATCAGCGAGATTGGCAAGACCATGCCAGACCCACGTGTGTCCAACAACCAGTACATTGGCAACTCTTCCAAGTTCGTGGAGAATGCCAACTACTTCCGTTGCGAGAACATCACCCTGGCCTACGAGTTGCCTCGCAGCGTAGCCAAGATAGCCGATTTCCGCTTCAGCTTCAGCGTGCAAAACCTCTTCACCATCACAAACTACAAGGGTTCCAATCCTGCTGGTTTCTCGTTCTCAAGCGACTATGGCGACCGTGCCAACGGTATCGACACAGGTACTTACCCTACCCCACGCACGTTCACGTTTGGCGTGAGAGCTAATTTCTAATCTTAAAGGAAAACATCAAGATGAAAAACAACATACTGTCAGGCTGCTTGTTTGCAGCCACACTGCTGCTCTCGACATCGTGCAGCGACTTCCTCACGGAGACACCCAAAGGAAAACTCACACCCGAAGGGTTCTTCTCAAACCAGTCGGAACTTGACATGGGCGTGAACGCGCTCTATGCCAAGGTGCAGGCGTACCAATGCAATTCTAACCCGATGATTCTCGAGTGTGCCGGCGATGATGTCACTTCCACCACAGGCTCCAACAAGGCCGCCTACCTGTCCAACGACGCTTTCGAGACCCCTACCGACACAAAGGGATTGAATGACAACTGGGGCAGATTGTACACCATAGTGAAAGCCGCCAACTCCATTATAGACAACGCTGGCTCTGCCGCCACATCACAGGAGGAGATAAACATTGCCATGGGACAGGCGCACTTTTGGCGCGCTTACGCTTATTTCAAGCTTGTGCGCAAGTTTGGGCCTCTGCCACTTATCTTGCACAACATCCCTGACGACAACAAGACAGAGCTCACCAACGTGGAGGGTATCTACACGCAGATAGTGGAAGACCTGACCAAGGCCGAGAGCATGAACCTTCCAGCCAAGTACACTGGGACCAACCGCGTGTTCGATGGCAGCAACGTTTATGTTTCTGCCCAGGCCGTGAAGTCTACGCTCGCCGCCGTCTATATGTCCATGGCTGGCTATCCGCTCAACAAGACAGAATACTATGCCAAGGCAGCAGACAAGGCGAAAGAAGTGATCGACGGAGTTGAGAGTGGCAAATACGATCAAGGCTTGCTCGCAGACTGGAACCAAGTCTACTCTTACGGCAACAACCACCACAATGAAACCATTCTTGGCATTGAATACCGCCACGTGAACGGTGGATGGAGCGATGGAGATTCTCAGTTCTCCTCTTGCCATCAGCTCGGAAGCCTTAGCGGATGGGGTGACTTCCTCGCAGAGCGACGCTATTGGGCCAACTATCCTGACGGTCCACGCAAGGATGCCGTGTATGCCAAGACGGAACATACCGCAGCCGGCAACGATGTTGACTGGTGGGCGACAAAGGACGGCAAGGCATACGATGGCACAAATGCCGTGGTAAGCGATTACCGCCCGATGTTCGTGGCGTTCACCGTGAACAAGAACGACGACGGAAGCCCATCGACAGAAGCATACGACTGCACAAAGCCTTTCTGGGGCGGAATGTGCATAGACAAGCGCCACCAGCTCATCCGCTATTCCGAAGTGCTTTGCTGGTATGCCGAGGCCGCGGCTCGTGCTGGACAAGACCTTGCGAGCGCGAAGAAGGCTCTCAAGCAAGTGCGCCAGCGCGCCTACACCGACCAGACTAAGGTTGCCGCCGTTGACGGCATGGGCGCAAACGAACTTGCCGAGGCTGCCTTTGAAGAGCATGGATACGAGGTGGCTGGATATGTGCTTGCCATGGTGACACGCACCGACGACCAGTTCCGTGCCAACAAGCTCAAGGAGGCATACGCCTATCGCACGGGGGCTCAGACCCAGGTGCTCGTGCCGAAGGGAACGCTTACGCTTAGCGAGGACGCAAACGGCAAGCCGTTCACATACACACTGCCAGCCGACGTGGTGGTGAAGGAGAACATGGAAGTGACAGCGGCATGGACCGACAACTCTATGTACAATCCTTACCCACCGACGGAGGTAGAGAAGAATCCTAACCTGAAACGATAGGAAGACAATTTGACATTACCGAATATAGGCAAGTCGGAACAATAAACAGAAATCGGCAAGCATGACCTCTCTTGGCCACGGCTTGCCGATTTCTGTTTATTCCTGATTTATGCAGAACATGGAGAAAAACTGGCTATCAAACTTTTTATCCATAACGCATTCTTGTTCACGACAAATGACTAACTTTGCCGAGACTTTAAAACAAGCATTATAATAAGCATTAAGATAAGATAACATGACAGATATGTGTCTCGACAAATATATACACTCGCTTCCCATAGGCCAAGTGGCGCAAGAAGTCAACGACGCGCTGCGCTCGCATCCAGCCGTCGTCGTCACCGCTCCGCCTGGAGCCGGAAAGTCCACATTGCTGCCATTGACAATATACAGGGCATTGCCACCAGGTCAAGGCAAGGTGATAATGCTTGAGCCAAGGCGTGTCGCCGCCAGGCAAATAGCGGAACGCATGGCACAGATGACTGGCACAGCCGTGGGCGACATGGTGGGTTATCGCGTGCGTTTCGAGAGCAAGGTGTCGGAAAACACGTGCGTTGAGGTTCTCACGGAGGGCATTCTGACAAGGATGATGACAAGCGACCCTACGCTCGACGGAATCTCCACCATCATCTTCGACGAGTTTCATGAGCGTGGCATCAACACCGACACGGCTCTCGCCCTCGC